>NZ_JBTNDX010000043.1:0-20898 GCF_054510755.1 Pseudarthrobacter sp. MDT3-1 | reverse complement strand
GCAAGACTTGATTCACTTCTAACAAGGGCTGCGCCTATTCACCTGAACGCAACGCCGGGATACGGGTTGACATCACCGTGCAGACCTTAACCGAACGGCATTGGCACTAACCCCGTCCAAATGGCAGATGACGGCAGTGTTTTGAAGGCAAAGTCAACTGGTGGAAGCAACGCTGGGTGGTTATGCCGCTTGTAGCAGCTGGTTCAGCCGGTTGGCTGGGGTTTCGAGGTTGAGGGTGGGCCGGGGTCGGCGGTTGAGTTTCGCGGCGACCTTGCGGAGGTCCTCTGGGGTGTGAACGGAGAGGTCTGAGCCTTTCTCGAACCAGAACCGCAGGAGCCGGTTGGTGTTCTCGTTTGTCCCGCGCTGCCAGGGCGAGTGCGGGTCGCAAAAGTAGAGCGTGGTTTCGAGCGCGGTTTGGATCTGGGCGTACTCGGCCAGTTCCGTTCCGCGGTCCCAGGTGATCGACCGGCGCAGGTGCTCCGGAAGCTCGCCCATCTCCCGAATCATCGCCGCAGCGACGGTCTCCGCGGTGTGGTCCCCCGCGAGGTGGAGCAGGATCGTGAACCTGGTCGAGCGTTCCACGAGCGTGCCGATTGCGGTCCCGTCGCAGCCGATGATGAGGTCGCCTTCCCAGTGCCCCGGGATGGCCCGGTCCTGGACCTCGGCCGGGCGTTCGCTGATCTTGAACGCCTCCTTGTAAGGGCTGTTCTTGGTCCTGTCAGCGGTGTGCGGGACGCGTTGTTTCCGTTTCAGGCTGAGCTTCTCGGCCAGGTCTGCCCGCAGACTTCCGCGGGCCTGGACGTACAGTGCCTGGTAGATCGTCTCGTGGCTCACCTGCATAGTCTGGTCATCGCGGAAGTAAAACGCCAACATCGACGAGATCAGCTTCGGGCTCCACCCGTCATCCATCCACACCGCGATCAGCCGGCACAGATCCTCGTCCTCGACAAGCTTGAGCGGCTTGGGCCGGCGCCTGGCCTGATGCGCCTTCTTATGGGCGGCCGAGGCGTAATAAACCCCATCCGCGCTGGTGTTCCGTTTCACCTCCCGCCAAACCACTGACTCGTCCCGACCTATGGCCTTACCGATCTCGGCGTAGCTGAGCCCACATCGTCGGCCCATCTGGATCATCCCCCGCTCCACCCTTCCCAGCGTCCGGCCACCTGGGCCGTCCGTCGCCGGTGCAGGATCCGCAAGACCCCCAACGCTGCCCTTGCTCAAACTCATCATGTGGCCAGACTGGGCCCACCAGTTTCGCCCGGTCTGGTGCACAGCCCCGACACGCCGGGCGGCAGCGAAAATCGACATCCCCCCACACACAAGGTCAATGAACTCGGTGCGGGTACTCAGAGGAAATGACCTGACCATTAAACGCTCCATCAATCAGAGCGTTGCAACGACCATATGACTCTGCCGAACAAACACTGCCGTCATCTGCCACCTCGCGGGGAGGGAAACTCAGTTCTGGTTGAGCTCAGCCGAGATCGCCATTGCGGCCTGGCGCAGCAGCGGCACGGCGCGGTCTGCAAAACTCTGGTCCACGCGGCTGATCGGCCCCGACACCGAGATGGCGGCAGGGGTGGGTGCGTTGGGCACGGCCATCGCGAAGCAGCGCACGCCGAGCTCCTGCTCTTCCTCGTCAATGGAGTAGCCGCGTTCACGGATCAGCTTGAGATCGGCAAGGAGGGCATCAATGTCGCCGATGCTCTTGGCCGTGGGGGTGGGCATGCCGGTGCGGGCCACGATGCCGCGCACCACCTCGTCGTCGAGCTGGGCCAGGATCGCCTTGCCGACTCCGGTGTCGTGCGTGTGGGCGCGGCGGCCCACCTCGGTGAACATGCGCATGGAGTGCATGGAGGGCACCTGGGCCACGTAGATGACCATGTCCGAATCCAGCACGGCCATGTTGGAGGTTTCGCCGAGGCGGTCCACGAGGTTCTTCAGCTGCGGGCGGGCCACGGCTCCAAGCTGCTTGCTGGCGGCTTCGCCAAGCCGGATCAGCCGGGGACCCAGTGCGTAACGGCGGTTGGGCAGCTGGCGGATGTAGCCAAGCGAGACCAAAGTGCGCAGCAGGCGGTGGATGGTGGGCAGGGGCAGATCCGTGGAGGACGAGAGCTCGCTGAGCGTCACGTCACCGCCCGCGTCTGTGATGAGTTCCAGCAGTTCGAAGACGCGCTCGACGGACTGCACGCCTCCGGAGGCTTTTTCAGCCATTCCGTTGTCTCCTATGGCTCAGATTCTGACATCTCTTATCCACATCGTGAAAAGAGTTGCTTAGAACACTCAACATACAGCACAACCAGGCCCCAGGCGATGTCCCCAAACATGACCGCCAGGGGGTTGCATTTCCACTTTGCAGATAATAATATCCATAATACGAAAACATTCGGTTGCACGAGCGGTCCGGGAACGGACCCAACGAGGAGGAAATTCAATGGCGAACCCGAGCCCCGGAAATTCGATCACCCTGCGCGTCGCGGCGCCGTCGAGCTTCACCGCCACGAGTGAGCTCGCTGCCGCCGTCGGCGCGGCCGGCGCAGCCATCACGGCGCTTGACGTCACGGAATCCCACCACGACACCCTGGTTGTGGACGTCACCTGCAACACCACCGACGACGACCACGCCGCCCGCGTCAAGGACGCCCTGAACGCCCTCGACGGCGTCACGGTCCAGCACGTCTCGGACCGCACCTTCCTGATGCACCTCGGCGGGAAGCTCGAGGTGGTCCCCAAGGTAGCCCTGCGCAACCGCGACGACCTCTCCCGTGCCTACACGCCCGGCGTCGCCCGCGTCTGCCTCGCCATCGCCGAGGACCCGGCAGCAGCCCGCAACCTGACCGTCAAGCGCAACACCATTGCCGTCCTCACCGACGGTTCGGCCGTCCTGGGCCTGGGCAACATTGGCCCGGCCGCGGCCCTGCCCGTTATGGAAGGCAAGGCCGCCCTGTTCAAGCAGTTCGCCAACGTTGACGCCTGGCCGGTCTGCCTGGACACCCAGGACACCGAGGAAATCATCATGATCGCCAAGGCCATGGCCCCCGTCTACGGCGGCATCAACCTTGAGGACATCGCAGCACCGCGCTGCTTTGAAATTGAGAAGCGCCTGCGCGATGAACTCGACATCCCCGTCTTCCACGACGACCAGCACGGCACTGCCATCGTCACCCTGGCAGCCCTCCACAACGCCCTGCGCGTGGTGGACAAGAAGCTCCCCGAGGTCCGCATTGTTGTCTCGGGCGTCGGCGCCGCCGGCTCGGCCATCATCCAGCTCCTTAAGGCCCAGGGCGCCCAGCACATCGTTGCCGCCGGCCGCTCCGGAGCCATCCACTCGGGCGAGCAGTACGACGACGAGCACCGCGCCTGGATTGCCGCAAACACCAACGAGGAAGGCTTCGCCGGAACCCTGCACGAAGCCATGGCCGGCGCCGACGTCTTCATCGGTGTCAGCGCCCCGCACGTGATCGGCGAAGAGCAGGTCGCCGCCATGGCCGAGAACGCGATCGTCTTCGCCATGGCCAACCCGACGCCGGAGATCGACCCTGTCATTGCGTCCAAGTACGCGGCCGTGGTGGCCACGGGCCGCAGCGATTTCCCCAACCAGATCAACAACGTGCTGGCCTTCCCGGGCTTCTTCCGCGGGCTGCTCGACGCCGGCGCGAGCGACATCACGCCGGAGATGCTGGTGGCCGCCGCAGACGCCATTGCCAACCGGGTAGCTGACGACGAGCTCAACGCGAGCTACATTATCCCCAGCGTCTTCGATCCTCATGTAGCCGCCGATGTGGCTGCCGCAGTGGCGGGCGCCGCTCACGCCGCCCGCGCTCTCTAGAAAAGGACTTACGAATATGGCTATCACTGTTACTGACCGCCAGCCGGTCTCCCGCGCCGAAGAGATCCTCACGCCCAAGGCCCTGGCCTTCGTCGAGGAGCTGCACCGGCGCTTCGCCGGAACGCGCAACGAGCTGCTCGAGGCCCGCCAGGCCAAGCGCGACGGCGTCGCCCGCACCAGCCGCCTGGACTTCCTGCCGGAGACGCAGGAAATCCGCGACGGCGACTGGAAGGTCGCCGAGGCGCCCGCCGCGCTGCAGGACCGCCGCGTCGAGATGACCGGCCCGGCCACCCCGGCCAAGATGGCCATCAATGCCCTGAACTCCGGCGCCAAGGTATGGCTGGCGGACCTCGAGGACGCCAGCACGCCCACGTGGCCCAACGTCATCGACGCCATCCTGAACCTGCTCGACGCCGCAACCGGCACCTTGGCCTACACCTCGCCCGAAGGCAAGGAATACACGCTCCGCACCGACGCGCCGCTGGCTGTTGTGGTGGCCCGCCCCCGCGGCTGGCACATGCCGGAAAGGCACCTGCTGATCGACGGCGAACCCGCCGTGGGTGCGCTGGTGGACTTCGGCCTGCACTTCTTCCACACCGCCAAGCAGCTGCTGCTCAACGGACACGGCCCGTACTACTACCTGCCCAAGATGGAATCGCACCTCGAGGCCCGCCTCTGGAATGAAGTGTTCGTCTTCGCCCAGGACTTCCTCGGCATCCCGCAGGGCAGCGTCCGCGCCACCATGCTGATCGAAACCATCCCGGCCGCCTTCGAAATGGACGAGTTCCTCTACGAACTCCGGGACCACGCCTCGGGCCTGAACGCCGGCCGCTGGGATTACCTGTTCAGCATCATCAAGTACTTCCGCGACGCCGGCGAGGAGTTTGTGCTCCCGGACCGCGCCTCGGTGGTTATGACGGCTCCGTTTATGCGCGCCTACACCGAGCTGCTGGTGAAGACCTGCCACAAGCGCGGTGCCTTCGCCATGGGCGGCATGGCCGCCGTCATCCCCAACCGCAGGCACCCCGAGGTCACCGAAGCAGCCTTCGCCAAGGTCCGTGCGGACAAGACCCGTGAGGCCAACGACGGGTTCGACGGCTCCTGGGTGGCCCACCCGGACCTGGTCCCCACCTGCCGCGAGGTGTTCGACGGCGTACTCGGCGAGCGCCCGAACCAGCTGGACAAGCAGCGCCCCGAGGTTTCGGTTACTGCGGACCAGCTGATCGACATCGCCTCGGCTGACGGCCAGGTCACCGAGGGCGGGCTGCGCCTGAACCTGTATGTCGCGGTCGCCTACACCGCCGTCTGGCTCTCCGGCAACGGCGCCGTGGCCATCCACAACCTCATGGAGGACGCCGCCACCGCCGAGATCTCCCGCTCGCAGGTATGGCAGCAGATCCGCAACAAGTCCGTCCTCGCCGACACCGGAAACACCGTCACCCGCGAACTGGTCGAAAAGATCCTGGGCGAGGAAACGGAACGGCTCCGGACCGAATTCGGCGACGAGGCCTTCCGCCTGTACTACCAGCCGGCCAGCAAGCTGATCGCCGAGATCTGCCTGTCCGAGGACTACACGGACTTCCTCACCACTCCGGCCTACGAACTGGTGGGCTGAGTCATGGCGGTCTCCCCCACGCCGTCGCTCTCCGCGGCGGACCTTGCCGCCATCGACGCACAGCTGGCCGCCACTGACCAGCTGCTGGAACGTAATTACCCGGGCGACGACGGCACCCGCCAGCCCGTGCACACCGTGTACGTGCCGGCTGACCGTTTCACGCCGTCGTTCGCGGCCGACTGGGGTGCCCAGGCGCTTACGACGGCGGAGGCTCACGGCGGACTCGAGAAGCTCGGCGCGCTGCTGGGTCAGGAGCCGGAGCTGGCTGCCGCCGTCGCCGCACGGGTCGGTGCCAAGCTGCGCACGGAACCGATCGAGGACCTGCGCCTCGACTTCGAGGATGGCTTCGGCGACCGCGGCGATGAGGCGGAGGATGTGGCAGCGGTTTCTGCCGCCAACGCTGTGGCCACCGCCGTCGCGGCCGGCACCGCGCCGCCGTTCATCGGCATCCGCTTCAAGTGCTTCGAGGCGCCCACCCGGGCCCGCGGACTGAAAACACTGGACCTGTTCGTCTCCACGCTCGCGCAGGCCGGCGAACTTCCTGCCGGACTCATCCTGACCCTGCCCAAGGTCACCACCGTGGCCCAGGTCCAGGCGATGGACTTCGCAGTGTCCCGGCTGGAGGAAGTCCACGGACTTCGCGCCGGCCGGCTCCGCTTCGAGGTCCAGGTGGAAACACCGCAGCTGATCCTCGGGCCGGAAGGCACCTCCCCTGTGGCGCAGTTGCCGCACGTGGTTCCGGGACGCATCAGCGCCCTGCACTACGGCACCTACGACTACTCCGCCTCGCTGCAAATCTCGGCCGAGTACCAGTCCATGGAGCACCCGGTCGCGGACTACGCCAAGGAAGTCATGCAGCTGGCCGTCGCCGGCACGGGCATCCGCCTCTCCGACGGATCCACCAACATCATCCCGGTGGGCGACGCCGTCGAGGATGCCTGGAAGCTGCACGGACGCCTCGTCCGCCGCTCGCTGGAGCGCGGCTACTACCAGGGCTGGGACCTGCACGCAGCCCAGCTGCCCAGCCGTTTCGCCGCCACGTATGCGTTCTACCGCGAGGGGCTTCCGGCCGCAGCGGCACGCCTGCGCAACTATGTCGACCACACGGAAGGCGGGGTCATGGACGAACCCGCCACCGCCCGGGCCCTGGCCGCCTTCGCCCTGCGCGGCGTCCAGTGCGGCGCAGTGGGGACCGAAGAGGTCCAGGCGCTCGCCGGCGTCGAACTTTCCCAGCTGACCGCACTGGCGCACCCGCGGCTGGCACACTCCACTTCAAAGTAAGGATCCCATGATGGGCAAGTACTACTACCCCCAGGGCGGCCTGCCGCCGCAGACGCACCTCACCACGGAGCGGGCCATCGTCACGGAGGCCTATACGGTCATCCCCAAGGGCGTTATGACCGACATCGTGACCAGCACCCTGCCGGGTTTCTCCAACACCCGCTCCTGGATCCTGGCCCGCCCGATCTCCGGGTTTGCCACCACGTTCTCGCAGCTGATCGTGGAGATCGGCCCCGGCGGCGGTGCCCCCAAGGCCGAGTTTGAGCCCGGCGTTGAGGGCGTTGTCTTTGTCACCAAGGGCAAGGTCAACCTGACGCTCGACGGCGAACTGCACCAGCTTGAGGAAGGCGGCTACGCCTACCTGGCCGCCGGTGCCACCTGGGGCCTGGAGAACGTCTCGGATGACATTGTCTCCTTCCAATGGATCCGTAAGGCCTATGAGCGGCTTGAGGGTTACGAGGCAAAGTCCTTCGTCACCAGTGATGCCGAGGTGGAACCCACCGCGATGCCGGATACCGACGGCGCCTGGAAGACCACCCGCTTCACGGATTCCAGCGATCTGGCCCACGACATGCAGGTGAACATTGTGACGTTCCAGCCGGGCGGGGTTATCCCGTTCCCGGAGACCCACGTCATGGAGCACGGCCTGTACGTCCTGGAGGGCAAGGCCATGTACCTGCTCAACAACGACTGGGTTGAGGTGGAGGCCGGCGACTTCATGTGGCTGCGCGCCTTCTGCCCGCAGGCCTGCTACGCCGGTGGCCCCGGCGAATTCCGCTACCTGCTCTACAAGGACATGAACCGCCAGATCAAGCTGACCTAGGCCGCCTTACACCGGCCGCCTCTTACCGGCTGGCCGCCGCAATCGCCGGAGCCATGCCGGGTCACTGCAAATTTGCGGCGACCCGGCATGGTTCCGGCGATTTCGCGTTAACGGTTGATTCCCACCCGGCGGAAAGTAAATTCCCACTCTATGGGAACTAGTTGATGCCATCCGTGATTCCAGCCACTAACGTCGGTGTTATGCCTACAGTTCCGAACCATTCCGTGATAGCGGAAGGCAACGCCTCGCGATTCGTCGACATCCTGCTCGAATTCGCGCGGCACCGGACCCTGACCGCAGCCCAAATCAGCAAAACAACGGGCATCCCCGCCAGCGCCGTGTACCGGCACCTGGCAATGCTGGTGCCGTCCGGGCTGGTGGCGCAGACCAGGCGCCGCGGGCAGTACAGCGCCGGCCCGGAAACCCTGCGCCTCGCCGCCAACTTCCACCAGGAGGCCATGGTCAAGGGCCGCATCTCGGAGCAGCTACAGCTGCTCTCGGATGAAACCCAGGAGCTGGCCGCCTATCTAGTGGTCCGCGGTGCGGAGGCACTGTGCGTAGATGCCATCGAAGGCCCTCAGATGCTGCGCTGCAGCTACTCGCCGGGCCGCTCGCTCCCCCTACTGAAGGGCGCCAGCGCGATGGCCCTGCTGGCGCACCTGGACCCCCAGGAGCAGAGCAGGATCGTGGCCGGCCTCGGACTGAGCGAGGAGGAGGCAGACAACCTGAACCACGAGCTCCAGCTCGTTCAGGGCCGCGGCTTCGGCCTCAGCTACGGGGCGGTGGATGCGGGCGTCTGGGGCGTCAGTTTCCCCGTGTTCGACGACGGCGGCCGGCTTTTGGGTGCCGTCAGCACCATGGCTCCGGCGGACCGGGCGGTCCGGCGCGAAAAGCAACTCATAGCAAGCACCCGTGACGCCGCACTGGCGCTAGGACACGGAGAAGGATCCCGATGACCAACCCCACCACCCAGCACACGTGGACGGGCCGCGACGACGGCCCCGGCCCAGAGCACCGTCGCTGGCACCACGCAGTGAACACGGCCCAGGCCGGCACCACGGGAATCGCCATCCTTGGGTTCCGCAGCGATGAAGGCGTCCGCCGGAACAAAGGCCGGGTCGGCGCCGTCGACGGTCCCGCAAGCATCCGCTCCGCCCTGGCACCCATGGCGGCGCCCGCGGAACTCCTGGTCCACGACCTTGGCGACACCACCGTTGTGGACGGAAACCTCGAGGACGGCCAGGAGCGCCTCGGCGCGGCCGTCCTCGAGGCCCTGGACGCGGGCCACCTGCCCATCATCCTGGGCGGCGGCCACGAAACCGCCTTCGGCACCTACACGGGCCTCCGCGCCAGCCAGGTCACCGATGGACGCCGCATCGGCATCATCAACCTGGACGCGCACTTCGACCTCCGCGCCGAGGAAATCCCGTCCTCGGGAACACCGTTCCGGCAGGTGGCCGAGGCGGAGCAAGCCTTGGGCCACGGGTTCAGCTACACGGTGGTGGGCATCAGCCAGCCCGGCAACACCGAGGCCCTTTTCCAAACAGCCCGGGAGCTCGGCGTCAAGTACCTCCTGGACGAGGAATGCACCGAGTCCAGGACTGAGCAGGTCCGGCAGTTCACGCAGGACTTCATCGACTCCGTGGACGTGGTCTACCTGACCATCGACCTCGACGTCCTCCCCGCATACGTCGCCCCCGGTGTCAGCGCACCGGCGTCGTACGGCGTTCCGCTCTCCGTGGTGCTGGAAGTGTGCCGCCAGCTGGCCCGCTCCCCCAAGCTCGCCGTCGTCGACGTCGTCGAACTGAACCCCAGGTTCGACGTCGACTCCCGCACGGCCCGCACGGCCGCACGCCTCATCCACACAATCGCCGCAGAGCGATCCGGGCGCCGGCATGCGTAGCCGCAAGCCGGCGCCCCTCCCCAGAAACTCACGGTCAGGGCTCAGTAGCCGTCCGCGGTTCAGGTTCAATTGCCCACGCGGCTTCGTGCAGGAGACTGGCCAGCCGCCGCTGGAAGCGGGCCAGTCTCCTGCGTGCGCGTCCGGCTTGTCGTGGTGCCACGAAGGGTGAATCCGGCAAGGCGCTGCGGCTGTCGTTGTTTATGAGGTGGACGACGGCCCAAGCCATCATCAGCGAATTATCCATGGTTCTCTTCTTGTTCGGTGAGGCTCTCTTGGTTTGCACTTCCCCGGTGCGGATTGGCTACATTTGGCTGTGCGCGGCGACGGTGGGATCCCCGCCGGTGCGGGCGCCGGACTCCAGTTCCGTGATTTCGGCTACCTCCGCGGGCGTCAGCGACACGGCGGCAGCGCCCAGGTTTTCCCGCATGCGTGCGGCCTGGACCGACTTCGGGATGACGATGGTGCCCTGGCTGAGATGCCACGCGAGTATAACCTGGGCAGGTGTGGCACGGTACTTCGCGGCCAGTGACTTCACGGTGGCCGCTGCCAGATCGGCGCCCTGCCCCAACGGGCTGTACGCCTCCACCGCAATGCCCAGGGAGCGGTTCTTGGCCGCCAGCTCCTGCTGCTGGAACGCGGGGTGGATTTCGATTTGGTTGACGGCCGGGACAACGTCCGCCGCCGCTAGGAGCGTGTCCAGGTGGTCAGCCAGGAAGTTCGAAACCCCGATGGCGCGGATCTGGTTGTTTGCGTACAGCTGTTCCATGGCCTTCCAAGCCTCCGTGAAGAGTCCCTGTGCGGGCACGGGCCAATGGATCAGGTAGAGGTCCAGGTAGTCCAGGCCCAGGGCTTGGCGGCTGTTCTGGAAGGCTTGGTGGGCCATTCCTTGTTCACCGTTGCGCAGCTTGGTGGTGATGAAGAGTTCCCCGCGGGGTATGCCCGAAGCGGCAATGGCTGCCCCGACGCCGGCCTCGTTCCGGTACGCCGCGGCAGTGTCGATGTGGCGGTAGCCGGCTTCGAGGGCGTCCTCGACGATGCGCTGCGTTTCTTCCGGCGGGACCTGGAATACGCCGAAGCCAAGTTGCGGGATCTGGACGCCGTTGTTGAGGGTCACTGTGGGGATGGTAATTTCCTGTGGCTGGGACATCATCAGTTCTTCCCGTGGTTGTGTTGTTTGCTCGAACAGCCCTGCACGGGCGGGTTATGCATTCAACGCTAGGCACGCCGGCAGGCCGTGTCAGCAGGTATGCCATTCCCTCCTTTTCCTAGGACTGGCAGTCCTACCTTCGTCACTGGAAAGCGGGGACGCCGGCTTGGACAATGGAAGGCATGGGTCAGAGCGCGGAGTTTGGAAAGTTCCTGAAGGCAATGCGGTCGCGGCTGACGCCGGAGCAGGCCGGGATAGCCGCGACCACCGGTGGCAGGCGCGTCCCCGGGCTGCGACGCGAGGAAATCGCGCGCCTTGCGGACGTGAGCACCGACTACTACACCCGGCTCGAACAAGGCCGGAACATCCACCCGTCCCGGGCGGTGATGGATTCAGTGGCGAGGGCCCTGCGCCTGGATCCTGGCGAGCAGGCGCACATGGTCGACCTTCTGGAGAACTGCGCGAAGTCCCAGCATTCACCCATTCCGGAACAGGTTGTTCGGCCGGCTCTCCGCCAACTCCTGGACGCCGTGGGCAACGTTCCCGCCCTGATCCTGGGCCGCCGCACAGATGTTCTGGCCGGCAACCGCCTGGCGTTCCTTCTCCTTGCTGAATTCCCGGCCATGCCGGCAGCAGAGCGGAACCTCACCCGATGGGTTTTCCTCGATCCGCGCTCCCACGATCTCTTCCGGGACTGGGAGACCGTGGCGGCCGAAGCCGTCGGGACCCTGCGCGCGGATATCGGCCGGCACCCCAACGACCCCCAGGCCAATCAACTCGTCGGCGAACTCGCAGTACACAGCGAACGCTTCCGCCAATGGTGGGCCGGACACCGGCTGGCAACGGGGTCCGCAGGCAGTGTTCGGCTGCACCATCCCGTCGTCGGGGACCTGGAACTGAACTTCGAAGACCTGACGCTTCCCGACGATTCAGACCAGGTGCTGCGGGTGTATTCAGCGAAGCCGGACTCGCCATCGGCCGATTCCCTGACCCTACTCGGCAGCTTCGGCGCCGAAGTGCTGGCCGCCGCGGCAGCCCCTCGGGCCACAGAAGACACGGACGCGTCCGGCGCCGGCAAGGCGCCCTGACTTCCGGGAAGGACAGCGGGTCACATCCTGCGGTGGGCGTCTGTGACAAGACCTGCCACCGGCCCCCGTGGTAGTCGTCGTAGGTCCGCGCCGGGCTCTCCGGTGCGGACCTACACGACCCGAAGGATGGAAATGCGCAGCGCCACAATAATGACCAGGAAGTCTTTGCTAGTTGGATCCGGCCTGGGGCTGCTGGCTCTTGTCACCGGCTGCAGCAGGTCCGCCGCCGGGGCCGCGGCACCCTCGCCGTCCGGCTCCGCAGCGCCCCGCGCCTGGTCCTACGACGGCGCCGAGGGTCCCGAACACTGGGGCACCCTGAGCTCCGACTTCGGCTCCTGCTCTTCGGGCACCGCCCAGTCCCCCATCGACGTCGGGGGTGGGCCGGGCCTTTCCCCTGCGCCGCAGGCCCTGGCCTATTCCGCCTCGGAAGGCGAGATCACCGACAACGGCCACACCACCGAGCTGCACGCCCTCTCGGCCCAAGGCATCACGGTTGGCGGCAAGAAGTACGCCTTCAAGCAGCTGCACTTCCACGCCCCATCCGAGCATACGCTGGACGGCGTCCGGCACGAGGCCGAGTTCCATTTCGTCCACCAGGCCGACGACGGCGGGCTGGCCGTCGTCGGGATCCTCGCCACGGTGGGGGCTACCAATGCGCCGTGGGCGCCGTTCACGGACGGCGTGCCGGCCGCAGCCGATGGGCCGAAAGTGGCGGCCGGCGTCGTGGACTTCCCGGCGCTGTTCCCGGCGTCGCTGGACCACTTCGCGTACGACGGCAGCCTGACCACTCCGCCCTGCTCGGAAGGCGTGCGCTGGCTGCTCCTCGAGACCCCCATTGAGCTGGGAGCCGGACAGCTCGCCACACTGCGCGCGGCGCACGCGGGCAACAGCCGGCCGGTCCAGCCGCTCAACGGGAGGGACCTCGTCGCGGTGGACCGGTAGAACCTCAGACGGTGGCGGGGTCCGTGTTGGCGCCGCAGAGGATCACGGCCACGCGTTCGCCGTCGGCCGGGACGTAGGCGCCGGAGTGCAGGGCGGCGAAGGCCGCGGCCGCGCCGTGCTCCACGATGATGCGGTACTGCTCCCACAGCAGGGACCGGGCGGCCACGATGTCCTCGTCGGAGACCAGCACGGCGCGGACGCCGGTACGGACGGCCACGTCGAAGCCGATCCGGCCGATCTGCCGGGCCCCCAGGGAGTCGGCGGCGATCCCGGAGACGGCCACGTCCACGGGGATCCCGGCCGCGAGTGCGGCGTGCAGGGTGGGCGTGGATTCGGACTCGACGCCCACCACTTTGGCCCGGCCCTCCACGGCGGCCGCGACCCCCGCCATGAGCCCGCCGCCACCCACGGCCACCACCACGGTGTCCACGTCGCCCAACTGCTCCAGCAACTCGGTTCCGATGGTGCCGGCGCCGGCGGCGATCTCGGGCTGGTCGTAGGCATGGCAGTAGACCGCGCCCGTCTCGGCGGCGTAGGCCATCGCGGCGTCGTAGGCCTCGGAGTATTCGGCACCGTGCTGGACCACGTCGGCGCCGATGGCCACGAGCTTCTTGACCTTCACGGCCGGGGCGGTCTCGGGCACGAACACCGTGGCAGGGACCCCCACTTCCGTGGCCGCGTAGGCGTTGGCGAGGCCGGCGTTGCCGCCGGAGGCCACCACAATGCCCACATCGTCCTTCAGTTCGCCGCGCTCCCGGCAGGCCAGAACCCGGTTGAACGCGCCCCGGGCCTTGAACGTGCCGGTGTGCTGCATGAACTCGCACTTAAGCCACACTTCGCCGGGGAACTGGCCGCGGTCAGCCGCCAGTACGGGCGTGACGCGGATCCTTCCGGCAATCCGGGCAGCGGCTTCGTCGACGTCGGTGCGTGTGATCATGGGGAAATCCTCGTTCCGGGGTGGGGCTGGGTTCAACGTTCAGGCTATCGCCCGCGTGGTGTCGCCGTCGTTCCGTCCCAGCGGCTCGGCGCAAAAGCGTCCCAAAGAGAGAATTGGGCCGCTTTCGCGGGCCGAATGAGTATGCCAGAGAAGGCCCCTTCATCGGATACTCACCGGAGGGGCCTTAACCTTGATCCGCCGACGGTCTCGTTGAGGACTCCGGGATTTGGTTGGCCGGGCGGGCCTAGTTCGCGGCATACCGGATTACCCGGCCCTGCTGCCGGTCGTGTTCCACAGTGGGTCCTTGGTTGTTTCGGTCCCGGGCGGCCAGTCAGGTCTTTGCCGGCCGCGGGAAGATGTGGTTGAAAAGGTCCGTCCGGGCGTTTTCCCAGGGCCGCTTGAATTTATTAACCGATGAAGGTGACGAGGTCTTCGCAGAAGTCGCGTCCTGCCGTGTCCGCTTGCCCGTGACTGGCCGTCTCGCCGAGGTCCCTAATGAACTCGTCGTCGGAGGGGTCAGCAGGCGTGCCGCCGTGATCAATGAGAATCGCGAACCTGAAGGTACCCGTGTCCATGAACAGACGCTTACCGTCCGGGCCATAGACCTTCTGGACGCCGGAGACAGCGATCTCGACGGTCAGGGTGCCATCGCCGTTGTCGGTGATTTTGTGGTCCCGTGCCTGGCCTGACTCCGTGATCGTATAGGTCTGCTCGTTCAGGGTGTTTGTCCACACATCGGTTGAGCGGATCGGACCCCCTCCGTATGCGAGGCCGTCGCCGTGATGAACGAAGAGGAACATCCCCTCGGCATGCTCGTCGCCGCCGGCATCGATACGGACTCCCTCTACGAAGACAAGGCCTCAGGGAAGAAGGATGACCTGCCTCACCTGGCCGCGTGCCTCAAAGCCCTGCGTCACGGTGACACCCTGGTCGTATAGAAACTCGACCGGCTGGGGCGTGACCTGCGGCATCTGGTCAATATCGTGCACGACCTGACCGAGCGCGGCATCGGACTGAAGGTCCTCACCGGCCAGGGCGCGGCCATTGACACCACCACCGCCTCCGGGAAACTCGTCTTCGGGATCTTCGCCGCCTTAGCCGAATTCGAACGGGAACCCATCTCCGAACGCACCCTCGCCGGACTGGCCTCCGCCCGCGCCAGGGGCCGGAACGGGGGACGTCCCTACAAGATGACCCCGGCGAAGCTCCGCCTGGCTATGGCTTCCATGGGGCAACCTGGCACCAGGTCAGCGATCTCCGCACCGAACTCGGCATCACGCGGCAGACCCTGTACCGGCACGTGTCGCCCAGCGGCGAACTGCGCCCGGACGGGGCAAAGGTCCTCTCAAGAGGCTAGACATGCGGAACCAATTTTGGAATGGAGGTTTTCGAGCGGGTCCGCCGGCGGGATGGCCGGGCCCGTCACGTGCGGGCACAGTACGCTGCCCGGTGGCGAGTGATAGTGCCACGACCGGCACTGAGCTGACCGGGGCCAGAGGCGGCTAAGGCAGCCGGTGGACCAGCCGTTTGGATCCACACAGCCCGTCGGCCCGTCAACCTGCTGCTTCGAACAGGCACGTAGTGCCAGCCGTCGCTAAACTCTTCCGCCGACGGCCAACGAGTTCATGTGCCTGGTCAGCCGGACCGGTCTGAGTCGGACTTATCCTCTGTTGTGAGAGATCCTGCGTGGGCGCGTGCGGTGGGATCCAGGCGGACCTTGATCAGGCTTGCGATCGTGGTCACTGTCAGGACGACTGCGATGACGACGAGGCTGAGGTTGGTGCTGATCTCCGGCACCCGGCCATCGAGGCCATGCCCCCAGTGCAGGACCAGTTTCACGCCGATGAAAGCCAGGATAATCGCCAGGCCGGTGGAGAGGTAGACCAGGCGGTCCAGAAGCCCCTTGACGAGGAAAAACAGGGCCCGCAGCCCTAGCAGGGCGAAGGCGTTGGCGGTGAAGACAATATAGGGTTCGGCGGTGATGCCGAAAATGGCCGGGATTGAGTCGAGCGCGAACAGCAGGTCGGTGCTGCCAATTGCGAGCAGCACAATGAACAGGGGCGTCACTGCCCGGCGTCCGGCGCTGCGTGTGAACATCCGGCCGCCCTCGTAGTCCTTCGTGACGGTCAGCGCGCGGCGGGCCACCCGGACCAGCACGTTGTCATGGACATCCGGGTCGGCGTTGCGGTGCCGGTAAAGCTGCACAGCCGTCACAATCAGGATCAGGCCGAAGATCAGGAACATGAAGGAAAACAGCTGGAGCAGTGCTGCGCCCAGGGCGATGAAGATCGCCCGCAGGACCAGAGCCATTGCTATGCCGAAGATCAGGACCTTCTGCTGGTACTTCTCTGGCACGGCGAAGGTCGACATGATGATCACGAAGACGAAGAGGTTATCGATGGACAGGCTTTTTTCGACGATGTAGCCGGCAAAGAATTCCGCGCCATAGTCCCAGCCCACCTGCATTGCGAAGACCAGTCCGAAGGCAATGGCCACGGCAATATAAAGAATCGATGAAATTGCGGCCTCGCGGAACTTCACGACGTGCGGCCGTGCGGCAGCCAGTCCAAGATCCAGGGCGAGCAGCCCGAGAATAAGTCCGATGGTGAGCGTCCAGCGAAGTACACTGACTTCGAGCATTGGTGGCCTTTCTTGTCATCAACTGAAACTGACTGATTGCTTTCCCTGCACTCCCGGCCGCCGACCGGGCGCCTGCGGGTCCGATCGACTATTGTCCTTGAAATGGCAACCAAGGATTTTGACTCAGGGACACCCGCCGGGGCCGCCGCCGAGACGCAGTGGACGTTCCTCACCAACCACGCCCACGTCCTGCTCACCATCGCCCGAGATCCGCAGATCCGCATGCGCGACGTCGCCACCCGGGTGGGAGTCACGGAGCGCGCTGCGCAAAAGATAACTGCCGACCTTGTGGAGGCCGGATATATCACCAGAACCCGTAACGGACGCCGCAACAGCTACACCGTCGCCACCGGCCGCCCCTTCCGCCATCCCGTCGATGCCGGCCACGAACTGGACGAACTCCTCGCGGTCCTCGTCCCTGAACCCACCTCCCGCACCCTAGACACCTGAACTATAATTCGCTAATCTAAGTTCATTGATTGAATCATACGCTACCGCACGGGGTGGTGGGGTGGCCGGCTGCAGTGTCCTCGGCGAGGCTTTGCGGCGGCGGTTTGGAAGGAGCTCGCTCTTGAACAATCGAGAGGCACGTTTCAGACCGCAGCTTCCCGGCGGTGTTCCCGCCACCATCGCGGATTCCGCGGGGCCGGTGTATCTCATCGTCATCGTCGCTGAGTCAGGCGCTGCGGACGTCTTGGCCGCGGCGGCCACGCAGGCGCGCGGTGCCGGTGCCCGCCTGCTGATCGCTCTCGCCCGGCCCCGTTTGGGCTTCACGACGGACGCCGCCCTGGTCCGGTTCGTCACCGCGCGCAGGAACCTGGAGATGCTCTGGTTGCAGCGTCTCGGGCATCAGGTGCTGGATCCCGCCGGGGTCACATTTGAAACTGTCTTGATGACCTACCGGGGCGGTGGCTCTGAGTACGGGCGGACCCGCCGTATTGCCTCAGCATTGGAGCGCCTGGCCCGCGGCCGCGGTGCCATCCGCCGGCCGGCAACCGGTGCAGTTTTGGCCTCCAGCAGCAGGGAGAACCATCAGTGAGTCAGGAAAGCCTGGGTGACGGTCTGAACCCGGCACCGGGCAACAGCATCGTGGTCGGGCATGATGGATCCGCCTGCGCAGACTACGCCCTGGACACGGCACTTGGACTCGCGGACCAGCTGGAGGTCCCCGTCGTCATCGTGCGGGCCTGGTCTCTCGCTGCTGCCCCTCGCCCGCCCGGCTGGGAGTTCGGATATGTGTCGTCCTTTGACGAGTACGCAACGGCGGTGCATGGCGAGCTCGTGCGGGATGTGCACACGAGGGTCGACAGATACTCCACGCTCTCCGTCAGCTACAGGGCCGTTCACGCCGGCGCCGCCAAGAGCCTCATTGACATCTCACGGGACGCCCGCATGCTGGTTGTCGGATCGCGCGGTCATGGCGGGCTCGTCGGGATGCTGCTCGGCTCCGTGAGTGACCAGTGCCTCCGGCATGCGGACTGCCCGGTCCTGATCGTGCGCCCTCGGAGCTGAAGCCGCGGCACTCCGGCCACCATTGACCCTTTGCCCGGTGCTGGCGGCCCGATTTGGGCCTAGAATTTCTCCGGCCGCAAAACGTCTACGTCACTCACGAACAGGATCATGGCGTAGTCCTCGTAGTAGTGCTCCTGGAGGTAGGCGGCAATAGCGTCTGCCGTCGCTTCGTCGCACACCACCTCGATGCGGATGTTGCTGTTCGCTTCCCAGCCGGCACTGCGGACGCCGCGGTGGCCTTTGCCGCGCGCGTCGGTGATGGTGTATCCGCGGGCATTGAGCCGGTCGATGTCCCGAACGAGAGTGCCCTCAAGTACGGCTTCGGTGACGACGGTCAACAGCTTGCGTGTATGGCTTTGCATCAGTCTCATCCTTTCGCGAAAGTATGTGCCCACACCGCGAGGGCGTGGTATATCGGGATACCAAACAGGACATTGAACGGGAACGTGACCCCCAGCGCGGCGGCCAGTGACAGGGTGGGGTTGGCCTCGGGTACGGAAATGCGCATGGCCGCCGGCACTGCGATGTATGAAGCACTCGCCGCCAGCGTCGCAAGAACGGCGGTACCGCCGATGGAGAGGCCCAGCACCCAGCCCAGTCCGGTCCCCACCAGGGCCGAAAAGAGCGGCATGCCAATTCCAAAGGCCATCAGGAAGGGTCCGTACCGGCGCAGGCTTCCTACCTGTGTCGCCGTAATCAGCCCCATCTCCAGTAGAAAAAGAGCCAGGATTCCCTTGAACAGATCGAAGAACAACGGCTCGATCGACGACAGCCCGTCCGGCCCCGCCGCCCAGCCGATGAGCAGCCCGCCCAGGAGCAGCACAATGCTTTTCCCGAGGAAAACCTCATGGGCGACCGACCTCCACCGGGTCTCCCGGGACAGACCCCGGGCCAGGACAATTCCCACAATAATGGCCGGCACTTCCAGCAACACCAGAAGCAGGGGCATGTGCTCTTCGAACGCGATCTGGCGGCTGCCAAGATAGGCGACAACCACGGCATAGGTGCCTACGCTTACGGAGCCGTAGTGGGCGGCGATGGAAGCCGCATCCGCTCGCTTGAAACGGCCCAGGTAACGCAGCACGGGGAAGGCAGCCAGTGAAAGGAAAAAGCCCAACGCCACCACGGCCAGCATTTGCGGCAGCAGGCTGCCGAAAGGTTGCCTGGCCAGTTCAATACCGCCCTTGAGGCCGATGGCCAGCAACAGCACGATGCTGACGAACTCGTAGATCGCAGCCGGTAGACGCAACTCCGAACGCAGCAGACCGGCGGTGGCACCGAGCAGAAAGAAAAGGATAATGGGATCGATCACGTGGTTGCTCTCTTGTTCGTTTCCAGCTTTTACGAAGTCGGGGTACGGGCAATGGCCCGCACCCCCAAGTTCCGGGACTGCAGTCCATCCGAGGGCACCAGCATCCCAGGATCCCATTAATACACGCTATTTGATTCACGATCAAAACTTCATGTATTGTATGACGTAGCATCTGCGACTGAGAGGCGGCCGTCGGTTCTTTTCTAACTAATCATGCCTACCTTTCGGGTGTGCTGCGACAGTTCCAGCAGTTCGCGCTCAGAGTGAAAGGTCAGTTATGACCAGTATTGATTCCGGCAATTCAACCCTTCTTTCCGCCTATTCCGGTGAACGGATTTCTCTGCTTACCCAGCATGGCAAGGAACGGGTGATCGTCCCGGTGCTCGAGCGTGCGCTCGGCTGCCGGCTCGAACACGTCACGGGCTACGACACGGATCTGCTCGGTACTTTCACCCGTGACATTCCCCGCGCCGGCACACAGCTCGAGGCTGCGCGTAAGAAGGCGCAGGTGGGCATGGAATTGTTGGGATTGCCGCTGGGTATCGCCAACGAGGGCTCGTTTGGCCCGGATCCATACATGGGGATGTTCCCCTGGAACATCGAACTCATGATCTGGATCGACGGTGAGCGCGAGCTGGAGGTCGTTGGAATAGCCGAAGGCAAGACGAACTTCTCCCACCTGCAGACGGCGGACTGGGCGGAGGCCCAAACGTTCGCCCGTGAATCGAAATTCCCCGAACACCATCTGGTCGTTCGCCCGGACGGCGGACACGACCCCCGCATCCGTAAGGGAATCGCCGCCTGGCCCGAGCTGGAGCTCGCCTTTTCGAGGGCGCTGGCCCGATCGGCCAAGGGCAAGGTTTTTCTCGAGACAGACATGCGTGCCAACGCCAATCCGACGCGCATGGAAACCATCCGTCTCGCGGCCGAAGACCTTGCACAGAAGCTTCGCTCCAGATGTCCGGCCTGCGGCACCCCGGGATTCTGGAAAGTGGAGCGAGTGGCAGGACTCCCGTGCACGGGCTGCGGCGAGCCAACGAGCGAGACCCGCGCCGAGATTCATGGATGCCTCACCTGCGGGCACCGCTCCACCCGCGACGTAACCGACCCACCACGCGCTGACCCGCGTTTTTGCGAATATTGCAACCCTTGACCCTTGCCCAAACCTCGACGCGTCCCATTGCCCAACGCGTTCAGTGCGATACGTAGCTTCAAATCAACACCGGAGGAAAGATATGCAACCATCACAATTAGTGGACCTCAAGCCCCGCAGCCGGGTGGTTACCGACGGCATTCATGCGGCCCCCGCGCGTGGCATGCTCCGCGCTGTGGGTATGGGCGACGATGACTTCGCCAAACCCCAGATCGGCGTGGCAAGCTCCTGGAACGAAATCACTCCCTGCAACCTGTCCCTGAACCGTCTCGCCCAGAGCGCCAAGGAAGGTGTCCACGCAGGCGGCGGTTTCCCGATGCAGTTCGGCACCATCTCCGTCTCCGACGGCATCTCCATGGGCCACGAAGGCATGCACTTCTCCCTGGTCTCCCGCGAAGTCATCGCCGATTCCGTCGAAACCGTCATGCAGGCCGAGCGCATCGACGGCTCGGTCCTCCTCGCCGGCTGCGACAAGTCCCTCCCCGGCATGCTCATGGCAGCCGCCCGCCTGGACCTGGCCAGCGTCTTCGTGTACGCCGGCTCCATCATGCCGGGCTGGGTCAAGCTGGAGGACGGCTCCGAAAAGGAAGTCACCCTCATCGACGCCTTCGAGGCCGTCGGCGCCTGCGCCGCCGGCAAGATGAGCCTCGGCGACCTTGACCGCATCGAGCGCGCCATCTGCCCCGGCGAAGGCGCCTGCGGCGGCATGTACACCG
>NZ_JBTNDX010000042.1:0-23162 GCF_054510755.1 Pseudarthrobacter sp. MDT3-1 | reverse complement strand
AGAAGGGGGATTAACAGCCGTTGTTATGTCGCACCCATAACAAAAACACCGGAATCCTGCGGAAGTCAGTCGAACACCATCACCCCATGTCCAGAGTCCTGGGACTTGGCATTTACTCCGGACCAGCGATCACAGCCTGGATGAGGCGTTCATCGCCATTGGTGTTTTCGGCCTACTCGCCACCATCGTAGGCTTTTCATGCTTGTTGTTGTTGCACACCGAGGCCTAGTCAAGATTGATGCCCTGCAAATGCGGCTTCCGTCACCGAGCAGGGAAAACTCGCCAGCCGAGCACCGCTGAACAGGCATCCCGCATTAGCCAGCACGTAGCAAGGGTCCCCCGATCGCTTGAGGCGTGTGCTGTCAGAGGCATGAGCAGGTGAACGGGGTGCTGCATCGAGGAACTCGTAGTCGGGTTCCAGGTCCTCGTATGGGGACCTTGCTGCGGGAGGTAACAGGTTGTCCAACATCCTGCCCACCGCTTCGACATCAATCTTCACCACGCCCGCACAATACTTCGACGGTACGACTACGTCCAATCACGCCTTCCTGCAGAACGTGGCACGCCCATCGATGTCATGAAGCGCTGCATCTCGTCCATGAAGGACCCTTCCGATCTCATCCGGCGCACCCTTCTGCTTTGGTGCCGGTCATGTAAGGGGTCATGTATAGCGGCATGAAAGAGGTAACGAGATCATCCAGGATCTCTCGATCAGGAGGGCGACATGCTCGACGATCAAGACACCTCAGAATTCAGCGCCCTTGCTCAAGATACGGCCTCGCCCTCGCACCAGAACATCAGTGAGATGCGGGACGCAGCTTTAGATAGCCAGGTAAGCACGGTCTCCTCTTGGGGCGTCCGCCGTGACGGGATCCGCGCCCAAAGATACTGCGACTACTACTGCGTAATGTCTTTTGCCGACTACCTGGTGTGGATCCAGAAGGACGATGACAGCGAACCACCCATATCCTTCTCCAAGGCCTGACCCGCCCAGGGAAATCACGCAATCCTGGCCCCAGCGTGATCTCGAACATGCCACTCTTCGATCCGTGCACAGCCATCCACAACTCAGGCGGTGCCTTCTGGTCCCCCATCATCGCTGGGCGGTCCCTGCACGCAACCCGCGCGCTACGCGCCGGGCATTCCCCCGGACATTGTTCCTCGGCGCTCCTGCGTCGCTTATTTCCTCACAACAATCTCCTCCCCCTGCCCGGTCCCCCGGGTTGCCCTCCGGTCCCTCATACCCAGCGGTGATTCCTCTACCAGAAGGCACCACCAAAGCAGACGGCCAAAGCAAAAGAGGCCCTGCCAACCACTGAGGAGAGATCATCATGGACACCCTGCACATCACCACCCCGGCCGATCTTGTCAGCCTCATCGGCCACAGCCTCGGCTACTGGCCGCACGAGAGTCTGGTCTGCATCTCACTCCAGGAGAGCCGGATGGGCGCCACCCTTCGGCTGGACCTGCCCACCACGCCCGACCACGCACTCATGTACGCCCGAAGAGTCAGTGGATACCTCCGCAGCGACCACGACGCGACGGCGGCGGTCTTCGCAATCTTCACGAACACCAACCACGCCAACGAGAGCGAGGCCCTCTTCGGCCCCCTCGTCGAATCACTCGCCCAGCAGCTGGCCCTGGCCGGGATGCCGATCCAGGCCGGCTGGATCGTCGGACCCACATCCATCGCCGAGTTCAGGATCCACCCCATCTCCTACGGTCCCGCCATCCCCCTCACTACCGTCCAGTCGAGCGTGCTCAACACCGAACTCATCTTCCGCGGCAGCCAGATCCGGGACAGCCTTGCCCTCGCCCTCCCCAGCCGAACCGTCACGCCTGAGTTCACCGCCGAGGTCGACACTCATCTCAAAGCTGCCGCGACGCAGAGCCACGCCCAGCGGACAGCCGCGGCCCGCGAACTCTGGGCCGCTCTCATCGACGACAGAGAGGAGCCGACGACGGCGCAGCTCGCCGAACTGCTCGCCCATCTACAGATTCCCGAACTCAGGGACAGGCTCATCGCCGACATGCCATGCCTGGACCTACCGATGGAACTCCTCCTGTTCGGCGAATCCGATGCAGCGCCGCACTGGGATCGGATCGACACCGCCGAAGGACTTTTGCGGCAGCTCTACGAAGTCGCGGCACCGGGCCATGCTGCAGCCCCTCTGACCGTTCTCGGGTGCATCGCCTGGTGGAAAGGCAAAGGCTCCATCGCGTCCGACCTAATGGACCTCGCCCGGTCCTTCGACCCGGACTACCGCCTCGCCCGTCTCATGAGCCAGATGCTCGGCTGCGGCCTCGTCGCGGGATGGGCAACCAGCAAGACCCAGGCCTACCGCACGCTCTAACCAAACCCCAGAAGGGAGCAGACACCATGAACATCGTCCTTTACAGCAAGCCCGGCTGCCAGCAATGCCGCCTGACAGCCATGAGCTTCGACAAGGCAAGAATCGCCTACACGAGCATTGACCTCACCAGCAATGACGCGGCCCTCGAATACGTCCAGGACCTCGGCTACGCTCAGGCGCCCGTCGTCGTGGTGGATGACCATCACCATTGGTCCGGCTTCAACCCGACCGAAATCGAGAGGCTGACACAAGCGCTCAAACTTGCCGCCGGCACCCAGCTAAAGACCGACCCTTCCTGACCCCTCCGGATCTGCGCGATCCCAAAAGACCGTCGACCCGCCGTCGACGGTCCTTTCCTCTGCCTCGAATCCACCCAACCCAATTCCCCACTCATTGATTCGGCGACAATCACGCTTTTACACCAAACCGTCGGCCGATCCATCCGCCACGTCACGCATGCTGCGACGACCCCCGCCAGGCCCCCTAGCGCGACCACAAAAGCGCCTCACACCTCTGGCATCTTGCGATGCGCCGTAACGAAGCACATAACGCCGAGTCATGCAGACTCCGGCGCCCGGACCCATGAACGGGTGTGAACGACCAAACTTGGCCGGAATGCCACACCGCTTTCACACCCACCCGCCGTGGGCAGATCTACTGCACATCAGGCTGCGCGAACAGGCAGCGCCAACGACGCTACCGCGCGGCACGTCTGCGCCAGAGACGTAGCCCGGGACGCTCCCCGGCAACAGTTCCCCCTCGAACTGACATCGACGATTCCGTTGCGCGGTCGGCGCTGAATCGCGCTGAGACCTCACATCTTCGCACGGGCTATGAGCGACGACTGCACAAGGCCACAGCGGACCACGACATTGAACTGGCAACGGCCTACGACCGATTGCACAAGATGGCGGTTTCCGCCGATCAAGCCATCTCCACGGCGACCGCATTGGCAGAACGTTGCCGCCGACTCCAGAGCGAAAACTGGTCGCTGCGCCAGCAGCGCGGTCAGGACCTGAGCGACCTCCAGCTGCTGGCCGCTCGCCTTGTCTCGTTCACGACGGCGGGCGCCCACTTGGGGGAACGGGTCACCGACGTCTTCACTCGCCGGGGATGGAACACAGGCAGGACCGACCCATGACTGTATCGATAGCCAGGCTGTCGAGTGAGTCCGGCGTGAAGTACCTGCTCAAGACGACCCTGCGCGCTGACGTCGCAACCCGCAACCTGACCGATTACTACACGCAGTCCAGCAACCCGCAGGGCACGTGGCTGGGTGCCGGCCTGGCCGGCATCGGCGTCGAATCCGGCTCCACGGTCACACCATCGGCGGCTCAGGCGCTCTTCGAACGGGCTGAAAATCCGACGACGGGCGAAGCGTTGGGCAGGCATCCACACCAGGATCCGCCTTCGTCGCACGCAGCCCCGCAGAATAGGCGCCCCACCGTGGCAGGTTTTGACCTGACGTTCAGTGTCCCGAAATCGATCTCCGTGCTCTGGGCGCTGGCCGACAGCGTGGACAAGGCCAGGATCCTGCGAGCCCACCACTCCGCCCTCGACGCAACGATGGTCTGGTTGGAAGCAACGGCGATTCACACCCGCGCCGGCCACAACGGCATCGCCCGGCTCAGCGTCCGCGGCGCAGTCGCCGCGTCCTTCGACCACTGGGAATCCCGGACCGGAGATCCCCAGCTTCACACCCATGTCGTGATTGCCAACCGCGTCCAACGCAACTCCGACGGTGCCTGGGGCACGCTGGACTCACGCACCCTCTACAAGGCGACTGTTGCGGCGAGCGAACACTACAACGGTGTCCTGTTCGACCAGCTCAAGCGAGACCTCGGCACCGACGCCGACGTCCGCCGGCCCGGCAAGACCGAGCTCAACCCAAAACTGGAACTCACCGGCGTCGATGACATCCTGATCCGCGAGTTCTCAAGCCGAACCCGGCTCATCGACGTCGAAACTGACCGTCTTGTCCAGGAATGGACCCAGACGCACGGCCGCATACCCACGGCGACCACAAAGATCCGCCTTCGCCAGCAGGCCACACTGTCCACACGCACCGCCAAGCCCGACCGTATCGTCCCGCTCTCTACCCGGACCCTCGAGTGGCGGAACCGGGCGGCCGCCATCGACTTCGACGCCGAACGCGTGGTCGCCGAGACCATCAACCGCTCACGTACGGCACCACTGCACGAATCGGACCTCGGCGCTGACTGGATCCAGTCAACAGGCAGGCTCGTGGAACACGCTGTTGCCGGTCGACGAGCCACGTGGAACCGGTGGAACCTGCTCGCCGAAGCGGAACGGATCTGCCTCGAACTGCGTTGCGCCAGCCCAGAGGACCGGCGACACATCATGGACGCCGTCGCGACCGCCGCAGAGAAACAATCCGTACCCCTCAGCGAGTTCCGCTACGGCCCAGTGGCCAGCACGGCACCCGACCTCGCCTTCAATGGGCACAGCGTTTTCGACTGGCCCAGCGACCACCTCTACACCGACCTGTCAACCCTGGCCAACGAAGCCCGCGTCATGGCAGCCCACCATTCAACGGACGCCCCAGCGCTGAATCCGTCCGCATGCTCCGCCCTCCCCGAGTACGCCAACGCCAAGGGTGTCGGCTTGTGGCCGGATCAGCTCGACGCGGCCGCGAGAATCCTGGGAAGCGGGCGTCGGCTGGACGCCGTCGTAGGGCCTGCCGGAACCGGCAAGACCACAACAATGGCTGCCGTCAAGAGTATCTGGGAAGCGCAGCACGGACCGGGCAGCGTCATTGGTCTGGCCCCGGCCGCGGCATCAGCCGACGTCCTCGGACACGAGCTCGACCTGGCAACGGACAACGTCACCAAATGGCTCTACGAATCCACCGGCCCCGGTGCCGCCAACCGCGCCGAAAAATACCTCGACGCCGAGCAACGGTACTTGGCAGCCATCGCCGCGGCCGGCGGCGCGTCATCTGCGCGCTACCTTCATAGACTCGCGCAACAGCTCACCGCGCTCACCGCGACTCAGTCCCGATGGCAATTCCGCCCCAACCAGCTCGTCATCGTCGACGAAGCGTCCATGGTTCCCACCCACCATCTCGCGGCCCTTATCGACCAGGCTGAGGCAGCCGGCGCCAAACTCGTCCTCGTCGGCGACCCCGCCCAGCTGGACGCGATCGAGGCCGGCGGCATGCTCGGGTGGCTCAGCCGCACCGGCAAAGCCGCGCAGCTGACAACCATCTGGCGCTTCAGTCAACCATGGGAACGGCGGAGCTCCCTCAAACTCAGATCGGGCGATTCCCGCGCCATCCAGGATTACAACAGCCGCGGCCGGATCCGCGCCGGCACGTACGACTCCATGGTCGACGCAGCCTACGACCGGTGGAACACAGACGTTCAAGCCGGCCGGTCATCCATCCTGATCGCTCCAGACAATGACACCGTTGCCATGCTCAACGAACGCGCCCAGGCTGACTTGGTCTCCAGAAGCAGAGTCGATCCGGAATCCACCGTCATCCTCAGCGACGGACTACACGCCGGACTTGGTGACAGGATCCTTGCCCGCCGCAACGATCGCCGGCTCACCGACCAGACGGGCGACTTTATCCGAAACGGCACTCTCATAACGATCACAGAACCGCCCGCTCTAGATGGTTCCGTCACGGGCGCACGGCTGGACACCGGCGCCACCATCACTCTGGCCAGCCGCTACCTCGCCGAGTCCGTCGAGCTTGGCTACGCCACAACGGCCCACCGCTCCCAGGGAATTACGGTGGACACCGGACACACCCTCGTCTCTGAAGGACGCCTCACCCGTGAACTCTTCTATGTCTCCATGACCCGTGGACGCCACTCCAATACCGCCTATGTCTGCGAACCAGACCCTCGCGACCACCACGCCATTGATCCCTCAACGCTGCCGGACTGGCAGCAGATCCTCAACCAGGTTCTCGCGGCAGAAGGTGCCGAACACACCGCCCACGAAATCAAAGCCTCTGAGGCGGCGAAGGCCGACTCCCTGAGCCTGTTGATGGCGGAGCGGGACTACCTTCTCCAAATCACCGCGCACGACGACGTCACTCGCCTCATCGGCGTACACTCACCCGAGTCGCTGGACAGGCTGCGTCAATCTCCAGGTTGGGGCCCGCTCAGCATTGCGTGGAGGATGGCTTCTGCTGTGGATCGGGCGGCTGCTGAGCAAGCCCTCATCGTCGGGCTTCGGTCAGCGGCAGCTGGCAGCGACTCGGCGTCCGACATCCTCTCTCGGTTGCTCACACTGGCGCACCGAAGCCGGCCTGCAAACGCCGCTGTAATGGCTACGTCGAATACTCGACGGGAAGACATCAGACTCCTGCTGGATAGGATCGAGCATCGCATTGCCCACCGGAACCGCATCACCACTCAGACAGCTCATCGGAACGACTCGTTGTGGAAGGAAACGCTTCGGGCTTTGCTTCCCGAAGTGATTGTTCCGCAGACCTGGCATGGCCTCGTCAGGGAGGTTGCCAGATACCGGGACCGGTGGGACGTCGGCTCGGAGGACGTCCCTCTCGGCCCCAGTCCGGCGCCCGCCGACACCCTCCAATGCATGGAACGCGCTCGACTCGAAGCCTTCGTGTCAGTCGTCAGTGCCGGACCGGCCGAGACGATCGACACCGATACTTCCGCGAACCTGAACCTTGCTTCCCGCGCCGTATCCGCTGTGCAGCCGCTAGACCTCTGGAGCTAAAATTGGATGGTCAACGGACGGTGGAAATGAACGCTAATCCATTCGCAAAACCCAAGGTGATGACGGGCTGGCTGGCAATCGCCAGTGCCACAGCGATCCTGTGTCTCGCGTTCAGCACATGCGCGATGTTGCCATCCCCCGACTCACCTAGCTTATGGCTGTTGGTTGCCGTCTCTGTCATATTCTCGGCGGCAGTCGGCGCCATCTGGTTCTACCGCCTGCGACGGGCGAGCAGATGGACCGCACGTGCGGTCGAACAATGGCGGCGGCTCGAGGCAACCAGACTTGAGGTGGGAACGACGACCGAAGTCATGATACTGGCCATTGAGGCGGTGGAACCGACCGGTACATGGGTGACGCTGCGCTGGAACCAATTCGATCACGTTCAACGCGCTTGGATGGAAGCTCTACCCGATGAGATCTGGGAAGGCGCAGTCCTATTGATCTCGCCCGATCCAATGCAGATACAGGTGCGCAGCCCCTGGCCGCCGGTCTACTACCTGAGGGCACCGAGCTACCATGGCTTCGCGCCGGCAGAAGGCCGGCCCGACTTTCTTAGGTGGAGCGACCGGGACCATGTACGCCTTAACTGACTGCTTGGGCTGACGGCAACAAGTCTGCAGCAGTGAGTCCCGTCGCTTCACACATCCCCTCAAAATGGTCTCTGTCCACAGCATTCAGAAAAACGAAGAGTGACTTGATAGCGGCCAATATTTCGTCCGGGATCAGAGTGCGCGCCGTCTGAGGCGATTCGCTATGGGAGTAAACATTGCTATAGCGGAGGAGGTTGTGACGCAGCGCATCACCATCTCCCTCGAATCCACCCTCAACGAGCATTTTCTCGGTCGCTGCCATGAGCTTTGCAAGGTCACCGACTTGCCCTGGGATCTTGAATGCCAAGAACGTCTCCAGAGTGCTTCGAATCACGTTGGGGAACAAAAGCTGGGCCTCCAGCCGCCGCTCAAAGGAGTCATCGTCAATGAGGCGTTGGTGAGCATCGGCGAGAGCTATGAACGAGTGGTGATATCCAGACCTAATCTTCTTTCGCACTGCGGCGTTGGGCGGCCAGACGGCGATTTCCGAGTGCCGTCGACCATCGCGGTATCGCGATTTGAGTTCATACGACTGAAACTCAAAGCCATTCACGTTTTTCCTGGATCTCTTATTTGGAAAACGATCCCATTGAACGTCCCACTGCCGAAATAGCTCAAAATTATGTGTAAGGAGAATCAGCTGAGAAATAACCGATGATTTTGAGGCAACCAGAGCCCAGAGCGCGCTGGACACGCCGATGAAGACCCCCTGATCAAGGCTTGAAACAGGGTCGTCGACTATTACGATCGGCATGCCCTTGGTCGTCGAATCGTGCTTCCGAACAAGCTCAAGGAAGTGAACCAACGTAATCGCCGTACGCTCCCCCTCACTCAAACCATGTGCGGGTTCGCCATTTCGACGAATTTCGTATCGATCCACACCAATCGTATGAAATGTGAGTTCACCGCGGCCCAGCAGTCGTCCGACTTCCTTAGTTAGAAGTTCAGCCGAGGGGGCAATAGTGCCTTCCACGGACTGCAGATCATGAATTCGCTCCTGAGTTGCGCGAAGTTTTTCGCGAGACTGGCGCAACGCTTCCGTCGACACTCGTACCGCTTCAACCGAAGCATCATGGCCCTTCAAATGCATGTTCAGATGGTGGCCCAAGATACGGGTCCCTGCTGCTTTTTGCAGAACTTCATGGTCACGCACTCGCTTGTTGTGTATATCAGTCAGGTTGTCCAAACCTCGTGATGACATTCGCGGTGTGGCTTCAATCGGTCGGATATCGACGTGGCCGACAACATTCCGTACCTTCGCCTTGAGCCGCTTGGCTAAATCGTCGATCCAGTCCTGCAAGAACCCTGTCGTGGCCAAGTAGGTAGCTAAATCTCTGTCATAGTCATCGCGCAGATCCTCAGAAAATTCAGTACGTTTGGGCACCTTCGCCAGCGCGTCCTGGATTTCGCGAGTAGCCTGCTCGAGTTCGAGCACCAGGACACTGGCCTCATGCGCCACCCTCTCGACTGCATCAGAGAAGTGCGCCTCAAGGGCACGCCGTCGTTCTTCAGTGACTTCACTCCCGCAGAAGATGCAAAGGTTGGAGTGTTCGTGTAGCTCGACTCCTTCCCGGACCCATGATTCGGCTGTCGGATTCTCTGCCAATGTGTCAAGAACTATCGAAGCCGGAGTCACGGACAGCAGGGCTTCCGCTTCTCCTGACAATTCACTTCGCACGAAAACGTCGAGAGTTCCATATCTCTTGATTTCGTCATCTGCGGACGATACAACGACTTGTCGGTCCTGCTGATATTGGACATGGTTAAGTTCGGCCCAGCCGTCGCGGCTACCCGCATATAGTCGATCAACCGCCCTGACGTTGAACTTGGATCTTGATTGGTACGCCCCCGACAGCTTGGTCAAGTCGTCGACGACTAGGCCGGAGACCGTCTTGCGGAGAGATTCCAGCGACTTTTCGGCTAGGTTTGCAGCACTTATGGCTTCCCCAAGTTTCGATTCAAGAAGTGGCAGCTGTTCTGTAAGATCGGCGGCCTCCTCTTCGGCCTCTACGCTTCGATCGCCCAGAGTGATAATTGCAGGCATAGTCGCCTCATTGTCACTCAGCCGGTGATTCTCTCGAACAAATGCATCACTGAAGACATAGATTCTATCGAAAGCGGAATGTGTGTTATCAGCCACCGCCGATTGATAAGGTGTACCGAAAGAGAGACTCAGTTTGCTTCTCGACGAAGGGTCCTTGACGGAATCGTACAAAGCTCGCGCGAGCGACGTTTTGCCGGTTCCGTTCGGACCGTAAATGACGGTCAGTCTTTCGAATTCGGGAAGGTCAGAGCCCCAGCGGTATTCTGTGAATATTCCAGCCTTCTGAATCCTCTCGATACGTCTAAGCATCAGACGCCTCCCGCCTTCCGGTGGTTGGCTAGATCGGCTGCCCTCAAGAAAGCTGGGAATATCCAATAAGAAACTCGGTTCATGCCTGGTGCCTCCGTGCCGTTGCCCCCGCGAGGCTGTGATTTTCGTCTGGTTCCAAGCTACTGGCAAGCGGTGACATTCGTAGGCATTTGCCGATATCGTGGTCGGTCATGCGACGATTTTTTTGTAGCCGCAATGGCTCCCGTGCGCATCTGGCTCCGGTGCGTCACACAGGGGACGTGGGGTCCGACATCGGAACGGCAACTTGGCATTTGAGCCGCCACAGGTTCTAATCCCTGCAAAGTATCAGGACATTTCTGCCCAAAGCCCACTAGGAAGTCACACCTTGAATCCCATGGCTCCAATGGGAGACTTCTCGTTCCCAGGCCTCGACGTCGACGTTCCACTCGTGCGAATGCCCCACGGTGCCGAAGGAGACGAGGCTAACGGCATCGCGACGAAGGTTGGCGACCTGTCGCGACACCTGGAATGGCGTTGAAGGATCGCCTGGTCCATGCAGCACCAACGTGGGCATCTTGATCTCCGCCGCCCGGGTCAGCCAATCCATCTGCTCAAAGTCGATAGGATCCTTCAGGCCCGTGACCCACCGCATTGTCGGCGACTGTAGGAGTCGAAGACCGAGGACCGCAATTGAACGCGGCAAGCCGCTGGCGCAGGCGTTCTCGGTTAGAGTCGTGGCCCAGTCCATCACAGGGGCATCCAGGACCAACCCAGCTATGCGGTCCGTGTTGGCGGACAGGTCCGTAAGTCGTAGGGCAATGGCCCCACCAAGAGACCAGCCGAAGAGCACAATTTGTTGTGCCCCTTGGTTGACGGCATACTGCACTGCCGCCTCTACGTCGAGCCACTCTGTTTGCCCAAGGGTGTAGCGGCCGTCGACCGACGCCGGCGCCTCGCCGTCATTCCGAAATGAGACGACCAGCGACGTGTACCCGCACCGCACGGCTACCGGCACTCCGCGAAGTGCCCCGGCCCGTTTGCCGCCCATCCCGTGTATGTGAATTGCCCAGGCGTTCGGCTTTGCCGACGCTGCGGCCGGTTCGAATCTCCAAGCCGGCGCAAGGCCTCCCTCAATGGGTATCTCGACGTCAAAAAACGCCAATCCTAGTTGTTCCGGCTTTGAAAAAACGTACCCGCTCCAGATCCCTGCCCTCGTGCTCAGGAAATCACCCGAGTCGATGCGCTCAACAACTCGAGTCACGGTGCCAGCATGATCGCTCGCCACCACTTGGCCAACGCAGGCGTGCCCGGTGCCGTTGGCAAACCATATGCTGTATCGGCCTGGTGCGGTCGTCTGAGGCGAAGCGGGCAACTCAACCAACAGCTCGCCATCAGCGCCACGAAAGACCCGCCGGATGAGCAGGTCCTCTTTCCGCGTGGTCTTGGGCACGACAACCTGACGCGCGAAGTAAGCAGCCCCGAGAAACGCTGCCGAGGCACCGACCACCGCGACTGTGGTCAACCCCAGCAGAACTCTACGAATCGCCGTCACGTCCCCCGCCTCCCAGCCGATCGTCAATTATCTTCCGCAGCTGCACCAAAGTTTCGGGCGAGATGCCCTGCAGCTGCCTGGCAGCAAAGTTCCGTACTCGAGCCTCCCGCATTGTGCGCAAGAGCTGGAGTTGGGCATCGACGAGTTCTGGAACCTCGTTGTTTTCGTCCAACAGGTAGTTCGAGTCGACGCCGAAGAACTCTGCGAGATTCCGGAGCAAGGCGGCATCCGTGGCCAAAGAACTGTCGCCGCTGCGCATGTAGGCCCACCGCGAGCGCGACAAAGGCGTCCCGCGTTGTGCCATGTGTTGGCTAATCTGCGGATAAGTCAGCGGTTCTGATCCCTGCGCCTCAAACAGATCAAGCAGGAGGTTGAGCTTCCGAGCAAGTTTGGCTTGAGGCGTTTCGTGAGACTCGCCGGCTGTTTCTGCCACGAGGTGCCGTCCTCCTTTCGATGTCCCCTAACCGTTCATGCGGACCCGCGCGTTGGCGCACCGCCAGGTACTCCTCCGCTTGTGCCAGCACCTGGACTTCCTGACTGCTCAATAACTTAGCAAGCGGCGGTTCAACGAGCATCGCGTCTTGGGTTTCTACGAGCATCCTATGAAGCCGCCATCGCGCGTAATCACGCTGCTCGGCGATGTTTACACCAGACTCAAGCCGAAGCTCCGTCCGGGCGCCCGTGGTCTTTTCCCAGACCTCCGTGAGCCCGCTAACCAGCACGGACTCTATTTTCGCATCGCTCCTTCGGCTAACACGGCGAGCTACCGGCGGAAGTGCCAGCCCTGCGCACAAAAAGATCATGGCGCCCAGCACTGCTCCGTCGTAGACCACCGACAGTGCGCGCATTGAGTCCAGGTCGCCAAGTAGGTGGAAGATGTCCATCCCAAGCACGGCCAGGACCAGGACAACTGCGAGCGCACAGCCAACACCGATCAGCGTGAATGCGATGCGGAAGTAGGGCCGGGTCATGTCTCCGCGGAATCTGAAACACGTGTAGCCCGTCACGCCCACAACTACTCCCATGTACACAAACTGCACCGCAGAATAGATGGCCGCAGACCATTGCCCACCGTAGTCCGCCATGAAGCTGGTCGACGATTGGGGCGCATCTATGAAAGTAAAGCTCACAACGAGTCCCACGACCACCAGGCCAAGGACGGCCAAGCCGAACCTGTCCGGCGTCGCGGGCAGCTCACTTGGATCGCCAGCGCGAAGGATCGCCCTCGACAGGAAGTAGATACCGACAACCATCAGCATGTTGGAGCTCAGGTCCAACACGTTGCGGCCAGCCAGGAGGGCGTCCCCGACGACATACACGGAGTCGATGTTGAGAGTAAGTGAAGACGCAATGGTCACGGCTGCGACGAAGATGCTGTGGTCGCTTCGGCGTTTCACCCCAGGCAACAGGCAGAGGACCAATCCCCAGATGACAGCGGCGGCGATGGTCTGGATCATCCGAACACTCTTTCGAATGAACGGGGTTCAAGCGTGCTGTCGCGGATGGCGGCCGCAAAGAGATCCGCCAGAGTTTCTGCGGCTGCCTCCAGCCGATCGACAAAACTGCTCCGCGTCAGGACCCGCCTGACCATCGCCTCGGGAATGTTAGGAAAAAGAACGCTGGCATAGTCCTTGGGAATCCCCAGCTCGTCGTGCCGCAGGACCATGTGGCTCAGTTCGTGGAGTACGAATTGTTGGCGATGAAGGGCCGATGGAGTGGCCGCATGGAGGATGATTTCTTTCGAGTCTGTCGACAGCCACAGCCCGCAGACAGTACTCCCGTTGAGTCCGTCGGCAACATCGATGGTTATCGGACGGTTGCGGATCGACTCCACGACCGAGACTAGCCGCTCTAGCGTCAAATGGGTCGGCAGCCGAAGCGAGCTGAATGCCTGCGCCGCGCTGTCCGCTGGCGTTGAATTTACGACGAATGAAGGATTTTCCATTGGTATCCCGTCATTGCATCGGCCGGCCAAGGTGAGGCGACCGACCCGACGTCGAGCGGTCCAATCGGCCGCAGGAACGTCGTATCTACTATTGAACCGCTCTTGCTCTGGACATGTCCAGAGCAAGAGCGCAAGGCGTCCGAAGGACTTACATTTGCAACCCATTGAACGTGCGGGCAGCGCCGGCTGGAACTGATGAAAGTCCTCCCTGCGGTGCAGCTCCCCAGTCCTCCCCCGGCCCTAAGTCCCGCTGTGCAGGTCCTGTGGGGCCAGCAAACACCTCGGCGCTGGCCTTGGGCGTCCGCTGGAATGCGACCGTACCGTAGCGCAGGTCGGGCCCCACGTTGTCGGCAACGATGCGGTGAGCCTCGTGTTGCACTCCGTCCTTGTCGTAATGGCGGAATTCCATTTCCCCGCCGATGACAACCGGGTCCCCTTTCTTCAGGGAGTTGGCGACGTTCTCTGCCAGCGCGCGGAACGCGGACACGTTGTGGAAGAGCGGCTCTCCGTCCCGCCAGGAGCCATCCGGATTCTGGAGTCGCTGATTTACGGCCACACGCAGTTTCGTGTGGGCAACCCCCGACTCTCCGAAGCTGAGTTCCGGATCGGCGACGAGGTTGCCGGAAATGGATACCGGGATTCTGGTGCCCATGGTTGGTGCCTGCCTTTCTCGTTTCCAGCCGGCCAGTCCGGCTGGAAATTTGGAAGCTCATTTCGCCCGGATGTCGGCGGACGTGGGGCGCGGCCAAGCCTGGATCTGGTGCGTATCGACCTGCGCGGCAGCAGAGGGTGCCTGAAGTGACGTCAGCTTTCCGCCCGCACCGACGGGTTGGGTGATTTGTAAAATGTCGCGGCAAGTCGCGGTCACGCGGCCCAGAGTCGACCGGGCTATGTCCATCCGCGTCAGGAGGTGGTCCTGCTCCCCGTCCCCGGACCACCCGGCCCGTTCGACGTCGATGACCTTGTCCGCCCATCCGGCGAGATAATTCGATGATTGAGCGCCACGGTCTATGCCATGCGCGCGCAGCACCGTATATGCCACGGACTCGGCTTCCACCTCGGCGAGTCCACGGTGTTGCAGCCCGCTACCATACAGTGCTCCGACTTTGTCGTCAGGTCCATGAAGGTACGCGTGTCCGAGCTCGTGCGCCAGGACGGCCGCGGCGTCCTCCGGACCGAGCCACGCACCGACCTGGATCCGTCGATCCGTAAAATCAGTGAAACCGCTCGACATCGAGCGCTGGCTGCCCGTGACGTCCACGGCGAAACAGCGGCGTTCCGCAGCGTAAACCAGGGACCTCCAGAGTCCCGCTGGCACATCAGCCATCCCGACGCCGGCACGCGGCACATAGATCGGCTCGCCTTCCGTTTGGGAGACATCGAAAACCGACTGGCCGCGCCAGCCGACAATCTTCCGGTCGGCCCGCGGACCGGCTCCGAGCTCCTCCACTCCCCTGACCTCGACCGTGTCGTTGCCAGCGGCTCCCGAGGGGCCCGAGTTCTTGGGTGCCGTCCGCGGAGCCAGCACCCAGAGCGCATGCTCACCCTTGAGCACCAAACGGCCATGCCGCTCCCATTCGCGGTACCCGGCGGCCAGCGTGGGCGGTTGAAGTCCGAGCAGTTCGCGCTGGGCCCTAAGCAGAGCCACGTTTCCGCCTGAGTAGCGCCACAGCGTGGCAGACGTATCCAGAAGTTGATGCCAGCGACCCGGCGAGGAAATCGCACCCTCGAGAATGGCATGCAGCTGGCCTGTCAGTTGGATGACGCGCGCTTCGGGATCCAGTCGCTTACCGATCGCGCCGTTGTCCGCGCTCGACGCAGCATCTCCGCCAGGGGCCACGACAGCCACCTCCATTGCTTCTTAGTACCTATCCGCCCCTACAAGTAGCGGACACTTATCCATGCGACCAGCCGGTTCTATTCGCATGACTTTGGGACGTCATGCGCAGTTGGTGCGATTCAGAGCTCCAAGCAAGGAACTCTGAATCACCCACAGGCATCACACGTGGTTTGGCCTCCCTGTGAGCCTGCAGTCCCACACAGCCGATGGCCTTGGTGTGGATTCGGAGGCGTTCGACTGCCAACGACATACGTTCGTGGAACCCGAGCGGGCCGAACCCAGCGTCTGATTCTCCGTAAGAGGCGTGCTCCGCCCTCTGCAGTGCGTAGAGTTCGGCGACCAGTTCAGCGTGCCTCCACCAGCAGTCCGGCACGACCGATGTCGACAGCCTGTACGTGGAGACGAACCACCGGACCCATAGGTCCAACTCCGTCCACGCGGTCCTGACCGTATCCTGATCAAGGTCCCGCCACCTGTAGGTCGGTGTTGTTGTACCCTGTGGCTTTGGCTCAAGTTCGTCGAAGAGGAGGGCCAGCGGATCGCCCTCGTCAAACTGTCCCATCAGGAGCCTCTTCGACAGGCGCACGCTGGGCAGCATGGCCCAAGGCCAGGGCTTCCTCTGCTTCCTGCTTGAACCGTCCCAGGTCTGCCGCGTCCTTCCGCTGGTGCCAGCCGCGGAGATCCAAGAGGATGGGCCGGGTTCGTCGACCCAACATCAGGGCCGTTCCGGGCGGAAGCCGACGGATCTCGTGCAAGGCAATGACAGGCAAATCGCGGATCTGTTCGCCAGTCTGCCGGCCTTGGGAGGACCACGACCGGGTTCTGTACGTGAACTGGCGCTCCCCCATCAACGCCGCAAGCTCCCGAAGGTCGCGCTCGTCCGAGCCACCGCCGAAAATGACTTTGATGATGGCCGATTCCCAGATGGTGGAGGCTTCCTCGATGGACCAGCCGGAACGTGCCTGGGACAGCGATTGCAGGACAACCATGGTGGAGATTCCGATACCGCCCCCGTCCGACAGAGTCACCGGGAGGCCAGGCCACGGCGAGAGATTCGCGATCTCGTCGAGGATGAGCGACAAAGGTGGATCGAGTCTGCCGCCCGCGGCGGTAAAGGCCATTTCGCGAGCTGTAGCGTCAATGTCGTCGATCAGGGCAGACAGGTACGGTCCAGCGGCGGCCGCCCCCGACTTTGTGCCGATCAGGTATAAGGTGCCCCTTTCACGGATAAACGTCCGGGGATCGAATTCGTCCTCGGGGTTTGTCGGGTCCAGGGCTGCGAGCACTTTCGGGGACGACAGCGGCGCCACTGCAGCTGTGACACCGATCCAGGAGTTGGACGTGTTCCGGGGATCGTCTTCCAAAATCCCCATCAGGTCAGACTGCCAGCCCAAAGCCGCCCGCGGACCCTGAAGGACTTCCAAGGCCTCCGCCGCGAGCACCGGGTTGGAAGACCACCGGCGGAAGGCCCTGATTCCCTCGCCGGAGAGCGCCGCCGCATGCAGGAGTGTCTGAAGAACGATCTGGGCACGCTTTTGCCAGGCGGCATTCTCGCCCGTCATCTGTGTGTCGGCCGAGATCACCAGCGCTCGCCGGACAGCAATGTCGGGGTCTTCACAGCCACGGACCGGTGACCAACGCAGCGTCGAGCCCAACCCTGACATCCCTTGAGGATCGAACACGGTGACCGGCCGTCCTCCGCTGGCCCTGGCTTTCATCGTCACGGCCAGGTTGTCAGCTCGGGTCGACGTGGTCACCACGGCACCGGGGGCATCGAGAATGGCGTTGATGACCACAAAGAGGCCCTTGCCGGACCGCGGCGCCCCCTGGATCACCATCGACTCTTCAGTGGAGACGTTGATCTTCACGCCCCGCGACGTGCCGAGCGTCCACGACACATCGGCAAGGCGCAGCCGTTGCAGGCCGGGCCTGGTCACATACCCCCGCCGCAGCGCTGCCCGCCGCCCAAACTCCCTGGCGATCTCGGCCCGTTTGGCAATCCCCTCGCGGCTCAGGATTTCGAGCCGGAGCCAGGCGCCGGACTGCCGCCAGCCGTGCCACGCAAACAAACCAATTACCGCAAAGGCGGCCAGGACCGCGAGCGCCGCACCCAGCAACAACCGAACGATGAAGATGTCGATCACGCAGCCAGCTGGCATCTGGCCGAAAGAGCCCACATCCCCCGTCACCAGCACGACGACGGCGAACGGACTATGCGAAACCTTCACCTCAGTCCCGCATTGCCACAGCGCTACGAGGCTCACAGCCCATTCAGTCACTGCGCATATGGCGAAGTATCCGGCCAAGCAGAGAAGTCCAAGGTTGACGAGCGGAACGTCATCATGAGGGTGGGATTTCATTCCAGCATCCTGTGGTCCGTAGTGAAGACCTCGAGCTCGTCTGTGGTCACCCTATTGGCGACGATGAACGATCGGCTCCCCACCTTCCAGAGACCGACCCCCTTGGGTAGGTTCTCCACCTGCTCACACTCGGCAGCCGTGAGCCCCAGCGCCTCCTTGGTCAGGCGCATTGAGTCGTGCTTCTGCCGATAGATGATGCGGGTGTCAGCCTCAGTCAGTAGGCCCAGCGCCTTCTGACGGTGCCCGCTGGTGCTGTCCCCAATCTCGTTGAGATCGGCCACCTTGTGCATGATCAGCAGGTTCGCAATGCCGTACGTGCGAGCCAGCCGCCACTGTTCGCTCATCTTGACCAACATGTACGGGTCGGCCAGCATGCGCCAGCCTTCATCGTAGACAACCAGGCGCTTGCCGCCGTCCGGGTTGGTGATGGCCGCTTCCAGCCAGGTGGCACTGCAGGCGGCCGCGAGCGACAGCGCCTGCTCGGAGGCTCCGATGAGCCCCGACGTGTCCATCACCATCATCGGCGCGTCCGCGTCGAACGTCACGGTGGACGGCGCATCGAACATACCTTCGAGGTCACCGGACACAGTGCGGCGCAGTGAGTGCGCAACTGAACTGCCGCCGTCGGGCCCTACAAGCTTGAGTGTCTCCGGGGCCGGGTCCAGAAGCCGGTCAAGCACCATCGGAAGCGTAGGCGTTGCGTTTGCGGACACGGCCTCAGTCAAGGCCATGTCCAGTGCCGTGTGTTCGACCGGCAGCATCGGCGCCCCCTGGCGCATGAGCGACACCAAAGCCACCAGGAGCTGCCGGCGGCGCTGCCGAACGACGGCTTGCCATTGGGCGTTAGACAGATCGCTCGCCCGCGGGCCCGCATCGAGCGGGTTCACACGGGTCCGGCGCCCCGGTCCCACCGAAATCACCTTGCCGCCCACAGCGCGTGCAACCGGGACCCACTCCCCCTTGGGGTCAGAGGCTACGGCGGCTTTGCGGCCCAGCGTGATCGACCGTGCCACCAGCGACTTGCCGCACATCGACTTTCCCGTCCCCACGGTGCCGATGACCACGATGGACGGGCCGCTGATCACGCCCCTGTCGTACAGAATCCACGGGTCATACGAGAACGCGCCCGAGCCGAAGACATCCGAGCCAATGTACGTCCCTTCATGCCCGAGCCCCGACTCAGTCAGGAAGGGATAGGCTGCGGCAAACGTCATGGTGGAAGCGCGGTGCGGGGAGGGCTGAAGCCGGTGCTGGCCAGCCATGTCATGCGGACCCGGACGACGACGCTGCTTGGCGGCTTCTGCGTTTTGCGCATCGTCAAGGGGCTCACGCGTCAGTCGTTCCCACAATCGCTTCGTGCCGCCGTCGTCAGTTCCCAAACGTCGACGGCGGCATTCCCGGCGAGCGCTCAGCGTCTCACCAGCGGAGATGAACTCGACCCTATTGCTCTTCGATTTCATTTGAGTCCCCTACCGAGTGGCAGCCCGCCCGCGATGAAGGCAGCCCATTGCTGCCCCACCAGCAGGCGAAGGTCGACGAACGCGCTCGCAGCAGCAGATTCCAGTTCCTGCCGGCAACGCGAGAGCTCCTCCAGCGTCGCGGCGGTGATGGTTACGTACGCCGCCTGACGGACATCGCCGTGGCCGGCGACGATCTCTTCCTCGCGCTGCTGCACCTCCTGTTCCTCCGCGAGCTGTTCGCGCGTGGTCGGCCGGTCGAACTTCGCGTTGATCCGGCGTCTGGTCTCGTGGGATTCCTGCGCGGACCGGATGTCCTTCAATGCCCGGTCCGCGGGTACAGCCCTGAGGACCTGTGTGACGGCGTGCCTAAAGCCGCCGACATAGACGAGTGGGTGAAGGAAGCCCGCGAACACCTTCTGCCGTGGCCATTCTGCAACCCAGAACGTTTGGTGGAAGCCCGTGTCTGTCTGAAGATACGACCAGTGTTCCTCCATGCCCATCGGGCCGGACTGATCTGCGTCAACGCCCTCCACCTCACCTTTCCGCTGCCCGATCGCTATGACTGAGGACGGGTCAAAGGCCCCCCTGAGGATCGACGAGAACTGCCTGTCTGATAGCCATTCTTCGACCTTTACACCATGGGTCTTCAGTCCCGTCGCCAGCGCCTCAAGCTCCGACCGCAGGGTCTGCTCGATGCCGGCAACCCCGCCTCCGGCGTCACGAATTCTCCGGCGAGCGCGTGCGGTGTCCAGTACCAGGGTCAAGAGAATGTCATGGCTGCTCGTTGTACCCGCTGCTGACACAAGATCCTGATACGAGCGGTCTCCCCACTCGGTTCCGGGCGACATCGACTTCCGTGCTGCAACGCGCCGCCTGTAGAACTCCTCCAGCGCCGAGGCCGGGAAGTGAACGGTGTAGTCCTGAATGGCGATACGGGCAACTCCCGGACGTTTGGCAAGGTTTGCTTGGACTCGGGACCACTCCTGGACGGCGTAGGCCTTGTCTTCGTCTTCCAGCAAGGCAAAGGCGTTGGCGCGGCACCTAATGACGGCGAAAGCCTCTCGCGCTTCGCGGTCGACGACGAAACACCAGCCGTCGGCCGTCCGATGAATGGTCAGTGTGGAGAGACCGCCCGGAAGAACCAGCGACCCGGCCATCACTGGCTTCTCCGGGGACGCCAGGAATGTGGTCTGGTGTGTTGCTTTTCTCGCCCCAAATCGGGCGGCGGTCAGGATCCACACCGGATAAGGAATCCTGGCGTACTGCAGAAACCCTAGGAACACCAGTGAGAGCCAGAGCGGACTCGTCCAAAACAGTCGGTGGGGTCCACCTGCGGCGGACGCCAGGCATGCCGTGAGGATTCCACCGCCGGCGAAAGCCAACTGATACCACTGCAAACCGAGCAGGACCCCGTGGCGTTCCTGCCGTGGGAAGCTGACGGGACTGAGGGCCCCGCTTTCGTCAGTCATGATGGCCCTCAATCCGTGGTGGGATCACCGTCGTTGTTGTTTCGGGTCGTTGTGCAGGCGGCTTTGGAGCCGGAAGAGTTGGGCGCGGTGTATCCGGTGCCGGCTGGACTGTGGCGGTCTCGTGCGTGGAAGTGGTCCCACGGGATGCCGGCTCCTTGGCGTATGCCCCGGACTCTGCTCGCTCCACCGTGCGGGCTGGTGCCTCCGACACTCTGGGCCCGGAGAGCAACTGTAGTTGCGTTGAGCTGACGGCGGCTGCACCCGCAGCGCCCGAAGGCCGCGGGATAGTGGCAGCTGGCCGTGAGACTCTCGCCGGAAGAGGCCTGGGAGTCGAGGGAACGGGTGAGAGTCCAGATCCTCCACCATGTCCCAATGACAAGTGATGACTTCGGATCTGCTGACCCAGTTGGCGGCCGGAGAATCCGGCCATGGTTCGCGCTGTTTGGCCGCCGCCGGCAGCGCCTGCTGCAGCGGATAGCTCGCCGCCGGCGAAGCCGACAAGCTTGAGCGCAAGCAACGGCGCCGCACAGGCGACAGTCATGCCGACAGCACCCGCGGCGATCCCGGCAAAGGAGGTTGAATCTGAAAACAGCTTTACTGCTACGGCCAGGATGGTCGCCGCGAGTGGCTTGGCCAACAGCAGGGCCACCACCACCTCGCACCACCGTGCCATCCATGACTTGGTCTTCTCCCACGGCATCATCATCAGGGCCACAGGTGCAACGGCTCCGAGGACGATGAGGGCGAAGGACCTGAAAATCATCGAGCACATCAGAATGAAGGCGAGGATCCAGATAATCAGGGTGGCGAAGACCGTTATCACCAATGTTCCGCTGAGTGCTGAAGGTGTCGTGCTAACCGATGCACCTAAGAACTTCCACTCGTTGGCAGATCCTGCGGGGGCCCGCTCAAAGCCAAAGAGGCGCATGAAGACGACGTACGGATCGGAACCGAGCGTCTCCAGAAGCGCCGTTGATGCCTCGTCGCTGACGCGCGTCAGCGTCTGCATCATGTAGACCGCGGCTCCTACGGCGGGGATGGCCATCAGACCGCCGATCAGGGCGCGCCAGATCCTTCGCGACTGTTGAGCGATGAGACCTGAGAGCAGTTGCAGAATCATGGCGACGACGAGGGGTGTCGCCATGACAACAAGCCACCATCCTGTTAGGCCCTGCACGGCGGCCCATTGGGAGTCATCGACGTTGGATGCCCCGAACGCGCCGGAGATGAAAGACCAAAGCCAGGAGGCGATGCCCTCCAGAATACCGGCCAGAAAGGCGTTGAACGCGGACAGTGCGCCATTTTGGGCCTGGGAGACCAGCCCGCAGCCGGGAGGCCACCACGCTCCTGGAGCGCAGAGATCGGGCAGCATGGCGGCGACCTAGAATCCGAGCTGGAAGGCGCTTTGTGACCACAGGATGTAGCCGTTGATACCGCCGAGGATCGCGGCCACTGGTCCGGTCCACAGGAGGATCATTCCGCCGCCTGAGGCGAGTCGTGATGACTGGCTGAGTTTGCCGGCCAGGAGCATGGCGGCGCCGATGACCGCCACGATGGCTATCACGATGAAGGCACCGACGAGGATGCCGCCGCCGATCTGTTTCAGGGACTCCAGAAACGGGAAATTGGTGTTGGGGACGATTCCAGGGTCGACGACTGCGTACTTCATGACTTTGCTCCGATCGAGTGTAGACGCAGGCGAAGACCTGCGGTTGTCTCTCCATGTGCTGTTTTGGTATGCGGTGCATGACTTGCATGGACTATTTGTTGATTGATCGCCTGATCAGCCCAGCAGTGTGAAGAAGCGGCTGCCGGGGTTCCAGTCAATGGGGTGGAGCAGGGTTCCAGCGCTGGGGTTGAGGGCGCTGTACATCATCCCGTCGCCTGCATAAATTCCGACGTGGCCCAAGTGTTCCGGGCCGTCTGGGTTCTGAACGACCAAGTCGCCCGGTAGCGGCGTCGAGGTCGGGGCGCCGACAACCCACTGGTCGACCCGTGGAAGCTGCCTCCCGATCTGGGCGTAAATCCACATCACGTAGCCGGAGCAGTCCCAGGCTTTGAAGGCGGTGCCTCCCCAGACGTACCGTCCGCCTAAGCCTTGCTGGGCGAAGCCGATGATGGCGCGCCGCTGGTCATCGAGGTGCGTTGGGATGGCTGGCGCTGGGCGGCCGCCGTTCTGGCCGGGGCTCTCGCAGCGTGGCAACGTGATGTCGCCGGCCAGCGCAGCGATGATTGCTGCGGAGGCCGGTTCCCACCGTGCGTACCGCTCAGGGAATGCCGAAACCTGAACGGCTTGGGCCGCCTCGCCAAGGGACATCCGTTCCCAGCCCCCGATGTCCAGCAACCCCCGGGGAGAGCCGCGGTTGGGGCCGTTGGCTCCGCCGAAGAAGGCGGCCGCGTTGTACTCGGCACGCATGAGGTCCTGAACGCGCCCCCACCCTACGTGTCAGGCTGGAACGGTGCCACTGGGTCATAGCAAGTCCGCTTGATCGCGTGGGGCGAGAACCAGGAATCTAATCATTATGTCTAGTCCAGTTT
>NZ_JBTNDX010000041.1:0-23568 GCF_054510755.1 Pseudarthrobacter sp. MDT3-1 | reverse complement strand
CCACAGGAAGCAGCTATTGGAGGAAAAGCTAGAAGGAAATTTCCCTAGGTCATGTCGTCAACACAACCCGTAGCCATGAATGAGTGACGGCCAACAAGGGCCATCAGAACAAGCCACAAAGAGGACCGACAACCCAGGACGCCAGCAGGCGGAGGGCCCACCAGCCAGGACCCTAGCCCGCCACCCACACAACTTTACAGGCCACCGCGGCACCAGCCACAGACCGCGGCCACAATCAGAGGGACCCGCGGAGGGTTAATGTACACACATTAAAAGCAAAACCCCCTCTGACGAGGGGGGAATACGTGCCCAAGGTGGGACTCGAACCGGAATCCAGCCCCCGAAACCACTGGACTCCCCCGCAAACATCCCGAATCCGGCCCAGTCCGGCACCAGTACGACCCGATCCGAAGCCCAGGGTGTGCACAATGTGCACACCCCTTTCAGCCTGCCGCAGGCAACGTTGAATCGGGCAAGGACACCCGGGCCGTCGCCCGACTTCCTTCCGCATCCATGTCCTGGACCGCTGCAGTCATGCCTTGTGCCACCGCACGTCCGCTCACCAGGATGGCAGCACCGGCACCGGGCCGTCCACGTCAATATGTTCGGCGTCCCCGCGGGCCAGCCACTGGAGCAGGCCTTCGCGGTCGGACACAACCCGCAGACCGCCGTCGCCGATCACCCACTCGTCACGTTCCTCGGTCACCAACGTCATTCCCGGCGACCCCTTGGCCCGGAGTGAACGCACCACGGCTTCGAGGGCGTTCAGCAGCGAATCCGGATCGGCCTCCTCGATGGTCCAGGCAGTGTCGAGGTCATGGTGATGCACCACCACCTCGGCAATCCGGAGCGCAACGATGGAGGTGGCAGGGAGCGCACCGCCGTTAAGCTGCACCTCAGGGGCCGCAAGCCCCCCGCCCAGCCGCTGTGCCTGCTCGGCGAAGTTCCGGGCCGACTCCCGCAATTCCCCGACGAGCTCTTCCCTCGGGAGAGCGGCCAAGGCGGCGATCTCCTGGGAGCGGGCGTCCCGTGAGGCATACAAGGGACGCTCCTCACCTGACGTGGCCCAGTCGATGAGCTTCACCAAAGCGCGGCCGCTGGAGGCGACGTGGGCGATGACATCGGCTCGCGTCCACCCTTCACACAGCGAGGGAGCGGTCATCTCGTCGTCGACAAGGGACTCAACGGTGGCCAGGAACATGTCCGACTCCCGGCCGAGGCGGGACAGGTCTGAGTGAAGGCGTGCGGGCTTGATCATTTTGCCAGCCTATCCACGCGTCAGTATTCCGACCAGCGTTCCTGCCCTGCTGTTCCATATCCAGATCGTATGGATTGAGACGGGCGGGACTGCCCCGGGTCTTGCTCCCAAAACACCCATTTGATATGTGCAGCATATAAATATCCCCCGGGCGAAAAGCCGGGTATTTCCCTCATATGACTTGCATCACAGCTCTGTCAGGCTGAAAGCAATCGGAAGACGGCCCCGAAGATCCTTCGCTGCGCTGCTCCGCCTTCACTTCCCCCAGAGAGGACCTGGCATCATGACACAACCGCATGCCGTTATAGCCGAAAATCCAAAAAAGGAGGCGCGCACCGCCAATTGGGTGGCCTTCATCATCTGCACAGCCCTCGTGTTTGACGGATACGACCTCGTTATTTACGGCACTGTCCTTCCGGGGCTGCTTGCGGACCCTAGCCAGATCGGCGCTTTTGATACAGTCGCCGCCGGCCTCCTGGGATCCTGGGCACTCATCGGAGTCCTCGTGGGCTCCCTGATCTGCGGCGCAGTCGGCGACTTCTTCGGCCGGCGCCGGCTGATGCTCCTGGGCATCGCCTGGTTCTCGGTGGGCATGTTCGTCACGGCCTTTGCCACCAGCGTCACTGCTTTTGGAGCCTTGCGGTTTGTTACCGGGCTTGGCCTGGGAGTGGTTATCGCTACTGCCGGCGCCACCATGGCTGAATTCGCACCCGCCGGAAGGCGTCAGTTCTACAACGCAATTGTGTATTCCGGAGTCCCTGCAGGCGGCGTCCTGGCATCAATCCTGGGCATCCTGCTGCTCAATGACATCGGCTGGCGCGGGCTGTTCATGATCGGCGCCCTACCCCTCGTCCTCCTCGTGCCCATCGCCTGGTTCAAGCTCCCTGAGTCTCCGCGCTGGCTGCTGGCCCGCGGCCGTGAGCAGGAAGCCCAGGCCGCTTCGCATCGCACCGGCGTTCCGCTTATCGAGGAACGGGTCATTCAACAGGTGGGCGCCGCACCGCAAAAAACAGGTTTCGCCGCAGTGTTCTCCCGGCAGTTCGCTGTGCCATCCATTTTGCTTGGCCTGATGTCGTTCTGTGGCCTGCTCCTGACTTACGGCCTGAACACATGGTTGCCGAAAATCATGGAAGGCTACGGCTACGGGCGCACATACTCCCTGTTCTTCCCCCTGGCGCTGAACCTGGGTGCCGTCGCGGGCGGTCTGCTGCTTTCGCGCCTCGCTGACAAGGGCGGCCCCCAGCGGGTCATCGCCTCCACCTTTGTTCTGGCGACCATCAGCCTGGTGCTGATGACCTTCAGCTTCCCGCTGCCATTGCTGTTCACCTTTATCGCCTTCGCCGGGGTAGGCACACTGGGCACCCAGGTCCTGATTTATGGGTTCCAGTCGAATTACTACACCACCAATGCCCGGGCCGCTGGCGTGGCATGGTGCGCAAGTGTGGGACGCTTCGGCGGGATACTGGGACCCATCATCGGTGGCTGGCTGGCTGCCGCAGGCATTGGCGGGGCCACTGCATTTTATATCTATGGGGCCGTAGCCCTCGTCGGCGCAGTCGTGACCGTTTTGGTCCCCCGCCAGCGAAAGCTGGAGGAAGCCGAGCACAAAGTGGAGGAGATCGTCGAAGGGCGGACAAGGGACAGTATCCCTTCGGAGCAACTCAGGTAGCCCGCGTGATGCTGCCCTGACAGTATTACGCGTGCCAGATTACCTAGTAGGGCTTATTATAGTTATTATTTGAACTAATTACCGCGCACAGGGCAGCATCCTTGAGGCCGGTCCCGGCAGAAGGACGGCAGCACCTTGGACATCCGCCAATTGAACTATTTCATCGCGGTTGCCGAGGAACGGCACTTTGGCCGCGCCGCCAAGCGCCTCCACATGGCGCAGCCACCTCTCTCGCAGCAGATTCGTCAGTTGGAGGACCAGCTTGGCGTGAAGTTGCTCAACCGAACCACCCGCAGGGTGGACCTCACAGCGGCGGGCCAACTCCTGCTGGATCGCGGTCGGCAGATTGTCAACGAGTTAGCGACACTTCAGGCCGATGTCTCTCAAGTGGGCAAGGGCGCCACCGGCGTCCTGAGGGTGGGCTTCTCAGGGTCGGCAACCTACGGCGTCATGCCGCAGATCGCCCGCCTTGCCAAGCAGGTCCTGCCCGGCCTGTCCCTTGCGCTGCACGGCGAAATGCTCACTCCTTCCATGGAAGCAGGGCTGCGGGAGGGTAGACTCGACGCCGCGTTGCTGCGCCCCCCCGTTGCTTCACCGGACATCGACTACCGGATTGTGGCCAAGGAACCGCTTGTCGTCGCGCTTCCCTCGTTCAGCGCCCTGGCCGTAGACCGGACCGTGGCCATGCACGAATTGCAGGACCAGGATTTCATCGCCTATGCACCCGAATCTGTGCTCTACCGCACCACGTCGGACCTGTGCCGCCAGGCCGGCTTCCGGCCACGCATCGCCCAGGTGGTGGGAGAGACCTCCACGATGCTGGCCTTCGTGGCCGCTGGGGGCGGGGTGGCCGTCATGCCGTCCAGCGTGCGGGCCATCCAACTCGAAGGCGTGGCCTACCGGGAGATTGAAAACGTCCCCGCGGTCGAACTCGCAGTCGCCTGGATGCGCGGGCATCCCTCCACCCTGCTGCAAAATTTCCTGGAAGTCGTTGATACCGCGACTGCAGAGCCCGGGCGCCTGCCCCCTCACCCCGGCCCCGTGCCGTTTCCCACTGATGAAAGGCTGACCCGCTGATGAAGATCGCAGCCATTGAGGCGATCCCCTACTCGATCCCCTATCTCCACCCCCTGCACTTCGCCTCCGGGTCCGTGCACGAGGCAGACCATGTGATCATCAGGCTCCGCACAGACGACGGGCTGGTGGGCACTGCCGACACACCGCCGCGCCCCTACACCTATGGTGAGACGCAGAAGTCCATCGTCGCGGTGGTAGAAGATATTTTTGCCCCGCAGCTGATCGGGGTCGACATCTTTGACCGGGAGAAGGTCCAGGAAATCCTGTACCGGACTGTCCACAACCAGACGGCCAAGGGGGCCGTGGATATCGCCCTGTGGGACGTCATTGGCAAGACTCTCGGGCAGCCGGTGACAAAGCTGCTGGGCGGGTACTCCGACTCGCTCCGGGTCTCCCATATGCTCGGCTTTAAGCCTGCCCAGGAGTTGCTGGCATTGGCGCTGGAGTTCCGCGAGACCTATGGCATCAACACCTTCAAGCTCAAGACCGGGCGCCGTCCCCTTCACCTCGACATCGAGGCCGCCCGGGTACTGCGCGATGGCCTTGGCGAGGACGCTGAGCTTTACATGGACGCCAACCGCGGGTGGTCCGCCAACGAGGCCGCCGAAGTGCTGCGACGCACGGCGGAGTTGGGCCTGCAGTTCCTGGAGGAACCCGACGACGCCCGCGAAGTCCTCGGGCGCCGTCGCCTCGTGGCGAACTCCCCCATCCCCATCGCTGCGGACGAGTCTGCTGCCAATCTAGGTGAGGCCGCACGGGAAATCCTCACCGGGGGCGCGAACCTCCTGGCTGTAAAGACGGCACGGTCCGGTTTTACCGAGGCCGCCAAAATCGTGGGGATGGCCGAGGGTATGGGCATCGACGTTTATATTGGCAACCAAATCGACACTCAGGTCGGCACCGCCGCCTCGGTGGTCTTCGGCGCTGCCTTCGCCCATACGGCCAAGCGTGCGGCGGAGCTGTCGAATTACCTGGACATGGCCGACGACCTCCTGGCCGAGCCCCTGGCCATCACCGGCGGTCGCATCCGTGTTCCCGAGGGACCAGGCGTGGGCACAGCCGTTGATGAAGACAAGCTCTCCCTGTACCGCTCAGACCGATGACATCCCAACCTCCGAAAGTAGATCCGTGAAATTTCTTGTCCACATGGACGTAAACCTGCCCGCCGACCTCCCCGCCGCGGAAGCCGCGGAGATCAAGGCCAAGGAGAAGGCCTACTCGCATGAGCTACAGCACTCGGGAAAGTGGCCGGAAATCTGGCGAGTGGTTGGGGAGTACGCCAACTACTCAATCTTCGACGTCGATTCGAACGACGAACTTCATGAGATCCTGCAGAACCTGCCGTTGTTCCCTTTCATGGACATCTCGGTGGTGCCGCTCGCCAAGCACCCGTCCGACGTCAAGTAAACGCCGGGTCAAGTCACACCTGCTTACTTCAGAACAAGCTGTGTTCCGGGTCAGTCCTTGGCCCGGAACACAGCCGCAAGTTCGCTGCGGGAACGGATTCCCATCTTCCGGTAGACCCGCGTCAGGTGGTACTGAACCGTCTTCTCCGCCAGGAACAGAGCCCGCGCCGCCTCCTTGTTGGTAGCCCCGGCCGCTACCAGTTCGACCACCGCCCGTTCCTGTGCTGTTAACTGAAGGTGGTGGTCGCTGGCCGCCATGAGCACGGGATCGGCCGGATCGGGCAGGTTACCGACGTCAAGACCTGTTGCTTTGAGCTCACGGTCGCACCGTTCCACGTACGTGGCCGCCCCAAGGGAGTCGTACAGGTCGCGGGCCACGCGCAGGACCGAGGACGCCAAGCGCCGTTTGCCCGCCCGGCGCATGCTTTGGCCGTAGGCAAAGCTGACCCGCGCCCGCAAATACGGCCGGTTAAGCCCGCGGAGGTGGCCCAGGGACGTCTCGAAGTGCTCCCTGGCAGTGTCGGGGTCCCCCTGCGCGGCCACGAGTCGGCCCCTCGCCCACGCCATCCGCGCCAGATCCGAAGGCACTTCCCGCTCTCGCGGAACCCGTTCAAACGCGGTAAGGAACGAGTCGGCGGCGTCGAGCTGATCAGTCATGACAAGGGCGTTGACGTAGGTGTCCTGCCAGGGCCAGAAGGACACCCGGTTCTCAGTCCAGGGGTCCAGCTCCGTCAGCGGCTGCAGCACAGCCAAAGCGCTTTCATAGTCGGCCCGAGCCTCGTGGAAGCGGGCACGGGCAAGGCTTGCCGGCACCTGCATGGCCCGGTAGGTCCCCGGCTGCACCGCTGCCTGTGAAACGTAGTATCGAGCCCGGTCCCAGTCCCCGCGCATGGACCAAAGCTCCGCCGCTGTCCAGTACAGCAGGGGCCGGATCAGCGGCATTCGCGAGGTTTCGAGGCGGACAGATGCGCGCGCCACGGTGGCAGCAGCCGCATCCCAGTTGCCAAGCACCAGGTGGGTACGCGCCAGCCAGGCCTCGGCCCACAGGGAAATCCGCATCGAGCCGCCACGGTACTCAGTGGGAGCAGCCGCCTCGAAGTTAATCAACGCTGACTCAACGTTGTCAAGGCGCAATGCCAGCCAGCCGGCACCCATCTGGACCCGCTGCTTCTGGGCGTTCTCGGCAGCATGTTCGAAGGCCCGGTGATAGGAGGCCTCCGCCTCCGAAAGCCGGCCCTGTGCATACAGGCCCAAGCCGTAGATTGCCTCTGACTCAATGTGCGCAGGGGTTCCCGGCTGCGTAAGTTCCATCGCCCGTTCGGCCCAGCCGGTAATCAGCGGGCCGTCCCAGGACGCTACCCCGTGCAGGACGAAGCGCTGCGCCACCTGCGCGGCGGCCGCGGGATCACGCTGCGGGTTGCAGGTGCGCCACGCCATCTCCAGCTGCGTCTGCGCGCTGTCATTTTGTCCCGACACAGTAGAGAGGTATCCCAGGACTGAGGAGCGGAGCGGTGAGGACGGCAGGGCGTCCACTGCCGCGCTCCACATTTGGGCCTGGGCTATATTGCCGGAACCCACCAGGGCGTCCACGGCTCTCAACAGCCTGTCGTTCCGGGAACGGGTGTCCTGGGAAAGCCGGGACGCGGAGAACAGCGCCGTCGAGGCATCCTGCCACACCCCCAGCAGGGCCTGGCCCCGGGCGTGCTCCTCCAACTCCTCAGCAAGGGCCTCGTCTGCTCCGGGAGTCGCTGAGACGCGGTGGCCCAGACGTTCACCCTCGGGCTGCACGGCCTCAGCTGCCAGCCGGTGCAGCGCGATGCGCCGGCTGGGGACGATCTGTTCGTAGATGGCCTGAGCTGTGCCTGGTTCAAAGAACACAACGGAAGAACGGGCCTGATCAACAGTCAACCCCAGCAGCCCTGCCCGGTGTCCCTCGTCGAGTACCTCCATGACCGACTCCAGCCCGCTGACCTGGGAAACCTCCGCCAGACCCGCGCTGCGTCCGAGCACGGACGCAGCCTCTGCCACAGAGACCAGCCCGGGAGACGCGGCCGCCAGGACGCTGCGCATCCGGGCGCGCACCCGGGAGCTCGGAGGCAGGGTAGGAAACCACGTCTGCCACGTCTCCGCTGGTAACTCCTGGAGCAGCTCGACGACCGGTTGCGCAATTCCGCCGGTGTGCTGGACCAGACCGTGGGCCGCCGTGGCACTAAGGTCGATGCCGAGCCTCGTCCGGGCAAGATGCTGGACCTGCTTGGGCGTGAGCGGATCCAGCGGGATCCGGGTGACCTGATGACCTGAAAGGAAGTCCAGGGCACCTACGGGGACACGTGTTGCGTCATCGGGGTTGATCGTGAGCAGGAACAGAATCATTTTTCCGTGCAGCCGGCGCATGACGAAGGTGAGGATGCGCAGGCTCTCGGCGTCGAGTTTGTGAACGTCGTCGACGGCGACAACTACGGTGCCGTGCGACTGCAGTCCTTCAAGGTGGGCGCTGAGCGTCGAAGCGTAATTGACCACCTGGGCCGGCATGAGAGCCGCGACGGGGCCAGCGGGAACCGGCGGGCCGCCGTCGTAATCCTTTGCCGAGCGAAGCGGCGCGGCGAGCATAAGCTGGGAGTAACCGGCGAGGGCAAACTGCGCCTCCCATTCGTCGCCCATGGCGGACAGTACGCGGACACCACGGACCCCGGTGCGGCAGTGCTCAAGGAATAAATCGAGCACTGCGGTCTTCCCGGAGCCCGATGGCCCGGAGATCACCACTGCGCCCACATGTCCCTTGCGGACAGTGCGGAGAATCTCCAACAGCTCCTCGAAGACCTCCCGCCGGCCAACGAGCGGAAGGTCCTCCGCCATTTCACCGCTTATGGAGCCCGTCGTCATGACCGCAATCCTACTGGAGCGGACCGTACGGCCCTGGCGGCGGGAATTCATCACGGCGGCCTTAGCCCAGGTCCCCGCCAGCAACTGGAAGGATGGTTCCGGTGAGGTAAGACGCTTCATCTGATCCAAGGAATACGATCGGCGCGGCCTGTTCGTCCAAGGTCCCGTAGCGCTTGAAAAAGGAAGAATCCACGGTTTGGTCAACGATCACCTGGTACCAGGCCTTTTCCGTGGAGGATTCGGCCTCGGGCCCCCGCTTGACCTTGCGGGGCGGCGCCTCGGTACCCCCCGGTGCGGTTGCGACCACGCGGATGCCTCGTCCGCCCACCTCCATTGCCAACGACTGCGTTAAGGCATTGACTCCGCCCTTCGCCGCTGCATAGGGCACCCGGTGCAGCCCGCGGGTGGCCACCGAGGAAACGTTGACGATGGTACCGGAGCCCTGTTTCAGCATGGCCGGCAGCACCGCCCGGCAGGTCCAGAGGGTGGGAAAGAGTGAGCGGCGGATTTCCTTCTCGATCTTCTCCTCGTCGTACTCTTCGTACGGGCGGGCCCAAATCGTGCCGCCGACATTGTTGACCAGTACGTCCACCCGGCCGTGGGCGGCCAGCGCAGCCTCCACGGCCTGCTGCGCACCTGCGAAGGTCTCAAGATCTGCGGTCACCGAGGTAGCCGAGCCTACTGAACCGGAACCCTGGGCCGCCTCCTCGATCCCTTGCGCCACCTCATGGACCAGGTCGGACCGGTCCACGAGGACAACGGCGCCGCCCTCGGCCCCGATCCGCTCCGCTACCTTCTGGCCAATGCCCTGGGCGGAGCCGGTCACAAGAGCCACCTTGCCGGCATAACGGCCAGGAGTAATGAACTGTCCAGCATATGGCTGCGTCATCAGTGGGCGGCCTTGGCATCGATCGCGTTCGCCATGGTGTCCTTGGCGTCGTGTGCATGGGCCATGATGACCTCGCGCGCCCGCGCCTTGTCCTGACGTTCGAAGGCGTCAACGATATCCAGATGGTCCTGCGTGACCCGCATGAAGATGCTGGTTCCCGCCTCGAAGGCCGCCGCCATCTGAGCATGGACGTCGAGCCGGCGGTAGGACTCGAGCAGCATGGGGTTGTCGCAGACCATAAAGAGGTATTCGTGGAACTCCTCGTTGGTCCGCGCGAACTCATCCGGGTCCTGGATGGTGCCACCGGTGACAAAGCGCGTGGTGGCCTCGGCAAGCCGGCGGAACTGGTGCAGCTGCTCCTGGCTGAGCCGGCCCAGCATCAGCTCGCTCACTGCGAGCTCCAGGCCCATGCGCGCGTCGAGCTGGGCAAAGCTGTCCTCCTTGCGGAAATCCAGCCGGCCGGTCTCGAGGGACGAGACGGCCTCGCTACGGCTCATGGTGTCGCCTTCCGCCTCGATCTTCGCCACGGCTGCCGGTGCACCTGTCTCCGCGTCGCCGCCGGTGGTCTCCTTCGGGGCAAACCGCTCGAAATAGAAGTTGGCGGGCTTGATGCCCTCGGAGTCCAGCCACTTCGACACGGCATTGACCATGGGAGGCGGCCCGCAAAGATAGATGTCAACATCGCCGTCGAACAGGTGCGCGGGCGCAATGATCTGGGTGACATAACCCGTGTTTGGAGCAGACGTGCCCGGTTCGGAAGCAATGTAGTCCCACGTGAATCCGGGCAGCTTCGCCTCATATTCCCGCAGCCAGTCCAAGCCAACGATGTCCGCCTCGCGGGTCAAACCATAAATTAGGTGGACGGGCACCGACTGCGGATTCTCGGAGAGCTTCTCAAGGATGGACAAGAGCGGGGCCAGGCCGGTACCGCCTGCCAGGAGCAGCAGGGGTCGCTTGGGCTCGCGCAGGAAGAACGAGCCGTAGGGACCCGTGAATTCTATGGTGTCGCCCACCGCTGCCCTGTCGCGCAGGTATTCGGACATCGCACCTTGGGGCGTCACCCGCACCATGAACGACGCATCGTGCACCTCGGGGCCGCTGCTGAAGGAATAGGAACGCTCCGCGTCGGTTCCGGGGACCTTGACGTTGACGTACTGGCCCGGAAGGAAGGCCAGAGCATCCCGGTTTTCCACGTCCAAGGTGAAGGACACCGTTGTTTCCGTGTGCTTGTTGAGTTCCTTCACGGTGGAAGTGAAGGTGGTGGCCGAGGTCTTCGCCGACTCCGACGTGGCAGGGATCTGAATGGCCAGATCGGACTCCGGCACTGCCTGGCAGGTGAGCATGTAGCCCTTTTCGAGCTCCTCCTCCGTCATGGCGTCGTCAATGTAATCACCCGGATCGAAGGAACCGGAATCGCAAAACGCCTTGCAGGTGCCGCACGCACCATCACGACAGTCCGACGGAATGTTGATGCGTGCCTTGTACGCGGCGTCCATCACGGTCTCGTAGTCGCCGACCTTGATGACTTTGGTGACGCCATCCTCGAAGCTGAGGGCTACTTTGTGGCCCATGATTTCCTCCTGGCTGGGGATCGCGTCGTAGCGACCCGGGAAAGTGTGGATGTGCCCGCCGGGCACGGTTTTGAAACGGTCAAGGCCGGGGCCGGGCGGGCACCGGCACGCTGCCGTCAGATCATGTAGACGTCAACCACGTGGTGGATGTAGTCATTCTTGAGGACGACCTTCTTCTTCATGATCACCGGCTCCCCGCCGGCAAGATCGATCGTGTAGAAGCTGGTCCCGAAGTACGTGTCCGTTGTGTTGTAGCGGAAGTACAGGGTGAACCAGTTGAAGCGCACCTTTACCTGGTCGCCGTCGTGCTCCACGATCTCGATGTTTGTGATGTTGTGCCCGGTGCGGGGCTCCGGGAGGGAGGTGGCCGAGGACCGGTCCGTCTTGATCCGGAAGACCCGGTCCTCAATGCCGCCGCGGTTATCGTAGTAAATGAGCGAGATCTCGTTTTGCGGGTCCTCGGTCAGCCGGTCGTCGACGTCCCATGCGGGCATCCAGAACTCGGAGTCCGGGTGGTAGCACTGGAGCCAGTCATCAAATTGGCGCTCATCCAGCAGCCGGGCCTCCCGGTACAGGAAGGCACGGACGGTTTCGAGCGTGGCGATCTCTTCGGCGGTCTTGAGCGCCGGAGCAGGTTTTGTCAGGTTGATCATGGGTTATGCACTCTCTCTGGTTCGACGTGGACGCGGTCAGGCAGTGACGGGGAGGCTATCCAAAGCGGAGCGCTCCGCCTCCGCCAAGCCCCGGTCCATGACTTCCTTCCAGTACCCGTGCTGGATCGGGTAGAGCCCCTCGTCCTCCGTGCGCACCCCGGAGGCTATGACCTTGGTCATACCCAGCGCCCGGGCCTGCTCGTCGGGGCCGGCGATCTCGTGGGTGGACCCGCGCGTCATGTCGTTCCACGGCGCCGAGGTGGCCCAGTAAGTCTTGTTGCAGGATCGGAACTCTTCGAGGTCGTCGGGGGTGGCCATGCCCGTCGCGTTGAAGAAGTCCTCGTACTGGCGGATGCGCTTGGAGCGGTTCTCCTGGGATTCGCCCTTGGGTGCGATGCAGTAAATGGTGACCTCGGTCTGGTCCGCGGAGATGGGGCGGAAGTGGCGGATCTGGGAGGAGAACTGGTCCATGATGTAGACATTCGGGTACAGGCACAGGTTCCGCGAGATGTTGATCATGAAGTTGGCCATTTCCTCGCCGTACTTCGCCACGAGCTCCTCGCGGCGGTCCCACAGCGGGCGGTCCTCGGGGTTGGTCCACTCCTGCCATAGCAGCAGGTGGCCGTGGTCGTAGGAGTAGAAGCCGCCCTTGACCTTGCCCCACTTGCCGGCGTCCATGGCCTTGGTCTTGTTGGCGGAGTCGCCTGCGCTGCGGCGGGCGGTGGTGGCAGCGTAGTTCCAGTGCACGGCGGTGACGTGGTAGCCGTCGGCGCCGTTCTCCGCCTGCACCTTCCAGTTGCCGTCATATGTGTAGGTGGATGAGCCGCGCAGCACTTCGAGTCCCTCCGGGGACTGGTCCACGATGGAGTCGATCACCTTGGTGGCGTCACCCAGGTGCTCTTCGAGCGGGAGCACGTCCGCCTTCAAGGAACCAAAGAGGAAACCGCGGTAGGAGTCGAAGCGGGCAACCTTGGTGAGGTCGTGGGAGCCCTCTTTGTTGAAAGTCTCCGGGTAGCCGGCGTTGCGGGAGTCCTTGACCTTCAGCAACTCACCGGAGTTCTTGAAGGTCCAGCCATGGAACGGGCAGGTGAAAGTGGTGCGGTTGTCCGTCTTGCGGCGGCACAGCATCGCGCCGCGGTGGGAGCAGGCGTTGACGATGCAGTTCAGGTTCTCGTCCTTGTCGCGGGTGATTACTACGGGAGTGCGGCCGATGTTCGTGGTGAAGTAGTCCCCCACATTGGGGATCTGGGACTCATGGGCGAGATAAACCCAGTTGCCCTCGAAGATGTGCTTCATCTCCAGTTCGAAAATATCCTCATCGGTGAAAATTTCGCGCTTGGCCCGGATGACGCCGTTCTCACGGTCGTCGATCACGGCGTCGGAAAGGACCTCACGGACATGGGTCAGGTTCTCGGTCATGGCTGCTCCTTCATTGGAGGGTGCTATACAAATTTGGCGGAAGGTCCGGGCCAGCCGGGGGCGCCGGCGGGGGACGTTGTCAGGCAATCCTGCCCTATCGTGACCACCCTCACATCAGGCAAACACCTAGGTTCGACCAAGGGTGAAATTATGTAGGCTTCATGACTAAAAAGCGGCCAAATTGATATTTGTGGCGTCCTTATCGCGAGGCCTATCATGAGACAGACATCACGCGAAGCCACGTCACCGCGGAATTACACCCCGGCGCACTGAGACTCGCACCGGGTGCAGGAACCCTTCCTCCCCTGTTCAACGAAGAGTATGGAGAACACCATGACTGACACCCAAACGGACGCCCGTAAAGAGGACGAGGGCACTGCCGTCGAAGCCGGTTCAAAGGCCACCGAGCGCTTTACCGCCTCAGGAAAGCTCGCGCAGCTGGACGTGCCGAAGGAAAGGGTGAGCCTGCTGGCAGGGGCACTCATCAAGGCCGCCAACGACATCGTCGTCGAACACGAGGTCACCTACGAGGAATACAACGCACTCAAGGCCTGGCTGATCAAGGTAGGGACAGACGGGGAATGGCCGCTGTTCCTGGACGTGTGGCTGGAACACACTGTCGAGGACGTCAACTCCCAGGACCGTCCGGGCACCGTGGGGACCATTGAGGGACCCTACTACGTCCCCGGCTCCCCCGTGCTCCAGAGCCCTGGCACCGTGGAGATGCGCGAGGACGAGGAGGGCACCCCACTGCACTTCACGGGCCGCTTCACTGATACCGAAGGCAATGCAATCCAAGGTGCCCAGGTGGAAATTTGGCATGCGGACAGCGCCGGGTTCTACTCCCAGTACGCCCCGGGCCTCCCCGAGTGGCTCTTCCGCGCCACGGTCAAGGCGAAGGACGGCGGCCGCTTCGAAATCAACACGATGCGCCCGGCGCCGTACCAGATTCCCACGGACGGAGCTTGCGGGCAGCTGATCAACGCGGCCGGGTGGCACGCCTGGCGCCCGGCGCACATCCACATCAAGGTCTCCGCGCCCGGCTTCCAGCCTGTAACCCAGCAGCTGTACTTCCCCGGCGATCCTCACAACGACGATGACATCGCATCGGCGGTCAAGCCCGAGCTGATGCTGGACCCGCGGCCGCGCACGGACGGCCAGTCCGGCGAAGAAGTGGTCTATGACTACGTCCTCGCCAAGGAAGGCCAGCACAAGTAGGAACCACCGCCCGAAATCGGTGCCGGCGCCTCGGCTCTTGCACGGACGGCGCCCCGGAGTGCCAACTCCGGGGCGCCAGTGTTTTTTTCCGCCGTTCCCAGGAGCCAGAATGCCGCGATCCCGCGAGATCCAGCCCGCTATGCCCCACGCGGAAGCCGCTGTGGCCCCGGAGTCCCAGCCGCTGCTCGAACGCCCGGGGGTTCGCCCCGCGGGGGTGCGCCAATTCCTCCGTGACCTGGGCACGCCCTACGTATCCAACGGGGTGATCGGCCTCATCTTTGCCGGCTCCGGCCCGATAGCGGTCACGCTGGCCGTTGGAACGGCGGGCGGACTTACCCAAGGCCAGCTCGCGTCCTGGGTGTTTGCCATCCTCTTCTCGGGCGGGGCGGCGACCCTGTTCATGTCGCTCCTCTATCGCCAGCCCCTCGGCTTCGCCTGGTCCATTCCCGGCACAGTGCTCTTGGGCCCGTCCCTGCAGCACTTGTCCTTTCCGGAGGTGGTCGGGGCGTTCTTCACGTCCGGCATTCTCATCCTCGGGCTGGGTGCCACCGGAATGGTTCGCCGGATCATGGCAGCCGTCCCGATGCCGATCGTCATGGCCATGGTGGCCGCTGTGTTCCTGAAATTCGGCACCGACGTCGTTGCCTCAGCCCAGGCGAACCCCGTGGTGACTGTCCCGATGGTGGCCGTCTTCCTGGTCCTCTCGGCCGTGCCTGCCCTGGGCAGGTTCATTCCCCCGGTGCTCGGCACCCTTGTGGTCGGTTGCCTGGCCGTGGCGGCAAGTGGTCAGTTTGCCCTCCGGGAAAGCGGACCGATTCTTGCCACCCCGGTCTTCACCCTTCCTGAGTTCACCTGGGCTGCCCAGCTCGAACTGGTTGTTCCCCTGGCCCTCACCGTGCTGTTCGTTCAGAATGGCCAGGGCGTCGCCGTTCTCGGTGCCGCCGGCCACAATCCGCCGATCAATGTCTTCGCCATCGTTTCAGGCGCGTTTTCCTTGCTCAACGCTTGCTGCGGCGCTGTTTCAGCCTGCGTGACCGGCCCCACGAACGCCCTCATGACCTCCTCGGGAAGCAGGCAGCGCCAGTACACAGCTGCAGTGGTGTACGGCGTTCTGGCCATAATCTGCGCCCTCCTGGCTCCCACCCTCACCCGTCTCATGCTCGCCGCGCCCACGGAATTCATCCTGGCCCTGGGCGGCCTTGCGATGCTGAGGGCCCTCCAGCAAGCCTTTTTGACCGCCTTCGCCACAGCCTTCACATTGGGGTCCCTGGTGACCTTCGTCGTGACCATCTCCGGTTTGAGCCTTTTCAACATCCATCCGGCGTTCTGGGGGCTCGTCATCGGCTACATGGTGTCCCGGCTGCTTGAACGCGCGGATCACGCCAAGTCTCAACGCCGGGATTGCTAGCGGCACGTCTTAGGCCTCCTCAATCCTGCTTGGCATCTTCATGCAAATACTGCTCAGCAATTAGTCGCTTGCGGAGATCCAACGACTTTGAGATTCTCGACACCAAATTCGATTCGTAACCGGACTGTTCCCGTCGCCGAATGGTATGCGGAAGCCCCCCGGCGTCGCTGGGCAGAAGAAGCCGAATTGGCTGTTTTGATGATTCCGCCCATCATGATCCGCGTGCTGCTTTCGTGGGCGGTTCCGACGCACGGTATCGACTGGACTCTTCTGCAGCTGGCCAAGGGCTGATTCTGGCAGTTTAAGTGGGGACCGTCGCCCGCGTGCATCGCGGAGACCAAGCCGCAATGAGGCCCGTGATGATCCCCGCGCAGCCCCGCCGACAACGTCCAATTCCAAATCCCCACGGACGGCACAATGGTCCGCCCCAGCGCGGATCACTGCCGGGACAAAAACCGGCCGAGGACGGGAACCGATGGTAAATCCACCTCCGTCGCCATAGCCGGCACGGACGCTCACATCGGGTCCTTCAGAAGCATCGGCTACTCAGCTAGCAAGGCGGCACTTCTTTCCGTCACGCGGAGCCTCGCCAACATTCTTGGGCCCAGAGGAATCCGGGTCAACGCTGTGACCCCGGGCTGGGTCGACAGCGGCATCATCAGCGAATCATACGAAGCAGCAAGCCTGACTCCGCTGGGTCGAAACGGAGCACCTGGAGACATAGCCTCGGTCGTCGCTTTTCTACTAAGCCCGGAAGCAGCGTTCATCGTCACTGACGGCGGCTACAGCGGTGTGGACTACAACATGAAGCAAGAAAATGACCTTCTTGGCTAAGCCTTTCCGCGTACACGGAATGGTGGCTATTCAGCGGGCAGTTTTCCGGTGGCCCGGGCTCGAAAGGGCCGTGCGCCGCAATGTGGCGTCCACGACCAGATCCCTGAACGCATTAACCGGTCCCGGCGTCCCGCATAAGGGGCCTTCGGCCCGGTCGCGCGGTGAGCACGCGCTCAGCACAAGCCCAAGGATGCTCTCTGTCCGCCGCTGACGGAATTTCTTGCCAGTGGCCGGACCACCCACATAAGCTCAGCCGTGTGAGTGGCCGGGACGGCAATCCGAGAAGCGGAACCGACCAGCGACCCGTGAAGGACATCAGCATGGCTACAGGTACTGTCAAGTGGTTCAACGCCGAAAAGGGCTTCGGATTCATCGCCCCCGACGACGGAAGCGCTGACGTGTTCGCACACTATTCGGCAATCGCCTCCAGCGGTTACAAGTCCCTGGACGAGAACCAGAAGGTCCAGTTCGACATCACCCAGGGTCCCAAGGGGCCCCAGGCGGAAAACATCCAGCCGCTCTAGAGCTCCTGGAAGAGACCGGTCAGCCTATGCGGCGGGCCGGTCTCTCGTTGTGTTCGGGCACCTGCGAGGCGACGGCCTTCTGTTCTTCTTCCCGATTCTTGGCCCGCAGCGCCTTCGCTTCGGCCTTCTGGATCGAGGCCCTCGCCGCGTTGACGCCGGCGGAGGCAGAGATCGTCCGGATCTGATTGAGGGCAACGTGGCCAGCTCCCACCGCCAATACAGCGAGGACAGAGACGCCGGTTACCCAGAAGCCGGATGCGGCGATGACGGGAAAATGATGGCTGCGGCGGCGAGCTAAATGGTGGGAAGGCCATGGCAGCAGGGCCCACCAGTTCCTACAACTCGCCCTCGAGGCCGGCCCCGCCTGCCGACTGGCCAGGCTCAGCAAGCTCATGATCAGCTCCGAATCAGTGGCTATGTCATGCCGTTCCCCCCGCTGTCCTGCATGAACAGGTATCAGAGCGGAAAATTCCGGACCGGCCGCAAACCCAGGTCCATCCAAAGAATAACCAGCAAGTCATGTTGTACGCGGCTCTAGCCACCATGAAGAAGTGAACGCGAAAACCCGACGGAAGGACGAACGAGGATGAACTCCCAGCAGAGACCCCGCAGGGCGGTACCCGGCCCGCCGTAGGCAGCCGCTTCCCCACACAACCGAATAGGCCGTTTCCGGGACCCCACACACCCGGAACATCAGATCAGAGTCCAGAGTGTGCACAATGTGCACACGAAATAACACTCAAAAGCCCCTGACCTGAGGAAACACTGTGCCCGAGGCGGGACTCGAACCGGAATCCAGCCCCCGAAACCACTGGACTCCCCCGGAAACATGCGGAATCCGGCCCGATCCGACCGATGTACGCCTCAGTCCGAGGCCCAAAGTGTGCACATTGTGCACACCCCATTTTTTGCCTTTCGGCGGCAACTCCGACTCGCTGGCCTTATCAGCGGCGGACGATACCGACCGCAGAAGCGACACGACCCGAGTCACCAATCCGGATTCGGCAGGATCACGACTTTCGGGCACGAATCGAGGAACCACGTTCATCACTGAATATTGGCCTTCAGGGGGTCCAGAGGTGGTGCGGGTGAGCGCCGTGGTCGGAATCCCGATTGGCGTGGGTGAGCGCCAGTGTCGGTGTGGGTGAGCGCCATCTGTAAGGCTCCTTCCACCACGTGAGGGCCACGTGGCGGAAGGATTACCGGCAATGGTACGGAAGATCAAGGCGAAACTGGTTTTGCAGTTTCGCAATCAAGGCCTATCGGGCAGGGCTATCTCGTCTGCTCAGGGCATGTCTCGGCACAGCGTTCAGGCGGTGATCGAGGCTGCTGATCTGGCAGGGCTCGGCTGGGATGACGTTGCTGATTTGTCTGATGGTGAGGTTTATCTGGCGCTATTTCCCGGCCGCGGGGTGCGCGAGAGCGTGTTTATGCAGCCGGACTGGGGCCAGGTGCACCGGGAGCTGGCCAGGGTTGGGGTGACGTTGAAGCTGCTGCACCAGGAGTATGTCGACGCATCCGGTCGGGCGGGGCAAGCGGCGATGAGTTATGACCGGTTCTGCAGGCTTTATGGCGATCACGCGATGGTCACTGGCGCCTCGTCCCGGGTCGGCCACAAGGCCGACCGCAGCATCGAGGTCGACTGGTCTGGGCCGACGATGCAGCTGGTCGATCCGGCAACGGGAGAGGTCTCGAAGGTGTATTTGTTCGTCGCGTGTCTGCCGTTCAGCAGGTATGCGTTCGTGGAGGCGTGCCTGGATATGCGGCAGGATTCGTGGCTGCGCGCGCATGCGGAGATGTTCGCGTTCTTCGGCGGCACGGTCCCGCGGCTCGTCCCGGATTATGTTCCGCGGAACATAATCGGGCACCAGGTGCCTCGGTGCGGCCCCAATGTGCTCGAACACCTTCCGCAGCCCGTGGCAGACACACTCGGCGGTCTCGCCGCGGTATGCCTGGACGAAGCGCATATTCGAGAACGGGAAGCTCACCACCAGGATGTGCAGGACCTGCCGGATCCCGGCAATGATCGCCTCGGCCTGCCCGAAGTCGACCTGCACCGTGCCCGCCGGCCACACCAGCTCGGTGAAACCCTCCCCAGCCTGCCGGTTCCGGGCCGTCCACTTCTTCACGAACCGTTGCACCGGTGAATACGTGCCGGTGAAACCATGCTCATCCACGAGCCGGTCAAAGATCCGCTTGGCCGTATGCCGCTGCTTGCGCGGCCGCCGCTGGTCCTCGCCCAGCCACCGCTCAATGATGCGCTCGAACCCGGTCAGCACCGAACCTCCGGGCCTTGCCAACGGTGCCGGCGGTGCCGGGGAGAAGTCCTGCTGCTCGGCGTACTTGGCCACCGAATCACGGCTGATGCCCAGCGTGCGGGCGATTTCACGTCCCGGGACTCCCTGGGAATCGAGTCTTCTGATATTTTCTTGAACGGACATGGGTACCGTCATCTGCTTTCCAGCCCTTCCGGCGCAATCGCTCTGTCAATAGCAGCGCCGTAAGGAACCTATCTGGGGTGGCGGGCCCATGTTCCCAACACACTGGGAACCGCCCCGGGCCACCGAGTGATCTCAATCTCTGCAAACCCCAAATCCGTAATTTGGAGGGGAATTGCCTGGCCTGATTCTTAGCGCTCATTTGGCAGGAAACCAGCCACCAACTCGGCAGGATTTCCTGGCTGAAACGGCCTACAGATAGTCGATCACACACACCCACATTGCCGGGAAAGACCCTTACACGGAATAGGAGCGCACGAATGTGCGGTTGAGCATGCCCGGCTTCGGGTTAGTGGCTGTGCGACGTGTGGGTGTCGGGTGCGGGGGCTGCGGGGGCGTCCGTCGGCTTGTCGAGGGTGCGGTCTTCGCTGGTCGGAGCCTCCGCGGGTGCCTGCGACGGTGCCGGCGTGGAGTCGTGGCTGTGGCTCTCGGAGTCGAGGGTGCTTGCGAGGGCGGACATGCCGAACCATGTCAGCGCGGCGACCAACACGACACCTGCGGCAAACGGGCTGACCAGGTGGCGCAGGCCGCCCTTGGCGTCCTTGGCGATGAACGCGACGTACGACATCAGCAGGCCGATTGGAGTCATCCAGGCGCTGCGCTCGGGGAACTGTTCGAAGTGCTGGATGCCGCCGCCGACCAGGCCGACGCCGAAGGAGAGCAGGAGCGAGAACGCGACGAGCGAGATGGCCCGGCTTAGCAGCGGGCGCTCATCGACGAGCACGAACTCGTTGACGATGGTGCCGAGGAGGAACACGAACGCACCGACGACGCAGATGATCGTGTATAGGCCCGGGTTGACCGGATAGTGCACGACGGCGCCAGCGATAAGGGCCGCGCCCATGAAGTAGAGCATCGCGCCGATGTAGCGCGAGTAGAGCGAGGGAGTCCGTTTCGCGAGCTCTGCCTCATAGGAGGCAACGTCTTCGCGGCTGAGGTCGTTCTGAACGGTCATGTCTGGTGAGTCTTTCGTTTTCGGGTGTGTGAGAGCAGGCAGCCGTAGCGCCGATACCGGAGTTGGTGCGGCGTGGCGCTGCGCGTGCTGCTCAGCGGGGCAGAATTGAGCGTCATGTCTCATTTCCTTGGAAGCGGGGCTTGGCCGGACACTCTAAAGAGATGGGATACGCCTCAGAATTGTGGTTTGCGGAGTAAATGGCGGTGTTTTAGCACCGCTATATGTCGCCTTCGGGTGACCTGCGGAAGGAGTCAGGCGCATGGTTGGAGGGGCATCCTAAGGGCCGGTGATTCAGTGCCCCCAAGGCATTGAATCACCGGCCTTCAGTGGTTTGTTAGCCTGCGCGGACGAAGGTGACGGCACCCTTGGACGTCATCCAGGTCAGAGGGTGCACGGCGGTTTCATTCTTCCCGTTCAGGCCTGAGCTGAGGACCTGGCCGTTGCCGACGTAAATTCCTACGTGGCCAGGCTGCATGACCATATCACCGGGCTGGGGGTCGGTGACCACGGTGCCGTAGTTCATGAACTGCATCGGGCCCAGGTCCCCGACGGGGATGCCAGCGGCATTTAGGGCGTTTTCGACCAGCCGCGTGCAGTCCTGGATCATGCCGATCTGAGCGTAGGCGGAGGACACCATGATGGAGTTAATGTCACCGGCTGCGGGAGCCGGCGCGGGCGCAGGCGGGGTGACGGTGACTTTGGCCGAGGCGGGTGCAGGGGTCGTTACGGCGGCCGCGGGTGCCGCGGCCTTCGCGGCTACCACGACAGGCTTCGGGGCTTCCACTACGGGAGCGGGCGTGGTTTCCACGACCGGGCGCTCGAAGGAAATCTGGATGGTGGCATCGGCGGTCAGCGGGGCCTGTATCTGGCTCGCGACCTCGAGGTTAGCGGCCGGTTCAGCTTCGCGCTGGCCGGGGGCGTCGGCCGCCTGGGCGGCAGCAATACCACTGGTCAGCACGAGACCGGAAGCCGCTGCGAAGACGGCGGCCTGGCGGCCTGCGCCGCCGGCATTCGCGGTAAAGGACTTGGTCAGTGCGGCAAGAGTGCTGGTCTGGGGGACCGCGCGGCGGCGGCCGTGAGTTTTGCGCATGGGCATGAAAGGGCCTCTCCCACTGCCTGCGAGGTTAGCTGTCGGATTCGGGTGGGAGGCACCCGGCCGCGTCAGGCGCAAAAGTGCACCAGGCACGGCTTCACCCCAAGACCTGCCAGAAGCAGGCCAATAATGGGTTCCCCGTCTCTGCCGGACGAAAAGTGAACGGATCCCGGGCAGCGGCAGAGTTAGGCAATCTGTTCGGGAGTGCCGCCTCAAGGAGAAACCGGCACGACTTAGACCGTACTTCACACCAGCAATGTTTGTCACATTCCGGTAACGGCGCGTCCGCCGTGGCACGGGATGCGCACTTGCTCTGTATACCCGGCCCGGGTACAGGATGCGTCTTCTTGGGTTGTCAGTGACATGGAAGTCCGGGCTGGTGTTGCCGTACCCGTTTGCACGGCCGTTCACCCCCCGCACACCCTCGATTCTTCCTCAAAAAGATAGAGCCAGGCTTCCCCTTGTTTCTTCCGCTGCCGGGTGCAGCTGCTGCTCCGGCAGCGGTATCCAGTGGCAGCACAGTCGAGTTTGCTGTCGAAGGGCTGACGTGCGGGCATTGCGTCCAGACCGTTCAAAAGGCTGTATCGGCCGTTGAGGGTGCCGAGTCCGCCTTTGTGGACCTCGTGTCCGGCGGTCGTTCCCGGGTGATAGTCACGGTACGGCCGAGAGCTTTGCTGTGTGTGCGGCCGTGACCTCCGCCGGCTACACGCTTTCCAGCAATTGGCATCAAGGCCCCTGGCAGAAGACCGGTTAGGCGAGTGGGGTGTCTTTTGACGGGGCGAACGCGTCCCCGGCGCTGAGGCCGGCATCGCGCTCGGCGCTGGAACGGGTGCACGGCATCGGCCGGTGTTGTCCAGGCCGGCAATGATGCCTGGACTGTGCTGTGAAATGGTGGACCTATCCGGGGCCAGCCATACCAAGCCGTAGCAGATCCTCATTTGGGCCACCGGTTACAACATCCTCGCCGTCCCGCTGGCGACAGTGCCCTGTCCTGCCTTTGGGCTTGCGGAGGATGAAACTCAATCCTTCCCAGGTGCGTTGAATAAGAGGCTGTGACCGGCAGGAATACCCCTGCCGGTAGGCTGAAGATCCTGAACAACCTGCATGGAAGGGAAGAAACGTTGTGAGCGCACCATCGCGTGGACCTTTCTCCGCTTTCCTCTTTCGTGCAGGCTTCCTGACGGCCGCCCTAGCCATCATCGCCGGGATCTTCGGCATGCACATTATGACCGGCGCACACCATATGAGCGCCGCGCACACCATGCCGGCAGCGACCGCCGGATCCGCGGTGGACGCTGCGGGCATCCCGGCCGGGCACTCCCACACCACGGGGGCATCCTCGGATGGGACCGCCGCTACCCCAGCGGCAACTGGCTCGTCGTCTTCCTGCGCCCCTGCAGGTTCCTGCCCCGGGATGACTGCCGGGGGCAATACGTGCGTCCTGGCCCCGGGAAACACCTCACTGACCGCCCCTGCCCCCGGAACAGCACCCTATGCCTTACCGGACTTCGGGGTGGCGGCTGCAGCCAGCATCAATTATTCCTACTCACCGGACAGCCCCTCTCCCGGTGACTTCTGTATCAGCCGGACGTAAACCAGCACTGACAGCGCCGCGCCCCGGCGCAGCGTCCAGCAACGTCGACACGCACAAGACAGCCCACCTTCCCAAAGGGCGCAGCTGTCTCTGCTTGCAATCCCCAGGCGCTAAACGCCGCTGATACCTTTGAGGACCCTGATTTTCATGAAATAGACCCTGACTATTTCCGCTGCCGCGATCGCCGCAGCAATCGGCCTCGCCGGATGCTCAGCCGGCACCGGAAGTTCGGACTCGAGCAGCATGCCCGGCATGAGCCACGGCAGCTCCGCCATGCCATCGACCTCGGCTCCGGCAACGTCGGCCGCAGCCTCGGCGGACTTCAACGACGCGGACGCCATGTTCGCCCAGAAGATGATCCCGCACCACGCCGAGGCCGTGGAGATGAGCGACATCATCCTGGCCAAGGAAGGCGTCCCCGCCGAGGTGACCGACCTGGCCACCAGGATCAAGGCAGCCCAGGGACCGGAAATAGAAAAAATGACCGGCTGGCTTCAGAGCTGGGGACAGCCCACCTGAGGTGTACTACTGATGTGAGACACAGTTTGAAAGGATTGTGCCCATGTCTGCTCGACCAACCTATTCCGATGAGTTCAAGGCTGATGCCGTTGCGCTGGTG
>NZ_JBTNDX010000040.1:0-24087 GCF_054510755.1 Pseudarthrobacter sp. MDT3-1 | reverse complement strand
ACCACGACGCTCTGCTCATTCAAGGCGGTGAAGACGTCCGCCGCCCAGCCTTTCCCGGCCCGCGGAGCATGGCGGGACAGGAGCGTGGAGACCCGGTTTTGGCTGGCCTTGCGCAGCGTCGCGGGCGTGGGGTATTTGATCAGCAGTTCGGCCATGGCCGGGTGGTCCAGGTGCTTGCCAATGACTCGTTCCAGGGCGGGGTGGACTTGGGTCAGGAGCCCGCGGATCCGGCTTGAGGTGGCCGTGGCCTGTTTGGCTAGATCGTCATCAAAACCGCATAGCATCGACAGCTCCGCGGCCTGCTCGTCGGCGACCACGATGGAGCGTAGGGTGTGCGGCAGGGACCGGGCGGCTTCGGCAATTATTGCCGCGTCTCGGGCGTCCGTTTTGGCCTCGCCGGGGTGCAGGTCCGCGATGCGCCGCATCGCGAGCCCCGGCAGGTAGCCGACCATGATGCCTTCCGCCTGGGCCACGGCGACGGGCAGGGCGCCGATGGTGGAGGGCTGGTCGACGACCAACAGGACCCGTCCCTTGTCGGCGACGGAGCGGATGATGGCTTGCAGTTTTGCCTCGTCCTGGGGCAGCGCCCGGTCGAGGATCTTCTTGCCCTGGCGGTCGATGGCGACCGCGTGGTGATTGCTCTTGCCGACATCAACACCGATGAAGATGTCGACGAGTTCATGGTCTTTGATCAACGCAAACCTCCCAGAATTTGTGTCCGTCAAATCTGTGTTGGCATGTCCTGCGGCGGCAAGGCTCGGCATCCACGTTACGGCTGACCTGCACGGTGTTTCATTGCGCTGGTCCGGTCCCCATTAGCGATCCCCTGGCGCCTATCGAGTCCCGGTGACAACACCCCCCGGATCATTGATGACTGGGGGACTTAATCATGCCGGGACCGACAGGCCAACAACCCCAATTCTTACTCGTTACGGGCTACTAAAAAGGTAACGGGGACCCGCCCCGGCCAGCAGTACCGGCAGCCCCATGCCTGACGCCCACATCCACGGCCTGAGCATCAGCAGCAAAACCGGCCAGGTGCTCCTGGCCACCCACGACGGCCTGTTCGACATCACGAAACAGCCCGCCGCCAAAATCGGCGCCACCAACGACCTGATGGGCTTCACCGGCGGCACCGCCCACGGCGTCCTCTACGCTTCCGGACACCCCGGCTCTGGTTCCGACCTCCCGAATCCGCTTGAGCTGATCAGGTCCACCGACGCCGGGAAAACCTGGGAACAGCTCTCCCGGCAAGGTGAATCCGACTTCCACGCACTCACCGCCACCAAATCCGGAATCGTCGGATTTGACGGTACACTGAGCACCAGCCCGGACGGGAAAACCTGGAACACCGTGGCCGCGGATTTCGTCCCCGCCGCCCTCGCCGGAAGCCCGACCGGCGACTGTCCTGGCCACTACCCCGCAAGGGATCCGCCGCTCGACTGACGGCGGTAAAACCTGGAACACGGTGAACTCCGGACCGGTGGTCCAGTTCGCTGCCTTCGCCAGCCCCGGCGAGGCCGTCGGAGTCGAACCCGACGGGACAGTCCACTACTCCGCGGACGCCGGCGGGACCTGGACCCGAAGGGGCCGAATCCAGGACGCAGTCCAGGCTGTGGCCACGGTGAAGGGTCCCGAGGTCAATCCCTCGATCTGGGCAGCCACGGCCGGTGGGCTTGTCATCTCCACCGACGGCGGATTCACGTTCCTGCCCGCCGACGACGGCTCCTGACCGCTGTTCTTCCCTCCCGGTCTTCTAATCGTGCTGGCCAAGCGCATGCTTCGCTTGCAGACGCGGCCCGGTCCCGGCCGGAGGGAGGTGGCTGACGGCGTGAGTATCACGGGTCCAGGGTGGGGGCATGACGGCCGGGCAGGCCGGCCCGCCCAATCACGCCGTGACAGGAGCTGCATGATGACCCACCGCATCACCGCCATGCTCATCGGATGCGTCGAACAACCGGCCTACGGGCCGGGACCTCGGACTCTACCTGTCAGCCGGCGCCGCGGGGAGAATAGGAGTACCAACTCTTGGAAGCGGAAGGCGCCGGTCATGATGTGGGGTTACGGACAAGGCATGGGGTGGATGTGGCTCTGGGTGCCTCTCCTGCTCATCGGGGTCGCGCTCCTGGTGCTGCTGGCGGTGAGGGTCGCCGGAGGAGGCATCCGCGGCCGTTACGGACCGGATGGCCCGGATGGGACCGCCGGTCCGGCGCACATGGGAGGGAGCAGGGCCCGCCAGATCCTCGAGGAACGCTTTGCGAGAGGAGAGCTGACCGCGGACCAATACCGCGAGCAGCTCAAGGTTCTCGGCGAGGGCCGGTAGTTGCAGCCCATCAGCCGCCGCCAGGCGATTCTTCTGGGCGGACTGGGAGCTGCGGGGACGGTTGCCGGCGGGGCCGGGCTGATCTGGACACTGACCTCCCCTTCCGGGCCGGTCAGCGGAGGTGAGCTGACCCAGCCGCAGGAGGAGCGGAGCGCTGACGGGCAGCTTCAGGTCCGGCTCGAAGCTGCACCAGGGCAGATCCTGCTTGCCGGACGGCAGGCCACCGCTTTTGGTTATAACGGGTCCGTCCCCGGCCCAACACTTCGCGTACGAGCCGGCGACGTCCTGAAGATCAAGCTCGTCAACAATCTGGTCCAGGCCACCAACCTGCATGTGCACGGCCTCCATGTTTCCCCCGAGGGCAACGGGGATAATGTCTTCGTCTCAGTGGAACCCGGCAGCAGCTTCGACTATGAATACAACCTTCCCGATGATCATCCCCCTGGCGCGTACTGGTACCACCCCCACCATCACGGCATGGTCGCCGACCAGATCTTCGGCGGCCTCTTCGGAGCGATCATCGTGGAGGACCCGGAGCCCGTCGAGACGAGCGCGGAGCGGGTGCTGGTCGTTTCCGACACCACCATAGACGGTACGGGGAACGTCGCTGCAGTCCCGGCGATGGAACGGATGATGGGCAGGGAGGGTCAACTGATTCTGGTCAACGGCCAGAGCGACCCGCAATTCAGCGCCCGCCCCGGGCAACGGGAGAGATGGCGCATCATCAACGCGTGCGTGGCCCGCTACCTCCGGCTGCGGCTCGACGGACAGCAGCTGCAACTCCTCGGCATGGACTTCGGCCGCTTCCCGAAACCGGAGACAGTGGATGAACTGCTGCTGACGCCCGGAAACCGGGCAGACCTCCTCGTGACCACGACGACCGGCGATTCCGTGCTGCGTGCGTTCTACCAGAACCGGGGAAGCATGCCGGGCATGATGGGACCGGGATACAGTGCACGGAACCCTGCAGACCAGCCGGACGGCGCCGCGCTGGCCACTCTCCGCGTGTCAGGCGAACCGGCCGCACCCCTGACGGCCGTGCCCGCCTATCGGGGCCTGGGAGACCTGAGGTCATCTACCGTCTCGGCACGCCGTCAGGTGATCCTGGCAGCCGGCATGGGCATGGGCGGGGGCGCCGGCATGATGCGTTTCACCATCAACGGCAGGGAATTCAACGAGGCCAGAACAGATACTACGGTCGCGGCCGGAAGCGTCGAGGAATGGACACTGACCAACACCAGTCCCATGGACCACCCGTTCCACCTGCACGTCTGGCCGATGCAGATCATCGAGGAAAACGGCCAAGGATTGGATACCGCCGTCTGGCAGGACGTGGTGAACGTACCTGCAAACGGTCGGGTAAAGATCAGGGTGGCTTTCAAGGACTTCCGCGGATGCTCCGTCTACCACTGCCACATCCTGGACCACGAAGACCTCGGCATGTTGGGCGTCATCGACGTACGGTGAGACAACGTGGGCTGGGAAGAGTGGGTGTATCCCCTGTGGGCAACACAGATTAGGTGGGACCGCTTTCATCCGTCCTACCGACGCCGCAATTATGAGACACAACCACGGGATGCACCCGTCCTGCCGAATCTGCGCCGATGCCTGCCTCCACTGCGAAGCGGTCTGCGGGTCTTTCTGGCCGCCGGCTAAGGCGTGTGGGATTGGTGTCCGCTTCTCGGGGCGCCCGAGGGCTGGGCAGGCTGCAAGGCGTCAAGGGTGACTTTGACCAGCCTGAGCACGCCGTCGTGGGAGGTCAGTCCTGCTGCAGCTTCAAGGGCATGAAGGCAGAAGGCCGCCAGCTCCCCCGGGGCCACATCAGTGCGGAACACGCCCGCGTCCGCGCCCTCTTGAAGCAGTCCCGCAAGGAAACCCTGGAGGTGTTGCCGGGCCAGACCAGCGTGTCCGCCCCCGTGCAGCCTTGCTGCCTCGGCATCGCCGTGGCCGGAGTGCGACAGGAAAGCATAGGCATGAAGCACAGCTTCAAGCTGCTGCCGGACCCCCACAGTCCGGTCCCTGATCTGGATCAGCTCTGTGAGGTGGGCCTGGATCTGGCGCTCGTGCCAGGCCAGCAGGATGGACTCAACGTCCGGGAAATACTTGTACAAGGTGGCACGGCCTATCCCTGCTGCCTGGGCGATCGCGGACATCGTCACCCCGGCGACGCCCTGGCCGGCCACCAGCTGAGCGGCGGCGTCCAAAACGGCCCCCCGGACAGCATCTCGGTGGGTCTCGATGGTCGCGTTCCAGAGCTTGGGCATGCCGAATCATACAACGTGACGCGCAATGGACAGGCTGACGCTTTCAATACATACTGTCTTACAAAGCCAATCGAAGGAGAGCCATGACGAACCTGGACTCCAACCCCGACACATCTCCCACTGACAGCGGAGAAACCCCGCGTCACAAGACACCCTTGTGGGTGAAGGGATTCCTTATCGCCGCAGCTGTACTGGTGGTGACCTTCGCGGTCACACACCTCAGCGGCGGAATGGCCATGAACCACACACCTTGAAGGTGCTGCCCCCCGCAGTCCGCAAGGCTGCGCTGACCATCCACATCATCTCGTCCGTGGGCTGGCTCAGTGCTGTCGCTGGATTCTTGGTAATGGCCGTTGCAGGGCTGACATCCGCTGACGCGCAGCTGGTCCGCGCTGCCTACCTCGGGATGAACCTCATCGGCTGGATGGTCATCTTCCCGCTGAGCCTTGCGTCCCTGCTCTCGGGAATCATTCAGGGTCTCGGTACCAAGTGGGAGGGCAGATAACACGGCTGGCTTCGAACTCGCGCTGCGAACGTTCACGCTGCGCCGCGATCCGCTCTCCAGCCAGTGGCTCCTGGAAGTCCATCGCCGACGGGTACTGGGCCGCGGTGAGATTGAACTGGCAACCCATCAGCGACGAGACCTCGGAAGGAATCAGGACGGAGTTCGCTCTCCCCTCGCTCGAGCAGGTGCGTGGCAGTCTTACTGAGGTGATGAATGATCCGGAACCGGTGATGCAGCAGCTCGTCCGCGTCCTCATCGGAGATGGGACATTCTGTCCAGGCTTCCAGTTCATCGACCGTGGCCAACTCCACCCGACAATCACCGGCCTGTTCCGGCATGGACCTGCGGATCCCGCCCAATTACTTCACAGTCTGGATGGTCACACCGGCCCGGGACCTGAACGTGGCGCAGCCGGTGGATTCTATGAATCGAGCGCAGCAGCCGCATCGCGCCTCAGAGGGCGTCGCGGCCCAACTGCCTGGAGGCCGGCGGGGCACCTAGGATTGGCTGGGCTGACGAATATCGCAACACTCGGGGGCGTGACTGCCGGCCTCTCGTTGCCAGGAGCGGCCATTCTTTCCCTGACAGGACGAGCAGTTCATGATCTCGTTCAGTAGTGTGAGCCTTGGATCAGGGGAATACCGCCGAACGCAGCTCTCAGGTGGGAGCGCCTTGGCCGATCGAAGGAATGACGATGAAGGCGCTTGTTTATCACGGTCCCGGCCAGAAGGCATGGGAAGACGTACCCGATCCCAGGATTCAGAAGCCGACCGACATCATCGTGAAGATCGAAACTACGACCATTTGCGGCACTGATCTGCACATCCTCAAAGGCGACGTTCCAGCAGTCGAGTACGGTCGAATCCTCGGGCACGAGGGCGTCGGCACGATCACTGAAATCGGATCCGCAGTTGCAGGCCTCACGATCGGCGACCGAGTAATCATCTCGTGCATCTCTGCCTGCGGGCATCTCGACTACTGCAGACAGGGAGTCTACTCCCACTGCCTGGGCGAAGAGGGCGCCCCAGGCATCGGTTGGATCCTCGGGCACCTCATCGACGGGACACAGGCCGAATTCGTGCGCGTCCCGTACTAAGAGACTTCCGTTTACAAAATCCCCGACAGCGTCAGCCCCCAAGCGGGAACATTGCTGTCCGATATCCTGCCCACAGGCTGCGAAATCGGCGTGCAGTACGGGGCTGTCAAGCCCGGTGATGTCATCGCCGTGATCGGCGCCGGTACCGTCGGGCTCGCCGTCGCCAACGCCGGGGTACACGGCAAGGGTGTGGACCTGCCGCTGGACAGACTCTGGATCTCGAACATCACCATCACCACGGGCCTGCTGAACACCAACACGACTGGTACGCTCCTCAAGCTCGTCGCGCAAAAGAAGTTGCCCGTCGACCAATTCGTGAGTCACGCGTTCGATCTCAATGACATCGAAAAGGCATACGACACCTTTTCACGGGCCGCCGAAACAAAGGCGCTCAAGGTGATGCTCAACGCCTGAAGCATCACCGAAGAAGTTCACAACCAAAACCCCGGGCCCCCACCCTGCCTAGGAAGGGACGCTGGAGCCGCGGCGTGCTCTGTTACCGCGGGCAGGTAGGGTGCTTCAGGACCGCCGCCCGGGGCCTGTCGGCGTCGGCGAGGATTGTCGGCGGTTGCGCCGCCGGATAATCGTCTTGCGGATTTCTTCTGCCCATAGAACCGAGGAACCCACGAGGAGGGCCAGCCCCCACTGGGCTGAGCTCATGGCCGTGGTGTCGAATAGGCCCTGCAGTACTTCCAGGTTCACCACCATAATCTGGAGCACGATCACGGCGATCAATGATACCCAGATACTGCGGTTGGTGAAGGTCTGTCTGGAGAAAACAGAGGCTGAGTCTGAGCGCACGTTGAGCAGGTTGAATACCTGGTAAAAGACGAAGGTAGTGAACGCGAGGGTGGTTGGCAGGGCCGGGTCCGCTGTGTTCTCCGGGAACAGGGCGGGAGCCAGCACAAGGACGGCGATGGTCCCGGCAGCCATGACCGTGCCGAGACCGAGGATCCGCAGCAGACGGTCTCTGGTCAGCAATGGTTCGCCAACGGGCCGCGGTTTCTGCTTCATGATGTCCGGCTCCGCCGGGTCAACACCCAGCGCCAACGCGGGAGGCCCATCCATGATGATGTTCACCCAGAGGATCTGCAAGGCGGTGAACGGCGCGCCACCGGCCAAGCCGAGCACACCGGCGGTGAGGAAGATCAGAACGAAGCCCCACGCCGTTGTCAGCTGGAATTTCACGAACTTGATGATGTTCGCGTAGACCCCGCGGCCTATCTCTACCGCGATGACAATGGTGGCGAAATTGTCGTCGGTCAGTATCATTCTGGCCGCGCCCTTGGACACATCGGTTCCGGTGATACCCATTGCGATGCCGATGTCTGCCTGTTTCAGTGCCGGGGCGTCGTTGACGCCATCGCCCGTCATGGCCACGACGTTCCCGCCGTCCTGCAGGGCCTTGACGACGCGGATCTTATGTTCCGGGGCGACCCGGGCAAGCACGCCATAACCCGCGACGCGGCGGGTGAGCTGTGCGTCATCGAGCCGGTCCAGGTCAGTCCCGGCCGCCGCCTCGCCGCGGATGCCCAGGCCAGCGGCGATAGCCGAGGCCGTGACCAGGTGATCTCCGGTGATCATGTGGACCTCGATCCCGGCCTCCCGTGCCGTGGCGATTGCCGCGGCGGCCTCGGGGCGCGGCGGGTCGACAATTCCAACCACGGCGTAGACCGTCAACCGGTCCGCCGTGAGCCGGAGCTCCTCGGGGTCCTGCGGCAGGTTCGAATCGAGCCGGCGCCCGGCGATTAGCAGCGTGCGAAGACCTTCCCCTGCCAGTGCCTGGACCTCCTCATGGATCCGCTGGCGGTCAGCGTCGTCCAGCAGGCGGATCCCCGTGTCGGTCAGGACGGAATCGGCACGTTCCATCAGTACGCCGGGTGCTCCTTTAGCGAAGCAGCGGAAGCGGGCGGGAGCGGTGTCTCCGCCGGTGAAGTTCTGCCGGTGGAAGGTGGCCATGAACTTGTAGTCCGAATCAAACGGGATTTCAGCCACACGGGGGTGCTCCTTTCGGGCACCCTCGACGTCAATCCCGCCCTTCTCGGCGAGTACAACGAGTGCGCCTTCTGTAGGATCTCCCACGAGTTCGCCGTCCTTCACCGAGGCATCGTTGCACAACGCCATGGACAGGAAGGTGTCCGTCATCGCCGGAGGCGGGCCGCCATCTCTGCTCAGGATTTTGCCGTCTGTCGAATAGCCGTTGCCGGTGATCCGGAAGCTGCGTCCGGCGACGAGCAGCCGCCGTACGGTCATTTCGTTGAGCGTCAGCGTTCCGGTCTTGTCCGTTGCTATGTGGGTGGTGCTGCCGAGGGTTTCGACGGCGGATAGCTGCTTGATGATGGCTCCGCGCCGGGCGAGCCGAGAAGCGCCCATGCTCAGAGTGAAAGCGACGACGGCGGTCAGGCCCTCCGGGATGGTGGCTACTGCGAGGGAGACTGCGGTGATCAGCAGATCGGACCAGGGCTGGCCCCGGGACAATCCGAGTATGAAGACGATGGCGACGACAACGAGGGCGACGATCGTCAGCGTCCCGGCAAGCTGATCGATCCGCCGCTGCAGCGGGGTTTTCTCGGTTCCAGCGCTACCGAGCAATGAGGCGATGCCGCCGATCTCGGTGTCCATTCCGGTAGCCGTTGCCACCATGACGGCGCGCCCACGGCTGATGTCGGTGCTCGTGAAAATCATGTTCGTCCGGTCCGCCAGGACAAGATCCGGGTCGGTCAGCGTCTGGGTGGTCTTGTCTACGGGCTGGGACTCACCGGTCAGCGCGGCTTCGGCAACCTGCAGCCTCACAGCCTCGATCAGTCGGCCGTCCGCAGGGACCGAATCGCCGGCGTCCAGCAGCACAATGTCTCCTGGCACCAGTTCGGAGTTGGAAATTTCCTGCACGCCCCCGTCCCGGCGCACCCGGGACGTGTCCACAGTCATCTTCCGCAGCGCCTCCAGGCTGCTGTCCGCCCGGCTCTCCTGAACGTAGTTAAGAACCGTGTTGAGGATGATGACCGCCAGAATCACGACGGGCGTTTCCCATTCCCGGGAGACCGTGGCGCTCACTGCGGCGGCAACGACCAGCAGGAGAGTCATCTTCTCCGCCAGGAGCCGCAGTACTTTTTTCCATGCAGGTTTCTTTTTGGCCTCAGTCAGCACATTGGGCCCGTGCTCCAGCTGCCGTGATTCTGCTGCAGCTGTGGTCAGCCCAACAGAAGGGTCTGTCCGGAGGGCCGCTGCGGTGTCGACCGCCGACAGTGTGTGCCACGACTGCCCGGCGGAACGGGACGCTGGGGAGGTACTCGCTCGTGAAGTGCGGGAATCGCTGGAAACCATGGGAAAACTCCTCGCAACGAACCGGCCCGCGGGACATACATCCTGCGAGGCCCAGCGTATAGGACAAAAAAGGATGCAGTCTTTTGCCCAACCAGACATAAAACCTCGGCACCCACGAATGTTGGAAGTTGCATCGAAACAGCCGCGGCCCGGCCACTGTTCAGTGCCGAAGCATCGACCTTGAGGACATGGTCAGGAATATTCCAATCCTGGGAACCATGCTGAGGATGTTCCGCCTCTGGGCTGCGACGGATAGGGCGGGGATTTTGGACTTATCGTCCGCAAGTTCGCCGAAGGGTACGGAATCGTGAACAGCCAGATCGTGGTCGGTGTCGACGACTCTCCTGCGGGCAGCGCTGCCGCGGAATGGGCCGCCACCCTGGCCGCCCATTTTCATGTCCTCCTCAATCTGGTGCGCGTCGTTCCGACTTCTGGGTTCTTCCAACATGCAAGCCGGTATCTGGAGGCCGTGAACCACGGGCGGAGCTGCTGGCCGAGGAGGCTCGTCGGCTATCGGCCCAGGATCCGGAGATCACAGTCACCACGACCTTGAGGACGGGTGAGACCGTCCCGGCCTTTCGGGCCCTCTCCAAAGATGCGGGCATGATCGTCCTGGGAACGGACAGAGGACCGGACAAGCACGGTGAGGGGTTCGGATCGGTCAGTTTTCAGACCGCCATCCTCAGCGACTGCACAGTGGCCGTGGTCCCGCCGGACGGTCCAGACGGGAGGACCGGTGTCATGTCGGCACCGACGGTTCCACCGACTCGGCCATCGCGGTGGAACGGGCAGCCATGGAAGCGCACCAGCTTCGCCAGGACCTGACGCTGGTCCACACTTGCGTGGGCCATGACGCACCCTCAGCCACAGGCTCCGAGGGCCCGACTGGGAAGCCCACGGTTGCCTGCGGTGTGCTCTCCGCAGCCGTCGCCGGCGCGGCCAGGAACCATCCCGATCTGAACGTGCACCCCGTTCTTGATACCGGCAGGCCGCCGGCGGACGCCTTGCTCAGGGCAGCCGGGCGCCCTGCTGCTGGTCATCGGCTGCAGGGGCCAGGGAGGACTGAAAGCCCTGGTGCGCTCGGTCGCCGGTGAAGTCCTCCTGTGTAGCAGTCAGCGCCCGACACTGATCACCCGCTCGGTTCCGCCGGGGAGGACTCCGTTCTTGTAGTAAAAAGCAGTGCCGTGCTCTAGCAGGGAGAACGCGCTGTGCTGCCGCGCAGCCTTCCGGGGTTGCGTCCAGTTATTGTCCGGCTGCGGTCTCGTCCTTCGGTTTGCTCCGGGCTTCGCGCTGGTGGTGCTCCAGCTTCTCTTCCGAATCCCGGCGGCGCTGGCCCACTGTGCGCATCTGGTTCGTGGGCGGCCTTCGGTGATCGACCAGAGGGGCCCTCTGCTCAGGTTCTTCCTCGTCGTCAGTGGCGGATCGGTCCCGACGACGTCCCGTGTTCGCGCTCATACCTGCATCGTCCCAACTTGACCGCGCATTTCCACCGTACACCACCGAAAAAGTCATGAAGAACCAGAACGGGCAGATCGCGAGCAGGAACAGTGACGGCACCGTCAGGCGAAATTGCCCTTGACGAGGGCCTCCCCTGGCGAAGGACGAAGCCCCCGGTCTGGAAATTCAGACCAGCCTTCTGTACGGGCGGGCCCCGGAACGAGCTGCTGCTCGTTGATCTTCGTCAGCCGTTCAATTTCGGCTTTCGCTGCCATGTCGGTGTCATAGTCGTGCTGGGCCATGGCCGAGGCAATGGCATCCTGGCGTTTGGCGGCGATCAGGAGGATCGCGCCCCTGGAGACCGGCAAGCATGGACAGAAACAGGTTCAGCAGAATATAGGGGTAAGGATCTCAGGCACGGCCAGCCATCGCGAAGCTGTTGACGGCGGACCATAGGATCATGAAGAGAATGAATCCGCCCACGAAAGGCCAGCTGCCCATACCGTGCAAATAGTCGGCCGCCCGCTCCCCCTTGGTCAGGGATGACTTGTGCAGGGCATGCCAGGTGGCTTTTGCTCGCTCATGATTCAGCGTAGCTCCTGCCCGCTCATCGAAGCGTCCAACAGCACCGGTTCGAGGAACCGCGCAGATCCTACAGGGCGGTAGGCTTACCCCCGGAACGCCACGGGTTCAGCCCGCCGCGGTGCCCGTTTCGTGCAGCACGAACTTCCGCATCTCGCCCGCGCCCAAATGGACCTCGTCAGAACCGACACGTACGCAGACAGCGGCTGCGTCTCCGGGTGCTGCGGAAACAGTCAAGGTGCCGTGGTCGAGGCTGACTTCGAGCAACTGGTCCCGGTAGCGGACACGGAAGGAAACTGACTTTATTTCTTTTGGCATTTTTGGGGCGAAAAGGAGGGCATCCCTGGTGATCCTCAGACCGGCGAAGCTGCGCTGGATCACATCGATCGTTCCTGCCATGGCGCCAAGGTGGATACCTGTGTGCGTGGTGCCTCCCTGCGTGTCGTCAAGGTCGGCGGTGAGCGCTTCCCGGAAAGTTCTCCAGGCCCGGTCCGGGTCCATGGCTGCCAGCACCGAGGCGTGGGCCACGCGGCTTAGGGTGGAGCCGTGGGCCGTGCGTGCCAGGTAGTAGTCCACTGTCGCCGCGAGCTGGTCCGCGGTGACGGTGTAACCCAGCTGGGCCAGGAAGAGCATCAGCTCCTTCTCGCCCAGGACATACAGGAGCATCAGCACGTCAGCCTGTTTGGCCAGCCGGTACCGATTGGTGCTGTCGCCCTCGGCTTCCAGAATCAGGTCGAGGCGTTCAATGTTTTTGTATCTGTTCCGGTAGTGCGCCCAGTCGAGTTCCTGCAAGTGTTCGTAACCGTCGAACTGGCTGATGATGCCTCCGCCGAAGAACGGTACAAACATCCGTTGGCTAACGCGCAGCCAGGCTTCCATCTCTGCCGGATCTATGGACAGGCGTCCCCGTAGATCCTCCAGGTCGTGGCCGTGAAGCATCGTCATGATCTCGTGGGCCTGTTCGCAGACCCATGCAGCCATCACGTTCGTGTAGGCGTTGTCATTCAATCCCCCGCCGGGGCTGTCCGGGTAGCCTGTATGGTATTCGTCCGGGCCCATGACTCCGCGAAGATGGAAGCGGTCCTCTTCGTCGTCGTATTCGGCCATGGAGGCTACGAGCCGCGCCACTTCCACAACCAGCTCGGCGCCATGATGCAAGAGCCAGCCCCGATCCTGCGTGGCCAGGAAATACTGCCATGCGTTGAAGGCCACGCCCAGGCCGGCATGCCGCTGAAGATGGGAATAGTCCGGCACCCAACGGCCGGACCGCCGGCTAAAAAGCCAACGGGGTGTCTCTTCCCTGCCGTCGCTGCCGCTCTGCCACGGGAACAAGGCCCCCCGGAACCCCGCTGCGGCCGCCGCTTCCCGGGCCGCCGGCAGCCTGCGCCAGCGGTAGTCAATAAGGGAGCGGGCAACGGAGGGCATCCGTGAGGTAAGAAGGGGCAGGACGAAGAGCTCATCCCAGAAGATGTGCCCGCGGTAACCCTCCCCGTGCAGCCCGCGGGCGGGCACACCGGCATCCAGTTCAGCCGTGTGCGGGCTCAGCGTCTGCAGCAGGTGGAAGACATGGAGATTCAGGATCAGCTGCACCTGGGGGCTCCCGTCGATGGTGACGACGAACAAGTGCAGCAATCTTCCCCAGGCGTTCTCGTGCTCGGAGAGCATGCCGTCAAAGCCCTGCCCGCTGGCCCTGAGCACCGACCTCGCACCGGATGCCGGTGAGGAGAACGCGCGGTCGCGGGAAGTCACGATTGCTGCCATCTTGGTCACCATCAGCGGCACGGCGTCCGTCAGCGGGACGTCGAAGGAGCGGTAATACAATCCCGCTTCTTCATCGGGCGCGCCGCTGCCTGCCTGTCCGGAAACCCGGGTCTGCAGCGCTGTTGCGATCCTGATATGGCTTTGGCTCGTCTCAACTTCTATCACCGGGGTCGGTTCTGCTGGCCCGGACACCTCGAGTACGGCCAGATGATGGTGGGACAGAAGCGCGTCCTCCGGCACATTTTCGTTGGTCACCCCGGTATCCACTCCGCTGCGGATTCTCACGGACGCGCTCCAGCCCCTGGCAGTGAAGACTGTCTCCAGCGCCATCAGATGAGGCTGGGCCATCGATACGAACCGGCGCTGAACCACCTCCAGCCGCCGGCCGTCATCTGCCTCCAGCACGACTTCCCGCCGCAGAGTGGCCCGAAGCAGGTCAAGCACACGCCGCTCACGGCGGATCTTCAACCCGCCCCGGGACCACCAGTGCGTCTCGTCCAGCCGGACGTCCAGCACCAGCCAGTTGGGGATATTGACCATGTGTTCGTCTTCCGCGGCCTGGCCTTCCACGGTACTCACCAACCTGTTGTAGACACCGGCGAGGTAGGTGCCCGGATAACGGACCTCGCTCATTCCGCCCTCCGGGGCAGCCCCACGCACGGCCAGGTACCCGTTCCCAAGCGTGGTCAAAGCTTCCCGGTGCCCTTCGTGGGCCGGATCATAACCTTCATACACAAGGCGCCACGGGTCAGTGAGAACACGTCCCAGATCCAGCTCGCTCACGTCGTTCAACACAACGTCGGCACCTGCCGCCTCCAGCTCCGCCCTCCTGCTAGAAACCCTGTCTATCCCAACGACGAGCCCGAATCCCCCTCGGTGTGCCGCTTCGACGCCGGCGACGGCATCTTCGATCACCACGGCGCGGGCAGGAGGGATCCCCAACCGGTGCACGACTTCAAGGAATAATGCCGGGTCGGGTTTTCCTGCAAGGCCCAACTCGCCGGCAATGGCACCATCCATGACCAGGTCGAAAGCATTGGACAGGCCAGCGGCTGCCAGGACAGCGGACGCGTTCCGGCTTGATGTTGCAAGGGCCACAGGAACCCGTCCCGACCGCAGCCTTTCAAGCAGTGCGACCGTTCCCGGGAAGGCCACCACACCCTCACGTCCCAGCCGCTCCCTGAACAGCTGGTTCTTACGCTCAGCCAGGCCACGGACCGACCATCCGCCGGCAGGATCCAAGGCGTCACCCATAGGCAGTTCAATGCCGCGGGAACCCAGGAAGGCTTGCACACCGTCTTCCCGGGGCCTGCCATCCACATACCTCTGGTAATCACTGCTGCTGAAGGGCTCCCTCCGTGCCCTTGGCGGGACGCGGCGGTCCTTCAACACCTCATTGAAGAGGTCCCTCCACGCTGCCTCATGCACAGCGGCCGTGTCCGTTACGACGCCATCCAGGTCAAAGATCACAACGTCAAAAGGCGACAAAGCGGCAGCGGCCGTAGGTGAATCCGTCATGACTCATCCCTACCAGCCATCAGAACTAGCGGCCAGTGGCATTGGATCCGGTCACCACACCTTGGTACGTCAGGATCAACGAAACCGAGGCCATTCTGCCCTCCGCTAGACGCAAGCATGATGCCCTTCATCAATGGATGACCATCCAACACCCGAACGCCGACAGGCACAGCAGTCACGGAATCCTTGACTGGCATTGACCGTATCCGGATCTTCACGGACAAGTTTTCGTCAACCACCTGTGGTTCCGCCGGGCTGACCGGTTGAACAGGAGTTCGTCGAACCACAACACGGTGGATGCCATGCCCATGCAGACCGCCCAGTGGGCCGCGTCCAGGGACGCGGTCCCGAAGGCCTGTTGCAGCAGCGGGCCTTCCACCACGGCGAACTGAAGTACAGCCGCGAGCAGGACGGCGCCCCACAGCCACTTGTTGACGAAAAGCCGGTGGAACGCGCTGGTTGTGACGGAACGTGAGTTGAAGGCGTTGAACAGCTGCGCGAAGACCAAGGTGGTGAACCCGGCGGTACGGGCCACGTCCAGGGAGTCGCTGCCGTTGACGAGACCGCCGGGCAGGAAGATGTCGATGGTCAGCAGCGTCACGATGCCCATGACCAAGCCGACGGCCACGATGCCGGTCCACAGCCGCCGCCCGAGGATTGCGGTCGGTCATTTTCCCCGGCGCACGCGCCATCACGTCGTCTATTTCCGGATCCACTCCTATCGCCAGCGCGGGCCGGAGTCGGTGACGAGGTTGATCCACAGAATCTGGGTGGCCAGCAGCGGCAGCGCCACTGCCTCGTCGCCTGCACCTGCCAAACCCATGGTGCCGGCGAAGACCACGCCGAGGAAGACCGTGAAGACTTCTCCCATATTGGAGGAGAGAAGATAGCGCAGGAACTTTTCGATGTTGTCGAAGATGACCCGGCCCTGGCGCACCGCGGAGACGATGGTGGCGAAGTTGTCGTCGCCGAGAATCATCTTCAAAGCTTCCTTGGTCACCTCGGTTCCTGTGATGCCCAGCCCATGGCAATGCCGATGTCGGCGGACTTCAGGGCCGGGGCGTCATTGACGCCGTCTCCTGTCATGGCAACGACATTGCCCTGCGCCTGCAACGCATCGATTACCTGACGCTGTTGTGCGAGGACACGCGCGCGTAGACGGATGTGGAGCCGGTGACGGCACGCAGCCCCGCATCGTCGAGTTCATCGAGCTGGGCTCCAGTCAGTGCCTTGTCCCCCGGTTCGCAATTACCCAGATCGCTGGCAATCCGGGCGGCGGTTACGGGGTGGTCACCGGTGATCATCGCCACGCGGATGCCTGCACGACGGGCCTCCGCCACGGCAGCCGCCGCTTCGGCACGGGGCTGGCCAATAATGCCGGCGACGCCCAGATAGACGAGGGCGTTCTCATCCGCTTCGTCGATCACGTCCGCTTCGTGACGGTCTTGCTCCCCGTACCGGCGGTAGGCCACGCCCAGGGCGCGGAAGGCCTGCGCCGACAGAGCCTCGACGTCGGCCAGGGCCTTGCTGCGCAGCGCCCCATCCAGCGGGACAATGTCCGCCCCCACCTGCATCCGTACAGGGCCCCAGGAGGACATCGGGGGCACCTTTGGTGACCAGGTCGAGTTCGTCGAACTCCTTGTGGCACGCCAGCGCTGACATCAGCTTCCGTTCTGAGGTGAACGGGATTTCGCCCTGCCGTTCGAACTCCCCGACGCGTTCGGTAACCCCCGCCAGCTTCCGGGCAGCAACCAGGAATGCAGCTTCCGTCGGGTCGCCCTGGATCTGCCACTGGCCGTCGTGTTCTATCAGCTGTGCATCATTGACGAATGAGCCACCCGCCAGGACCATGCGGGCCTCCTGCAGTACCACCGGATCGCTGGCTTCACGGGTTCCTTGCAGAATCTGGCCTTCGGGCCGGTACCCGGCGCCGGTGAGCTCGATCTGCCCCGATGCGGTGACGATCCGGCCGATCGTCATCTCGTTGCTTGTCAATGTTCCGGTCTTGTTCGAGGCGATGACCGAGGCGGAGCCAAAGGTTTCCACCGAGTGGAGTTCCTTCACGACCGCATTGCATCTGGCCATCCGCTGGACACCGATGGCCAACACGACCGACAAGATGGCCGGGAGCCCCTCGGGCACCGCGGCCACCGCCAGCGAGACACCCAGCAGCAGCACGGTGACCAGATCCGCCAGCGACGAAACCTCGTTGATGAGCACGATGGTCACCATCACCAGAACCGCGATGACTATCACCGTGATGCCCAGCAGTTTGCTGACCCCCGCGATTTCCTTCTGTAGCGGCGTCGGCTCGGACTCGGTCCGTTCCAGCATGCCCGCAATGGCGCCCACTTCGGTTTCATGGCCGTCCCGGTGACGACCGCGCGGCCGCGACCCATCCGAAGTTGACCTGCTGCCCAAGGAAAGTCATCTCCCGATCCGGCGTTGAAGGGGCTTTGGACCCCCCCTCCATGATCCGGACAGAACAACAGCCGGGGCCGAAGGAGCCGGATCCCGTCACCAACCTCCGTGGGTAAATGCAACTAGGGCGGAAGACACATACGAAGGGGGCTGTTTTTAGGCCATACTGACGGCATGAACGCTGCGGCGGGAAAGCCGGACCGGATTCTCCTTGTAATCGTGTCCGCGATAGCCCTGTTGGTGATCGTCGCGCTGGCGGTCGTTTTCACCCGCGGGGAGCCAGAAGTTCTGGACGAGTCGACACCCCAGGGAGTCGTCCAGCGGTACAGCACCGCCGTCATCGAAGGCGATATGGCCACAGCCAGTTCCTACCTCACGGAAGCGGCCAGTTCCTTGTGCCGCGGTTACCAGGAAAGCGGCCCGCCGCCCACCCGGGTTGTCTTGATCTCGACCACCGAGAGGGACAACACGGCAGTCGTGAGAGTCTCGGTTGTCGGTTCAGGTCCTGGCGGCCCGTTCGGACCATCCGAGTACGAGATGGAGGACCGCTTCTCCCTTGTGAAGACCGAAGGCAGATGGCTGGTCGACCAGGCACCGTACCAGCTTCTATCCTGCGCAGGATCGTCCGTGAAACCATGAACTCCCAGGTTTCGACGACGTGGTCAGCGGCACGTTCCGCCCAACTCACCCTCCGCCGCCTGATCCTCTACGTACTGCTGTTCGCCTTGGTGGTGATCGCGGCAATAGGGCTAAGCGGCCTTTTGGAGCGCCTGTTCAGCACGGGAGCAGTGCTGGTATCCACTGATGTGGCCGGACTTGCCCGCTCCCTTGCCTTCACGCTGATCGGAGGGCCGCTCGCGGCCCTCCTGTGGTGGGTTGTCTGGAAAAGGCTCGACGACGGCGCGGAGCGCGTCTCAGCGGGGTGGGGCCTCTACCTTGCCGCCGTCTACGCGGTCTCCCTGATCGTCTTCGTCACGGCCCTCCTGGGGATGGCGGCATCCTTTATCGGCCAGCTGGAACCCCAGTGGTATTCGCCTTTGTCCGTTGGGCTTGTCTGGGCCGGAGTATGGTTCTGGCACCGCTGGATGTGGCGGCACGCCGTCAAGCATCCCGTTAATCTCGACGACGTCCCTGCCGTCATCGGTTCGGTTTTCGGGTTGCTGGTGGGAGCGATTGCCGCCATCACCGCCTTGGGTAGCTTGCTCGACGTCGCGATCCGGGGCTACACCAGCCTGACCCCGGGTACGGAGGCGTGGTGGCAGTCCGTGCTCCGGGCCCTGGTTTGGGCAGGCGGCGGAATTTTCGTGTGGTGGTGGCACTGGTTCAGGGGCGGCGGACGCAAACTGGAGACCGCCCTGGTGGATGTGGCGCTGATTGGTGTGGGGATCTTCGCTGCGGGCATCACAGCGCTCGGTAGCGCCGGCGTCGTGGGTTTTGTGCTCCTGAGAACGGCATTCGACCGGGGTGACCCGATAAGCGAGCTGCTGGCCCCGCTGGCTCCGGCTCTCGCCGGTGCTACCATCGGCGCCTTGGTGTGGCGCTATCACCGCGTCAGCGGGGCTCACCGTTCTGTTGCCACCCGGCGTGCGAGCCAGCTGGTGACATCAGGGGTTGCCCTGGCGGCAGCGGCCTCCGGCATTGGCTTGGTCATCAATGCAGCGCTTGCCATGGCGGTTTCACCCCTTGCGGGGAGCGGCACGCGCACCCTCCTGCTGGGTGGTATCAGTTCCCTCGTTGTGGGAGGTCCGGCCTGGTGGCAGGCCTGGAAGCCGGCAGGGCAACCGCAAACCGCGGATGCCATTCCTCCCGGCAGGCGCGTCTACCTCATTGTGTCCTTCGGCATTAGTGCCGTGGTGGCGCTCATCGCCCTTCTGGTGATTGGATACCGGCTCTTCGAGTTCCTCCTAGGTGATGTGACTGGAGGCAGCGTCCTGGAACGTATCCGCGCGCCGCTCGGGCTCCTGGTAGCCGCCGGATTCGTTGCCGCGTATCACTTTGCCCTGTGGCGGCGCGAGCACGCCCTCCTGGCGGCGGCATCCCCGGCCAAGGCGCACACCATCGAACAGGTCACCTTGGTGACCGCCTCCTTCCCGGAGCCATTGTCCAAAGCCATCACCGACGCGACCGGCGCCAAAGTCGCCGTGTGGACGCGTGCCGACGCGGAACGCGAAGCGCTGCCGGCGGAAGGCGACCCGTCGGAGGAACCTGAGCTGGTCCGGCGGGTGCTCGACGCACTTTCCGGTGTCACGGCCAAGCGCGTTCTGCTGGTGGTCGGTCCGACTACCGGCCAGGGGACTCCGATCGAGGTAATTCCCCTGGAAACAACATGAAAGTGGAATCAACCAGCCGTGGTACCGGTCCGCCGCGTTCCTGATCATGGCGTGGGTGACCGGCGCGGCCGCCGCTCTGGGCGCCGGCGCGTGGGTGACAGTGCGGGCGGTGACCAGACCACTACCGGGCTCTCGAACCGGGTCCATGCCCTGACACCGAAGGCGTTGAGCCGCAGATCGAACCTCAAGCTTGTACGGGAGTATGTAGACGCGGCCGCCGAACTGGACGCCCTTGACGACGTCATTGCCGACAGCAATGCGTTGTTGAACCGCTCGTACGCCTGGCCCAGTGCATGGGACCGCCAACTCTCGCCGTTCCGGAGCGACCTCGCCGGTCTGGAACAGCTGCTCAGCAAACGCCACGGTCAAGGTGACGCTGCCACTGCAGCGGCCTCAGCACCGGCGTCGGCAGTGTCAGCACAGGCAGGGGCGGCGGCGGAACCACAAATTGGAAGCAGCGGGGGAAGCTTTTCAGGCTCCGGCAGTTCCTCAAGTTTCCAGGTGACTTTTGGCCCTAGAGGTCCGCCTTCCGACACCGCAGGCTGGAGGCAGCAAGCAGGCATACGAAGGGAAGCGGTTATGGAGGAGTCAACATTGCAGGATGCCAGATTCGTTGTGGGGGTGGACGGATCGGAGGCCTCGGTGGAAGCCCTCCGGCAGGCCCAGCGGCTGGCTGTCCCGGTTGGTGCCAAAGTGCTGGCCACCGTTTTCTGGGATGATCCGCAGGTTTACGCAGGATATGTGGCAATGGGCATAGACCGCTTCGAGGAGCGTGTGGAGATGATCCTCAACGAAGCCATGGAACAGGCCTTCGGGCAGGAGATTCCGCCGAACGTCATTCCACGCGTCGTCCGGGGGCACCCCAGGGACTCACTTATAGACGCCAGCCGCCACGCGGACATGATCGTTGTTGGCAGGCGCGGCCACGGAGGATTCGGAGGCCTCCTTCTGGGGTCCGTCAGCTCAGCCTGTGTGGCCCACGCGCACTGCCCCGTCCTAGTTGTTCATAGCCCCGACACAGACAAAAAGGAAGACCAGCCGTGAGAACGTCTAAACCGATCGCGGTCGCCACCAACGACTCTCCGCAAAGCCAGGCAGCCGTGAAGTGGGCTGCACACCGGGCTACCCGCGCCGGCCTGCCGCTGATCATTCTGCACGCTGTTGACGACCGTTGGGTGGCCGAACCCATCCCGTGGACCGCGATGCTGGTGGAGAAGGGCGAAGAACTGCTGGAAGCCGCTGCCGGGCGCGTAAGGGGCACCGTCCCGATTGAGATCACCACCAAACTCCTGGAAGGCAGCGTCGCCGGCGCGCTGGGTAAGTACTCCACCAAGGCGTCCATGCTTGTGGTGGGCTCCGGCGGCACCCATTTGGGTGGTTCGCTCACCGATCGGGCCCTGCAGGTCGCCGCCGCGGCGAAGTGTCCCGTCGCCGTCGTCGGAATGCATGACCTTGAAGGCCGAAGCGGAGTACTGGTGGGCGTGGACGGTTCGGAAGAAGCCACCCAGGCCGTTGCGTTCGCTGCAGCGGAGGCAGACAGGGAGGGCCAGGAGCTTACGGTGCTGTACGCCTTCAGCGGCCCCAACCGCTGGGTCAAGGCCGGCCTGCCGACCAGCAGCCTTGCCGAACTGATTGAGGAAGAGGAGCAGATCGTTCTGTCCGAAGCGGTGGCCGGGCTCCGCGAGGATTACCCGGACCTTGTGGTGCACAAGATTCTGGAAAGCGAAAAGGAACCGGCGGAGGCGCTGGTGCAGGCCGCGGCAGCCGCGCGGCTGCTCGTGGTGGGAAGCCGCGGCCGGGGCGGGTTCAAACGGCTGCTGCTCGGTTCCACGGCCCACGCGGTTCTGACGCATCTGCCCTGCCCTGCCGTGATCACCCCTATCCAACGCAGGAAGCACAAGTAGGAGGAGCCCCAGCATGCAAGGCAACGGCTCAGGACCGGAAACAGAAGTCCTCGACATACATAACTGCTGGAAATACCTCCGTTCGGCTTCGGTCTGCCGGGTCGCCGTAACAACGGCTGGCGGGCCCGAAATTTTCCCCGTGAACTACGTCCCCGACTATGGGACAGTCGTCTTCCGTACGGGCCCGGGTACCAAACTGGATGCGGTGCTTGCTGAAAGTCCGGTCGCGCTGGAAGCCGACGGCCTGAATAGCTACGGAACCATCGCATGGAGCGTCATCATCAAGGGGACTGCCAAGGTTGTGGGCACGCAGGAGGATTTCCGGGAAGCAGCCGACGCCGGGCTGTCACCCTGGGAGGCGGGAAGCAAGGACCACCTGGTGCGTGTAACGCCCACGGAGGTCAGCGGCCGTCGGTTTGTCATCAATCCCCCGTCCGGCTGGTGGCCACCGCTGGACTCAGCACGGAAATAAACGTCCCGGCGACAGGGGAAGTCACGCCAGGTTTAGCCTTGATCCACCGATCCGCCTGGGCGGATGAGCTGAATTCGGTTTCGGCTCGTTGTGCGGGCGAAGGGCGTGCTGGGGTGCCGGGCCTCGCTGCCCCTTGAGTGTTCCACTGGTTGTTCTGGTCGCGCCGTGCGACTGGGTTGACGGGGGTCAGGCAGGTCGCGGCGGCGGGTAGAGGTGGTCGGACAAGGCCTGCCATGGTGTTTTCCAGGGCCAGGCTTCGGGCAGGTGAAGACGGATCCGTCGGGCGCTGGTGGCGATCCTGGCCGGGACGTGGATGAGTTTGCGGCGGATCGTTCCGGTGCGGGCCTTGCCGAAGGACCCGGCCGCGAGGATCCCGGCGGCGCGGGTGAGGTTGTAGGCCATGACCGCGGCGACGAGCCAGGCTGAGTTCGCCGCGAAAACACCTGAAGGCAGGTGCGCCAGGGAGCTGTCCTTAAGGTCGGCGTTGACCTGCTCGATAATGGCGTGTTTCCGGTGGGTTTTGTCGGCCGCGACGGTGTCCAGAACTTCGGCGTCCACGGTGGTGAAGAACGCGTGGTGCCGGTGCGTGTCGAACAGGGTTTCCTGCCCGTCGGCGGTTTTCGGGTTCAGTTCCGGGATGCGGCGCACGACCAGCCGACCGGTGATCTGCTCGGCCTTTCTGCGGGAGGAGAACGCGGTGAACACGGTCTCGGCGACCTCGGCCTTGGAGACCCAGGTGCTGGCGGCCTCGTCGAAGACCGCGTCGGTGTATTCGATCGTTTCCCACGCCGTGTCCGGGATCCCGGCGATGGCGCGTTTGACGGCCGGGTCCATGCGCGCGGTCACCGAGACCTCCGCCCCGCCGGCCAGGGCCGCGGAAACCGCGGCATGGCCGTAGAAGGCCGAATCGAAACGGCAGAGCACCCGCCCGCCGACGTGGACGCGCTTGAGGGTGGACAGGGCGTCGGTGATCAGACGGTTGGCGCCGCGGGCCGAGTTCGCCGCACCCTTGCGCAGCCGCTGGGCGGCGATCACCGGGGCGGTGTCCTTCGTCGAGGCTATGGCCAGCAGCGCGTTCAGGCCGCGGACCCCGGAGTACCCGTAGCCGGAGCCCTGCTTGGAATAGCCGTGGACCTCGATGATCGCGTCGTCGACATCCACGAACACGAAGTCACTGCGGCGGGTGCTCCCAGCAGCGGGGCCCGGGTCCCCAGGTTGGCCAGGAAGCGGGACGCGACCGCGTCCAGCTGCCGCACGTGCACGAAAGTGAACGACCGCAGAAACGAACCCAGCGTCGAGGGCGCGTAACAGGCGCTGAAGAGCCGCTTCATCCCGCCGTGGCGCAGCAAGGCCATGTCCTCGATCGAATCGGCGCCGGCGACCATCCCGGCGACCAGGGACGCGACCTTCAGCCCGGCGTTCGCGCCCTTGTCCGTCGGGACCGACAGCCACTCATCGGCGAGCCCATGCAGGCCGGCGTCTCGGGCCAGCGTCATCACCGGGAGCAGCCCGGCAGCCGACACGAGGTTCGGCTCATCAAAGGAAACTGACACAGCGGACGGCTTATGCGAAACTTGCACTTACGAGATGCCTCTCTTTTCGGTGGTCAATGGGTTCTAGACAAGCTCCATTTTCCTTGAAAAGGCGAATTCCAGGGGTCGTTGCAACACCCGAGGTCAGCTGGTTATCAGTAAATCACGAAGTGACTCGGCTGGGGTTTTCCAGTGGAGTGTTTTGCGTGGGCGGGCGTTGAGTTCCTGGGCGACGTGTTCGAGGTCCTCGGGGCCGTAGGCGTTCAGATCGGTGCCTGTGGGGAAGTACTGACGCAGGAGCCCGTTGGTGTTCTCGTTGGATCCGCGCTGCCAGGGGCTGGCCGGGTCGCAGAAGTAGACGTCCATGTCGGTGGCGATGCTGAACGCCTTGTGTTTGGCCATTTCGACGCCTTGATCCCAGGTCAGGGAACCCCGCAGGTGCGCCGGCAGGGTCCCCATGGTCTTGATGAGGCCGTCACGGACCGATTCGGCGGTGTGGTCCACCGGCAGGGTCCCCAGCATCACGTAGCGGGTGGTGCGCTCGACCAGAGTCGCAATGGCCGATTGGTTGTGGGCCCCTGTGATGAGGTCGCCCTCCCAGTGGCCCGGGATCGCGCG
>NZ_JBTNDX010000004.1:0-241953 GCF_054510755.1 Pseudarthrobacter sp. MDT3-1 | reverse complement strand
CACCGAAACCCGCTACCCCGGCACCGACCGGACCCTGCGATTTGAGATCAAAAACAAAGAAACGTCAGCCAACAATTAAAACGCTATGTCCAGAGTCCTGAGCTCCCGGCCGCGGATTTCCGGGGTTAAAGCCGCCGGTCGTGAGGGGGAACCCCGGAAACTCAGGGGCTGGCGCGCCCACCGGTGGCAAAAGCGTGCTGTGCGTGACACGAGGCCCGCCGATAGCCCAGGCGCTAGTAGCTCAGGAGCGGGGTGACCCTGATGGTGTCGCCGGCGACGTCCAGGCGGGTGGTGAAGCTGAAGTCCACCTCTTCGTTGAGCGGGGACCAGACGCCCGTGAAGGAACTCTGCTGGACCGCCTCCACCTTGGCCTTCCCGTCGAGGGGAGCAACCACCCAGCGGCCGCCAAAGGGCTCGATGGATATCTCCGGGTACTCCGTGATGGTCCACTTGATGGTGCCGTCGTCCACGTTGTTGGTGCTGGCGAAGTAGAAGGGGCAGTCCGGCTGCAGCTTTTGCTGCTTCACGGCTTCGGCGGCGCAGGTGTCCAGGAATTCCTTGACCTTCGCGCCCACATCCTTCCGCAGCTGGTCGGTGGCCTCGGTCAGCAGGTTCAACGGAGCCGCCGGGACATCGCGGGATGTCACCGTGGCGCGGGTGGCGGGCGCGGCGAAGTATTCACCGTTCAGGGAGGCTTCGTATTCACCCGGATAGAACACGGCGAACGAATTCCTGCCTTGGGGCATGTTCACCGGGACACCGTTGAGGTTGGCTTCGCTGGCATTCACCACTGTCAGGCCCACCGTGGGCAGCCGCGACGGCACAAACGCCCACGTGTTAAAGAACAGCCATTCCGTGCCGGTCTTCTCCAGCACGAAATCGGTGCGAAGCTTGCTGCCATCGATCGTGTACTGCACGGGCACCATCACCTGGTTGCCGGCGCGTTCCTCCGCCTCGCCGATGCTGACGTTCGCCAGCCGGGAAGTGGCAGTCTGCAGCGCTGTGCCGTCGAGCATGGCGGCGTTGCTGGGCGGCACCGTAGCCCGCAAAAGGCCCAGCGCCTTGCCACCGTCACCCTCGTGGAGGGCGTCCAGATATTCCCGGACAGGCTGCTGTGGGCTGGCCACCGTATTGTTCACCACGTTGACCCCAACGATGGCCGCGGCCACGGCAAGCATGAGGCCAAGCAGCCACCCTGCTGCCATCCTCACCAACGCCTGACTCATCTGCACTTCACTTACGTTACCTGCAAGGCCGCTGAACACAGGTGTCGCCGCCGCCCCGTGTAGCGGGGTGCGGCGGCTTTCCTGATGCCCGACGGCGGGAAGTCCAGGGCGGGACATCGTCCGGTTTTGCCTACCGGCGGCGCCGGGACGAGGTGCCGAAGACGCCGCGGAGCAGCTCCCGGCCAAGCTGCGTGCCCAGGGAACGGACCATACTCTTCAGCCCGCCGCCCAGTGCCCCGCCGAGCGCACCGGCGATGTCGCCCACCATCCCGCCGCCGGCCGGGGCCGCAGGCGCCGGTGCACGCCGCGCGGGCGCATCAGTGCCGGCGCCACGGTCCGGCGTGGGACGGCTGCTGGGCCGGCCCAGGATTTCCTCTTCGATCCTGCGGGCCTCGGCGTCGACGTCGGCCTGCCCCGAACCGGGCTCCCCCGAACCTGGCTGCCCGGAAGTCCCCGGAACCGGGGGCTGACCCGGCGCGGCTCCGCCGGTGGGCGCAGCGGCCTTGCCGGTGAGTTTCTCGTACGCGGAGACGTTGTCCACCGCGGTCCCGTACTTGGCGAGCAATGCGGACCCGCCCACCGTGCTCTTGATGAGCTCCTCAGTGCTGGGGCCCATGACGGATTCCGGGGCGCGCAGGCGAGTGTGCGCGACCGGCGTCGGGGCGCCCTTCTCATTCATGACGGTAATGACAGCCTCGCCGATCCCCGCGGACGTGAGGGTCTCCTCGAGGTCATAGTCGCTGACCGGGAACGTGGACACGGTCGCTTTCAGGGCCTTGGCGTCCTCGGGGGTGAAGGCGCGGAGGGCGTGCTGGATGCGGTTGGCCAGCTGGCCCAGGACGTCGGCGGGGACGTCTTTGGGGGTCTGGGTGACGAAGAAGATCCCCACGCCCTTGGAACGGATCAGCCGGACAGTGGTGGTGATGGCGTTCAGGAAAGCCTTGGATGCGCCGTTGAACAGCAGGTGGGCCTCGTCGAGGAAGAACACCAGTTTGGGCTTGTCCAGGTCGCCGGCCTCGGGGAGGTCCTCGAACAGGTCCGCCAGCAGCCACATCAGGAAGGTCGAGAACAGCATCGGCTTGGTCTGCAGCGTGGGCAGCTCCAGGCAGGTGATAACGCCGCGCCCGTCCGGGGCGGTCCGGAGCAGCTCGGCGGTGTCGAACTCAGGCTCGCCGAAGAACCGTTCCAGGCCCTGCGCTTCGAGGTTCACCAGTTCGCGGAGGATGACGCCGGCGGTGGCCTTGGACAGGCCGCCCAGTTCCTCCAGCTCGTCCTTGCCCTCGTCCGAGGTGAGGAACTGGATGACCGCGCGGAGGTCCTTGAGGTCGATCAGCTCAAGGTTGTTCTTGTCCGCAAAGTGGAAGACCAGCTGCAGGCTGGATTCCTGGGTGTCATTGAGCTCCATCACACGCGAGAGCAGAATGGGGCCAAACGAGGTGATGGTGGCACGGACGGGAATGCCGTTGCCGTCGCCGCCCAGGGCCAGGAACTCCACGGGGAACGTCTTGCCGGCCCAGGCCTGGCCGATGCTGTCGGTGCGGGCCTTCAGCTTCTCGCTGCCGGCGGCCGCCGTGGCCAGGCCGGACAGGTCGCCCTTGATGTCCGCGAGGAACACGGGAACTCCGGCCGCGGACAGCTGCTCGGCCATCATGTGCAGCGTGACGGTCTTGCCGGTGCCGGTGGCGCCGGCTACCAGGCCGTGCCTGTTCATCATGGCCAGCGGCAGGCGGACCTGGGCTTCCTTGTGGAGTTCGCCGTCCACAATTGCGGCTCCCAACTCGATGGTGGCACCTTCCACGGTGTAGCCCTTCTGGATGGTGGCGAGCTTTTCTGCAGTGGTTTTGTTGGCCATGCCGCTAGCTTAGCGGGGCGGCCGGGAGATTCTTCGTGAACGCGAGCGACGTGATGATCTCCGGATCCTGGTCCAGGTCGAACTGCGGCTCATAACCCGAGGCGAGGTACAGGTGCTTTGCTTCAGGCTGGCGCGAACCGGTGGTCAGGAAGACTCGCCGGTAGCCCCGCCGGGCCGCCAGCGCCTCCAGCTCCGCCAGGACGAAGCGGGCGAGGCCGCGGAGGCGGTGCGCCGAGTGGGTCCAGATCCGCTTGAACTCCGCCGTGTCGTTGTTGTACCGGCAGAAAGCTCCGCCGGCTATGGACTCGCCGTTTCCTGGACCACCAGCAGCGCACCGCCCGGTCCCTTGAATTCCGACGCCGGGTAGCGGTTGAGTTCGTCGGCAGCGTCTCCGCGGCCAAAAAGGTCGCCGCAGCGGGAGTCGTATTCCACGGCCAGCTCATCCAGGAGCGGCCGGACCCGCGGATCGTGCTTGGGAAGGTTGAGGACGGTCAGCGCGGACCGGTTCAGCGCGGACCTGTTCAGGGCTGCCGGGCTGCCTATGCTGGTTTTCACGCCGCGACGCCCAGGACAGTCCTGGCCAGGGCATCGTTCTCGCGGAACGGGGCGGCATTGGTGCCAGGCCTGGCAAAGGCGCCGGCGCCCCAGCCGGACGTTCCCGGCCCCACACCGAAGAGCCGGCCGCCCGCCCGGCCGTGCCCGTCCAGCAGCTCGTGCCGGTCCGAGACGAGCAGCTTTCCGGTGGAGTGGATGCCGTCCGCCGTGAGCAGCTGCTGTTCGCTGCCCAGACCGGACAGGTGCAGCGACGCCAGCAGCGGGTTGAGCGACCGGGCCACCGACTCTCGTCCCTCGACCTGATTTCCCGTGGCCGTGCCGCGTGGAACATCGTGACCACGGACAACGCCTGGACCGGTGCCAACTTCCGGCGCGGGGGATACCTGGACCACGCCGACCGTTACAGGCACGCTGAAGCATTCGTGGAGACGGCTAAGCGCATCTGGGATTCCTGGGAAACTGCGGAGGGACCGCGGGCCGTGTGCTCCATGAAGGGCAGCACTACACCGTGGACGTGACGCCCCGGCTGCCTCGAAGTGCGCAGTACCGGCCCGCGCTCTTCCAGGCAGGCGACTCCCCGGAAGGCCGCGACTTTGCTGCCCGCCAGGCGGATGTCATCTTTTCGGCCCACACGAAGTTTGATGCTGCCGTCGAGTTCCGCAAGGACCTCGTGGCACGCTCGCTGAACGCGGGCCGCGGAGCCAACGCGGTACAGATCATGCCGGCCAGCGAATTCATCCTGGCACCCACAGCTGAAGAGGCTGCGGCGAAGAAGGAATGGGTGCGCAGCCTGCAAATCGGTCCGCAGCAGGCCGTGGCTTACTTGGAGCAGTTCTGGGGCCGCGAGCTGTCGGCATACGATCCGGACGGGCCGCTCCCGGAGATTGATCCAGTGGTGGAGGAAACCTCCGAAACCCGCGGCAGCGGCTTCCACGGCGCCAAAGCCCGGCAGCTGGCGGACCAGTGGCGGGCAGAGGCCAAGGACAAGGGCCTCTCCATCCGCCAGTTCGTTACCTCCCGCACAGCCCGCGTGGACGCCACACCTTCACGGGTTCGTACTCCGCGGTGGCGGACCAGCTGGCTGAATATGCACGGGTCGGCGCGGTGGACGGCTTCAACATCTCGCCGTGGCTGATCCCGTCCGGCCTGGATGACATCGTGAACCACCTGGTGCCGGAATTGCAGGAACGCGGCGTCTACCCGACGGAGTATCGGGGCAGCACCCTGCGTGAAAACCTGGGCCTGGCAACTCCCGCGCGCACTGCTGACGAAGCTGCTGAAGCGGCCCGCGCTTTATGAGCGCGGACCGCCCCGGCGGCTTGTGGCAGCGCCTGTGGGGGACGGTGCGCTGCAGCTACATTGGGGTGTTCGACGGCGGCTGCGCTGGGGACGGTGCCGCCGTGCCCGACGGTGGCGCGGTCAGACTGCAGCTGACGGTGTGGGAGCAGCGCCTCTAAGGTACTTTGGCGTCCGCCACACCGGTTTCAGCCGATGATAACTGCAGGGCGGAGCCCGACGACGGATGGGCTGCTACGGCCGCGGCGTGCTCGGCCAGCACGCCCGTTTGGTGGCGGATCTTCAGCCGGTACAGCAGGGCCCCGCCGCCGGCGACCGCTGCCACGAAGATCACCCCGCCCCACTGCAGGTACCACTCGAACGGCGGCACCGAGTTGTAAATCTCCTGGCGCGGCCACACCAGGTTCAGTGTCATGGCACCGCCCCACAGGACCGCGAGGATGTTCACAGGCAGTCCCCACTTGCCCAGGCTGAATCCGGGTTCGGAGCCGTCGTCGGCAAGCGGCCACTTCTTCAGGAGCCGGTTGCGCAGCATCGGAAAGGTGACCAGCAGGTAGGACAGGTAAATCAGGACGATGCTGATGCTGGAGAGGATGGTGAAGATGGCCGGCTGCATTACGTTGACCAGTAGCGGGATGACGGCCATGATCCCGACCACGATGGCAGCGACAGTAGGGGTCCTGCGGACCGGGTCCACTTTGCTGAGCTGCTGGCTGAACGGAAGGTTGTTGTCTCTGGCCATGGCGAACATCATGCGGATGGCGGCAGCATGGACGGCCAGGGTGCAGACCACCACGGCCACTACGATGCAGGCGAGGAAGGCCTTGCCGAAGGGGCCTCCAAGCACGGAGAGCACCAGATACTGCAGGCCGCCGTCGGCCGCCCCGAGCTTGGGGTCGGCCAGGTCCGGGGCCGCCAGGATGCTAAAGAGCAGGATCAGGCCGCCCAGCACGAAGGATGCCGTGATGGCACGCAGGATGGCCTTGGGTGCCGTGCGTTTGGGGTCCTTCGTTTCTTCACCTAGGGAGCTGGCGGTGTCGAAGCCGTACATAACGTAGCCGGAGGCCATGGCGCCGATCAGGAACACACCGAAGAAGCCGAGGTCGTGGCCTTCCCCGAAGCCGGCGGTGTCGAAGAAGACCTCAGGCCCCCGCACAACGTGCCACCCCAGCGCCAGGATCAGCAGCACGGCCGCGGTCAGCTCAACAAAGACGCCGATGCTGTTGATCCTGGTCATCAGCTTCACGCCGAAGGCGTTAATGAGCGTGGAGATGGAAATCATGATGCTCGCCAGCAGCACGCCGTTGAGGGCGAAGTCGTAGGTGCCCGTTCCGTCACCGATGATCTGGAAGCCGGACCAGAGCTGCGGAAGGGTGAGCTGCAGGGCCAGGGCCACGGCGCCGAGCGCCACGATGGACGAGATGAGCAGCAGCCAGCCCGCCAGCCAGGACCAGGTCCCGGAGGTGAGCCGCTTGGCCCAGTTGTACACCGATCCGGCCACCGGGTACCGGCCCGCCAGCTCGGCGAAACACAGGGCCACCGTCAGCTGGCCTGCGAAGACGAGGGGCCAGGACCACGCGTACGCCGGGCCAGCCATGGAAAAGCCAAAGTAGAACAGTTGAAAAACACCAGTGAGGATGGAGATGTAGCTGACACCTGCCGCGAAGCTGGCAAACTTGCCGATGCTCCGGTCCAGGGTCTGCGTATAACCAAACTCGTCCATGCCGCTTGAATCAATACTCTTGCTGGGTTCCGCCATGTGGACTCCTAAATCAGAAAAGCACGATAGTGATGACCGGCCGGCCGTGGCGCATGGAAGGTCGATGCCCTGCCGCCGGGACCTTGCCGCTTAGGCGAGGGACGCGGTGAGCTCCATTTCTCCTGAGGTCATGGTTTCGCCGGACCGGCTGTCGCGGATGAGGTCCGCACAGCGTTCGCCGATCATCATGACGGTGATGTTGGGGTTGACGGTGACGTGTTCCGGCATGACGGAGGCATCCGCGACGCGCAGGCCGGTGACGCCTTTGACCCGTAATTCCGGATCGAGGGGCGACATGTCGTCGTCGGCCGGGCCCATCCGGACGGTGCCGACGGGGTGGTACACGGTGTTGTGCGTCTTGCGGATGTAGTCCCGCAGTTCCTCGTCCGTCTGCGCCTCGATGCCGGGTGAAAGCTCGCGTCCGGTCCACTCCGCCATGGCGGGCTGCGCGGCGATTTCGCGGGCCTTGCGGATGCCGGCCACCATGACGCGCATGTCGTGGCCGTCCGGGTCCGTGAAGTAGCGCGGGTCCACCTTGGGCTTGTCGCGGAAGTCGCGGCTGCGCAGCCGGACTGTGCCTCGGGAGCGGGCGTGCGTGACGTTCGGGGTGAGGCTGAAGCCGTTTTCCGTGGTGGGATAGCCGTGCCGCAGGGTGTTCATGTCGAACGGGACGGAGCCGTAGTGCATCATCAGGTCCGGGCGGTCCAGGCCGTCCTCGGTGGGGGTAAAGATGCCGATTTCCCACCATTGCGTCGAAGCCTGCACCATCGGCTGCCTGGCCTCGAACTGCACCACGCCTTCGGGGTGGTCCTGCAGGTGCTCGCCCACGCCGGGGGAGTCAACCAGGACCTCGATGCCGTGTTCGACGAGGTGTGCTGCGGGGCCGATGCCGGAGAGCAGCAGCAGCTTGGGCGAGTCGATGGCGCCGGTGGACAGGATGACTTCCCGGCGCGCGGAGAGGCGATGGGTCCGGCCGAACGCGGAGTCCACCACGTCCACTCCGGTGCAGCGCTTGTGCTCGTCGAACACCAACTGGCGGGCGCGCAGGCCCGTCAGCAGGGTGAAGTTTTCGCGCTCCATGATGGGGTGGATATAGGAGACGGAGCTGGAGGAGCGGGTGCCGTCCGCCCTGCGGTTGATCTGGAAAAAGTTGGCGCCGTTGATGACAGTGGTCCCGGTGTTGAACTTCGCACGCGGAATGCCGGTCTGCTCGCAGGCATCCAAAAGCGCGACGCCGGCGGGATCCACCGGGGGCACGTTCATCAGGTGCACGGGGCCTGAGTCCCCGTGGTGCGGCGCGTCCGGGCCGGCGTCCTCGTTGGTCTCCAGCCGCTGGTAGAGCGGCCAGGCGGTTTCAGCGGTCCAGCCGGTGGCGCCGTATTTGGATTCCCACTCGTCCAGATCTTCGCGCGGGGCCCAGAAGGCGATGCAGGAGTTGTGGCTGGAGCAGCCGCCCATGACCTTTGCCCGGGCGTGGCGCATAAAGGAGTTGCCGTTCTCCTGCGGTTCCACCGGGTAGTCCCAGTCATAGCCGGATTCCAGCAGTTCCATCCAGCGGTCCAGCTGCAGGATCTCGGGAAGGTTCCGGTCATCCGGGCCGGCCTCCACCAAGGCAACGGACACGTCCGGATCCTCGCTCAGCCGCGCGGCGACTGCGGCCCCCGCGGATCCGCCGCCGACGACGATGTAGTCGAACCCGCGCTCGCTGAGGTTCTCGACGTTGTCTGTATGCATCTAGTTCTCCTTCCCGTGGTCAGCGAACCAGCCGGTCACCTGGGGGCTGGTGTTCTGGTAGATGTGCTTTGCTTCCTGGTACTCGGCCAGGCCTGTCGGCCCGAGTTCGCGGCCGACGCCGGACTGGCCGAAGCCTCCCCACTCGGCCTGGGGCAGGTAGGGGTGGTAGTCGTTGATCCAGACCGTCCCGTGCCGCAGCCTGGAAGCCACGCGCTGCGCCTTGCCGGCGTCCTGGGTCCAGACCGCGCCTGCCAGCCCGTAGATGGTGTCGTTGGCCGTGGCGACGGCCTCCTCCTCGGTGCGGAAGGTCTCGACGGTCACCACCGGACCGAACGCTTCATCCACGACGACGGACATCCCGCGCTGCACGTTGTCCAGGACCGTGGGCTGGTAGTAGAAACCGGCGTCGTACTGCTGCCCTTCAGGGGCCGCGCCGCCACACCGCAGCCGCGCGCCCTCCTGTATGCCGCGCTGGACGTAGGCATCAACCTTGTCCCGGTGAGCCCCGGAGATCAGCGGCCCGGTTTCGGCGTCGTCATCAAACGGCCCTCCGATACGGATTTCCCGCGCACGGCGGACCAGCTCATCGACGAAGCGCTCGGCGATTGATTCCTCCACCACCAGCCGCGCCCCGGCGGAGCAGACCTGCCCGGAGTGGACGAAGGCCCCGTTCAGGGCGTTGTCGACGGCGGCGTCGAAGTCCGCGTCGGCAAACACCACGTTGGGGTTCTTACCGCCGAGCTCCAGCGCCACCTTTTTCACGGTGCCGGCGGCGGCCGCGGCGATGCGCTTGCCGGTTTCCAGTCCGCCGGTGAAGGAGACCAGGTCGACGGCGGGGTGTTCGGAGAGCGGTGCCCCCGCCTCCGCGCCGGGTCCGGTCACGAGGTTGGCGACGCCGTCCGGCAGGCCGAGGTCCTGCAGCAGCTGCATGGCCAGGATGGCGGTGGACGGCGTCAGCTCGGACGGCTTAAGAACGAAGGTGCAGCCGGCGGCCAGAGCGGGTGCGATCTTCCAGGCTGCCTGGAGCAGGGGGTAGTTCCATGGCGTGATCAGGCCGCAGACACCCACGGGCTCATAGATGATTTTGCTGACGACGGCGGGGTCCCGGGCGTCGACCACACGGCCCGCCTGCTGCCCGGCCAGCCGTCCGAAATACTCGAAGCAGGCGGCGATGTCGTCGATGTCGATGCGGCTTTCGGCTATCCGCTTCCCGGTGTCCAGTGACTCGGCGCGGGCGAACTTTTCCCGGCGTTCGCGCAGTTCCGCGGCGACCTTAAGCAGGAAAGTGCCGCGCTCGGGTGCCGGCACCGAAGCCCAGACGCCGGAGTCGAAAGCCGCCCGGGCCGCAGCGATGGCACGCTCGGCATCTTCCCGGCCGGCCTCGGACACTGTGGCGGCCAGCTCGCCGTCGGCGGGGTTGCGGATTTCGCGGACAGCGCCGGAGACGGCCGGCTCCCATGCACCGTTGATGAACAGGGTGGATGCTGTTTCAGTTTTTTTGGTTTGGGGGACGTCCCGAAGGGGTGTGGCGTAAGTCATACGAAGGACAGTAATGCAGATTGAACGACTGTTCAATACTTTTATTGAACAGTCGTTCAATGCTACGTAGCAGGGCTTACTCCTGCAGGGGCGCGAAGGCTATTTGCTCAGTGCGGGCAATGCTTCGCTGGATGGAGGCCTCATCAACGCCGAGAAGGGCCGTCAGCCACATGCCGTTTTGGATGACGACAATGTCAGCCGCCCGCTCCCTGCATGTCTCCCATGACAGACCCGTTTGGGCATTGGAAACCAGTGCAGCGAGGCCGTCGAGATACCGGTCGAAGGCCTCGGCGTTGATCTGTGCATAGCCCTCGTCCGCTTGGGCGAGGGCCCAAAGATGCAGGCGCAGGGACAGGTAGCGGGTGGTCAGCAGGTCAGCGGCTGCCACCCGCCGCAGGGCCTTGCGCAGTTGTTCGTCCGGGGCCGACGAGGGGTCAGGTGCGACCAGCCTAAGGTCGTGCTCGTCCACCCGGTGCAGGGCCGCCCGGATCAGGCTCAATTTGTCGTCGTAGTAGTAGTTCACCAGGCCGAGCGCGACGCCAGCTTCGCGGGCCACGGCCCGCATGCTCACACCCGAAATCCCATGGCGGGACAGCAGATCCAGCGCCGCCTCGAGAATGCGCGACTGCCTGTCGATCTGTTCGCCGGAGTTCACGGTATTTGTCCCCATCTGGCCAGACTATTGCCAAACCCGCCGTTAGTGCATTTTCCGGATCAGGCGGACCACATCGTCAACCACCTCGTCCCGGAACTCCAGGAACGCGGCATCTGTTAAGAGGCCGGTGCCACCATAAATACGTCCACAGCGTCCTCCGATTCCACCGCAAAGCCGTGTCGCTCATACAGCCGCCGGGCGGCACTTCCCTGGAGGACGTTCAGGCGGAAGGGACGGTGGTCCTGGGGCGCGTCCATGGCCTGCCGGAGCACGGCGCCGCCGAGGCCCTTTCCCTGATGCTCCGGGGCCAGGTAAAAGTGTTCGATCCACTGCGCGTCGGGCTCCGGGCGGACAGCGATCACGCCCGCATTCTGCCCAGCCACCTCGACGACGAAGGTGTGCTCCGGCTGGAACCCGTTCAGGAAGCGCTCGCGGACGCGGACCGGGTCAAAGCGGCCCAGCCGCTCAAGGTCCGGACGCATCACGACGGCGCGGAGCTCGGCGATCCACGGGCCGTCAGTATCGAGGCCGGGGCGGAGCTTGTAGGAGTGGGGCATTCCACTATTCAACGGGGCGCGTCGGAGCGCCGCAAATTCTGGTAGCGCCAGACGCAGCGAACGCGCCAGGCATTGTGGGGCGGGACACGAAGAATCCCCGCCTCGCTGAAGCAAGGCGGGGATTCTCCGTGGTTGGCGGCCCTACTTCTTCGGCAGGCCGGGCGGGTTCAGTTCGGAGGTCTTGATGGCCTCCGAGGACAGGCCCCGCCGGTCCAGAATCTCGGCGTAGCTGAGAGTGTTCAGGGCAGCCTGGGCTGCAACGGCCAGGCCGTTTCCCTTCTGTGTGGTGAAGGCGATTTCGGAGGTCAGCGGCCAGCCGCCGTTGAGCGTGCCCATTTCCTTGGTCTTGCCGTCCTTCGCGGCCTTGTAGGCCGCCCCGGCGTTCGGGCCGAACGTCAGGTCCGCACGGCCGGACTGGAGTGCCAGCGTGGAGGCGGAGTCGTCGTCGTAATACTCGAACTCAACCGGCGCGAGGCCCTTGGCCTTGTTCTCTTCGTCCCATCGCACCAGGATCGCTTCCTGGTTGGTGCCCGAGCCGACGATGATGCGCTTGCCGGCGACGTCCTTGGCTTCCTTGATGTCGCCGATGGTGGAATCGGTCTTGGCGTAGAAGCCCAGGAGGTCGTTGCGGTAGCTCGCAAAGTCGAACTTCTCCTTGCGGGCCTCGGTGACGGTGACGTTGGAGAGCGCGGCCTCGTACTTACCGGATTCAACGCCCAGCGGCCAGTCGGCCCAGGCCACGGGCAGGACCTCCACGGTCAGCCCCAGCGTCTCGCCGATAGCGTAGGCGATGTCCACTTCGCTGCCGATGAGCGTCTTGTTGTCCGTGGCGAACAGGCTCAGCGGGGCTGTGCCGCCGGTGGTGACTACGGTCAGTTTGCCGTCCGCCTTGTTGGCGTCGGGGACCAGTGCGGCGGCTTTCTCATCTACCGTCACCTTGACGCGGTTCTGCTCCGGGGCCAGGTTGAACGTCTTGCCTGCTGCGCTCGCCGTAGAGCCCGACGACGGTGCTGTCGCCGCCGTCGCGCCCGGGTCCGAGCAGGCGGCCAGCGCCAGCAGCGTGACTGCTGCACCGGGAGCCTGTCTTGTCTTGATTTTCGCCATGATTTCCCCTTGCAAGTTGCTGATTTTCGGAACGGAACGGTGTTCTTGGCAGCAACTATCCGGGACCGCTGGTGCGGGATCAAAGGCCGCCGAAACGGTGCGATACCGGGAGTAACGGCAGTTCACCGGGCGACCGCCGCGGTCACAAATGAGACTGTGGGCCACCCCACCGCAGGCCGCAGAAATAACCCGGACGCCGCCGTCGTTGTCCACAGTGTGCCCGCCGCGACCCGGCCGGCCACCCTACGCAACGCATTGAAAGGCCGGCACCGACGTGACGCTTCCCCTCTCCATCCTTGATCTGGCAACCATTGGCAAAGGCCAGACGGCGGCGGAGAGTTTCGCCGGCAGCGTGGCCATGGCTCAGCGGGCGGAGGAGCTGGGCTACCGGCGGATCTGGTACGCCGAGCACCACAACATGTCCGCCATCGCGTCATCGGCCACAAGCGTGCTGATCGCCCACGTGGCCGCCCACACCAAGACCATCAGGCTCGGCGCCGGCGGCGTTATGCTGCCCAACCACTCGCCGCTGACCATCGCCGAGCAGTTCGGCACCCTGGAAACGCTGCACCCGGGCCGGATCGACCTTGGCCTGGGCCGCGCCCCCGGCAGCGACCAGAACACCATGCGCGCGCTGCGCCGGGACCCCATGTCCGCGGACACTTTCCCCCAAGACGTCCTGGAGCTGCAGGGCTACCTCACCGGTCCCACGCGGATTCAGGGCGTGGAGGCCACCCCCGGCAAGGGCACCAACGTCCCGCTGTACATCCTCGGATCGTCGCTGTTCGGCGCCCGCCTCGCTGCCCAGCTGGGCCTGCCGTACGCCTTCGCCTCGCACTTCGCCCCCAACTCCCTGCAGGATGCCGTGGCGCTCTACCGCAGCGAATTCAAGCCGTCGGCGCAGCTCGAAGCCCCGCACGTGATCGCCGGCGTCAACGTGATCGCCGCCGATTCCGCTGCCGAAGCGCAGGCGGCTTTCCGGGCCACCCTGCGCGCCCGCGTCGGTCTGTTCTTCGGCGGCGGGCGCGAGTTCACCGACGACGAAGCGGACATGATCCTGGACTCCCCGCAGGGCCAACACGTCTCGCAGATGATGACGTACTCGGCCGTCGGCACCCCGGACGTTGTGAACGACTACCTCGAGGAGTTCGCCAAGCACTCCGACGCCGACGAACTCATCGTGGCGCACCAGAACACCGGCACCGAGGCCAGGATCCGCTCCGTGGAGCTGCTGGCGGGGGTTGCCGGGCTGGCCCGGATCTAGGTCCGGCGCCACCGGCACGCGGGGGCGCGCCCGCGTCACGCCAAGCACCCTTTTAGGAAGCCCGACGGCGGGGTTCCCCGGAATCACGCGGCGGGCGCCGCCGTCGTGGTCCAAAAGCGTGCCCTGCGTGACGGCGGAAGCCGGCCAGGACGGAACCAAGGCGGCCGCCGGAAAGCACCAATGTGGCGGCGGGCCCTTGACATCCCTCAACTGAACCGGTTTAGTAGAGGCTACTGAACCGGTTCAGTGGCGTGAGTCATGGGACCCGAAACCTGAAGGGTCCCACATCATGGCAGTAACCATCAGCGACGTCGCCCATGCGGCCGGGGTCAGCAAAGGTGCTGTCTCGTATGCGCTGAACAACCAGCCCGGAGTCAGCGACGCCACCCGGGGCCGGATCTTGCAGGTCGCCAAAGAGCTTGGCTGGAAGCCGAGCCTCCGCGCCAAGGGCCTGTCCTCCGCGAAGGCCTACGCGCTGGGCCTTGTGGTGGCCCGCGACCCAAAGCTCCTTGGCACGGACCCGTTCTTCCCGGCGTTCATTGCGGGCATCGAGACCACCCTCGCCGAGCACGATTACACGCTGGTCCTGAGCGTTGCCACCGCCCCCGGCGCCGAAGAGCGGGCCTACCGCAAACTGGCCGACGGCGGCCGCGTGGACGGCGTGATCCTGACCGATGTGCGGCACCATGATTCCCGGATCGGCCTGCTGCGCGAGCTCAAGCTGCCGGCCGTGACGCTCAACAGGCCGGATTCGGACTCACCCTTCCCCGCGGTGTCCATGGATGACACGGACGGCATCACGGCCGCCGTCGAACATCTTCTGGCCCTGGGCCACGTCCGGATCGGCCACGTGGGCGGCGCCCAGGAATACATCCACGGCCGCAGCCGCCGCCGGGCCTGGGAAGCGGCCATGGCCGCTGCCGGCCTGGCAGCGGATCTGTTCGCGGAGGCTGACTTCACGGCGCCCGGGGGAGTGGCCGCCACCGCGGAACTGCTCCGCCGGCCGGACCGCCCCACCGCGATTGTCTATGCGAACGACCTCATGGCGACGTCCGGCCAGTCCTTCGCCCAGTCTCAGGGCCTGAACGTCCCGGGTGACCTGTCAGTCACCGGCTACGACAACGCAGAGTTCACCCAATACCTCAACCCGCCACTCACCACCATCTCCACTGACCCCATGCGCTGGGGCAGAGTTGCCGCGCAGGCCCTCCTGGACCAGCTCAACGGCACCCACTCCGGTGAGGATACGGACCTGCAGGCACCTTCCCTGCTGGTCCGCGCCTCCACCGGCCCCGCCCCATCCACAACCACCAAGCCAGTCCCCCAGCAATACCCAAAGCAAGCAAAAAAGCACACCAACCCGTAGCAGATCCCCACCGGGACCAGTATCAAGGAGTCGCAATGAAGCGCTTTACCAAAGCCACGCGAATATTGTCAGTGGCCGCCCTGACCGTAATGGGGGCAGGCCTGGCTGCCTGCGGCGGCAGCGGAGGGGGCGGCGATGGCGGTTCGGCCACGTCCGCCAAGGGGCCCATCAAGATCTGGTACTCCAACAACGAGTTCGAGGTGAAGTGGGGCAAGGCGATGGTGGAATCCTGGAACTCCGCCCACCCGGACGAGAAGATCGATGCGCAGGAGATCCCTGCCGGCAAGAGCTCCGAGGAAGTCATCGGTGCAGCCATCACGGCCGGCAACGCTCCCTGCCTGGTCTTCAACACCGCGCCTGTCGCAGTTCCCCAGTTCCAGAAGCAGGGTGGTTTGGTGGCCCTGGATGAGTTCCCGGACGGGCTCCAGTACATCAAGGACCGCACCGGTGACCTGGCGGACCAGTACAAGTCCGCGGACGGCAAGATGTACCAGCTGCCGTGGAAGTCCAATCCCGTTGTCCTCTTCTACAACAAGGACATGTTTGCCAAGGCCGGGCTGGATCCGGAGAACCCGAAGCTGGGGACGCACCAGGAACTGCTGGACACCGCCCGGACCCTGGTGTCCTCAGGTGCTGCCACCAACGCCATGTGGCCATCACCGGCCAGTGACTTCTTCCAGGCCTGGTTCGATTTCTACTCCTTCTACGCCGCCAACTCCGACGGCACCCCGCTGGTGAAGGACGGCAAGGCCACGTTCGACAGCGAGGAGGGCAAACAGGTAGCCACCATGTTCGAGACCCTCTATAAGGAGAAACTTGCCTCCAAGGAGGTCTACCAGGGCGATTCATTCGCCGAAGGCAAGGCGGCCATGTCCATGGCCGGTCCGTGGGCCATTGCCGCCTACAAGGACAAGGTGAACTGGGGTGCGGTCCCGGTCCCGGCCGCAGCGGCCAAGGCTGATGCCTCAACGTTCTCCGATGCCAAGAACGTGGCCATGTACTCCGCGTGCGAGAACCAGGGCACGGCGTGGGAGGTCATGAAGTTCGCCACCAGCGAGGAGCAGGACGGCAAGCTGCTGACCGACACCGGCCAGATGCCCATGCGCAAGGACCTCCAAACGGTCTATTCGGACTACTTCGCCAAGAACCCGGCCTACACCCAGTTCGCCGAGCAGGCCGCGCGGACTGTGGAGGTCCCCAACGTCTCCAACTCGGTTGAGGTCTGGCAGACCTTCCGCACCGCCTACGCCAAGGCCGTGATTTTCGGGAACGAAAGCATCGACACCTCGTTCAAGGACGCGGCCGACAAGATCAACCAACTGGTAGCCCAGAAGTAGCGGTGACCCCCAATGTCACTCCGCTCTTCTAGTGGGAACCCCGTCACGGGGAAACCGGCTGGTGGACCGGTGGACCGGCGGCTGGTGCCCAGGAAGCGTAAGAACTTCCTGGGCCCCCAGCCGCTGGGCCTGCTGTTCAGCGCCCCGTACGTCATCTACGTGCTGGCCGTCCTGGCGTTCCCCCTCGGCTACGCCGTCTACATTTCCTTCCACGATTTCTTCTTCACGGCACCACGGGTCAAGGTGGACCGGCCGTTTGTAGGGTTCGACAACTACATCACCGTCCTGTCAGACCCCGCCGTCCAGCGCTCGTTCCTGAACATCGGCGTTTTCCTCATCATCAACGTCCCGCTCACGGTGGGCCTGTCGCTGCTGCTGGCCAACGCCTTGAACCGCATCACCCGGTTCAAGACGTTCTTCCGCCTCAGCTACTACGTGCCGTATGTGACCGCGAGCGTCGCCGTCGTCGGGGTCTGGCTGTTCCTCTTCCAACAAAACGGGCTGCTGAACACGCTGCTGGGGCCCCTGGCCCCAACCCCGTCCTGGCTGGTGAATTCGTGGCTGGCCATGCCTACCGTGGCCCTGTACGTGACGTGGAAACAGCTGGGATTCTTCATCCTGCTCTACCTCGCGGCGCTGCAGAACATCCCCGATGAGCTGTACGAATCAGCGGCCGTGGACGGCGGCAACAAGTGGGTCCAGTTCTGGAACATCACCGTGCCAGGCGTCCGGCCCGCCAGCGTCCTGGTCACGCTGCTGGCCACCATTACCGGCGCAAACCTCTTCACCGAGCCGTACCTGCTGACCGGCGGCGGCGGTCCGGACGGGGCCTCGGCCTCCCCGGTGTTCATCATGTACCAGCGGGGCCTCCTGCAGGGGAACCCCGACGTCGCCGCCGCACTGGGTGTGGTGCTGGTGATCGGCGTCCTGCTGATCGCCCTGATCCAGAAACGCCTCGTGGGCGGGAAGGAGGACTGACATGTCCGTCACCAACGCACAAAACGCCAAAAACGACGACGCCGCCAGCCGGCGTCCGGAACCAGCGGAACCTGTCCTTCGTCCCGACTTGGGCGTCGAAAAACGCCGCAACCTGGGCGTGGGCAGCTTCATCCTGCTATGCGTGGGCGCCTTCGTTTTCCTCTTCCCGTTCTATTACATGCTCATCGGTTCACTGCAGACTGCCCCGGACACGTCGATTTTCGGCGCGTTTCCCAACCCGGCCAACATCACCGGCGCGAACTATGTGCAGATCAACGAGTCCATCAACCTGTTCCGCGGCCTGCTCAACTCCGGCATCTTCACCGGCGGCGTCATCCTCTTCACGGTGATTTTCGGGCTGCTGGTGGGCTATGCCCTGGCGCAGATGAAGTTCCGTGGCCGCGGCGTGGTGTTCGGGATGATGCTGCTGGTGCAGATGATCCCGTTCCAGCTGCTGCTCATCCCGCTCTACGTCATGATCGTGCGCGATTACGGCCTCGCGGACAGCTACCTGGGCATGATCATGCCGTTCGCCATCAACTCCACGGCGGTGTTTGTGTTCCGCCAGTACTTCCTCCAGCTGCCCTCAACCCTGTTTGAGGCCGCCCGGATCGACGGCGCCTCGGAGCTGCGGATCCTGTGGCAGATCGCCATCCCGCTGGTCCGTCCTGCCATCGTCACCGCCGTGCTGCTGACCTTTATCGGCCCGTGGAACGAGTTCCTGTGGCCGTTCCTGGTCACGAAGGAGCAGTCCCTGCAGCCGTTGGCCGTGTCACTGGCCAACTTCATCTCCAACATCGCCGGCCAGGCCGGAAACCCGTTCGGTGCCATCCTTGCCGGTGCCTGCGTGCTGGCGGCCCCCGCCGTCGCACTCTTCATTTTCTTCCAGCGCCAGTTCATTTCCACCAATATCGGTTCCAGCGTAAAGGGCTAATCCATGACTTCCCCCCACACTTCAGCACTCCCCACTGTCCCCTTCACCCTCACCCGCGCCGGCGTCATCATGACCCCCGAGCCCGGCAACTACTTCGAAGCCGAAGGCGTCCTCAACCCCGCCAGCGGCCGCGGCCCGGACGGCGAGCTGTACCTGCTGCCGCGGCTTGTGGCCACGGGCAACGTGTCCCGTGTGGGGCTCGCCAAGGTGGTCATCAACGACGACGGCGTGCCCAGCGGCGTGGAACGCGAGGGCGTGGTCCTGGCCCCGGACGAGGGCTGGGAACGCGGCATGAACAATGCCGGCACCGAGGATCCGCGCACCACCTGGGTGCCCGCCCTTGGCAAGCACCTCATGACCTACGTGGCCTACGGCCCGCTGGGCCCCCGCCTCGCCTTCGCCCACTCCGAGGACCTCCGGAACTGGGACCGCCTTGGCCCGTGCTTCTTCGAGTACCAGGCCGATCTCTCCATGGACCTGAACCTGTTTCCCAACAAGGATGCAGTGTTTTTCCCGGAGCCGGTGAACGACCCCGACGGCGTGCCCTCCTACGCCATGCTGCACCGCCCCATGTGGGACCTGGGCTGGATCCGTCCCGGCGAAGGCGAGCACCTGCCCGCCGGCGTCACGGACAACCGCCCCGGCATCTGGATCTCCTACGTGGCCGTGGCCGACGTCGAACGCGACCTGCGCAACCTGGTGCACATGGGCAAGCACCGGCTGGTGGCCCTCAGCGAGTTCCCCTTTGAGGAACTGAAGATCGGCGGCGGCCCGCCCCCCATCCGCGTGGACGAAGGCTGGCTCCTGATCCACCACGGCGTGGCCGGAAAGATGGCCGCCTCCGCCTTCGAGCAGCAGCAGAACGTTAACTACACCGCCGCGGCCATGATCCTGTCCGCGGACGATCCCTCCACGGTGATCGCCCGCAGCGACAAGCCGCTGTTGGCGCCGGAAACCGAGGACGAGATCTCCGGGATCGTGCCGAACGTGGTGTTCCCCACCGCGATCGAAAAAATCGGCGACCAGCTGTTTGTGTTCTACGGGATGGCCGACTCCAAAATCGGTGTCGCCAAACTGGACCGGATCTGACGGTGCTGCCTTCACCGAAGGCCACACGGCCGGTGGTGACGGCGGTGGCCGTTTCCATGCTGGCTGTTTCGCTGCAGGCAGGTGCCGTCACGGCGGCCCCTGCCGCGCCGCCGTCGTCCGCCAGTGCGCACACTGCAACGGCGGCACCCGTCCTGGAACCCGCATTGGCCGACGGCGGGAGTCTGACCAACCTGGACCACCTCGACTTCCTGCTGGACACGGTGCCGCTGGCTCCGGTGGCCGGGCACACCACCTACCAGCTCGAGCAGGACCCCGAGGCCGAAGCGCCGTGGACCTACGCCGATAAGAACGACGACGGCAGTTATGACCGCGTGGGCGGCGGGGACCTGGATCCGGCCACGGGTGACTGGACCCAGGGTGCCTACAACGCGGACGATATCGCCCGCACCGCCGTGGTGTACCTGCGGCACTGGAAGCAGACCGGGGACCTGGCGAGCAAGGAGCACGCCTTCCAGAACCTTCGTACCCTCACCTACCTGCAGACGGTGGACGGCCCGAACGCCGGCAACGTCATCCTCTGGCAGCAGGCGGACGGCAGCCTGAACCCCAGCGCCATTCCCGTGGAACTGCCGGATCCGTCCGACTCCGCGGAGTCCTACTGGCTGGCCCGCACGGTGTGGGCCCTGGGCGAAGGCTTCGCAGGGTTTGCGGGGTCGGATCCGGAGTTCGCCGCGTTCCTGCAGGACCGGCTGCACCTGTCCCTGGGTGCCCTGAACCGCCAGTCTCTCGCCAAGTACGGAACGTTCGACACCGCCGACGGCGTCCAGGTCCCGGCCTGGCTCATTGCTGGCGGCGCGGATGCCTCCGCCGAGGCCGTGCTGGGCTTGGCCGCGTACGTGGAGACCGTTCCGTCCGATGCCGTGGCCACCACGGCGCTGTCCCGGCTGAGCGAGGGTGTGGCCGCTATGTCTTCCGGCTCGGCCACGCAATGGCCGTTCGGCGCGATCATGCCGTGGAACAAGTCCCAGAGCCTCTGGCACGCGTGGGGCGGCATGGCTCCGGCCGCTGTTGCCACCGCCTCCACTGTCCTGGACCGGCCTGACCTGCTGACGGCAGCCGTGAAGGACACCGCGCAGTTCACGCCGCAGCTGCTCGCAGCGGGCGGTCCGGACAACGCCTGGAGCCCCGCTCCCGGCGAGGCGCAGATCGCATACGGCGTGGACTCCCGCGTCCAAAGCCTGGTGGCGACGGCGGAAGCCGCTGATGCCCCGGGCCTCCTGGACGTGGCCGCCATCGCCGCGGGCTGGTTCTTCGGCGCCAACCCCAACGGCGCCCCTGCCTACAACCCGGCCACCGGCACGGCCATCGACGGGATCGAAACGGACGGCCGGATCAACCCCAACTCCGGCGCCGAATCCACCATCCACGCGCTGCTCACCATGCTGGCCCTCGACGCCGACCCGGACCTCCGGGCCAAGGCCTTAGGAATCAGCGTGACCGACGGGACCAACGGGCTCAACGTGGTGGAAGCCGAAGCCGGCACCATCACAGGCAACGGCACAGTGGTGCGGCCGTCGTCTTGGACGGGCGAAGCCAACATCTCCGGCGGCGCCTACGTGGACCTCAGCGCGGGTGGCAGCCTTTCCATCCCGCTGCCGGCAGCGGACCAGCCCAGCAACATCTTCCCCATCGTGAATCAGGTGATTGCGCCCTCGGGCACGACCACTTGGACCTCGGCCAAGGGCCTGCTCGGCACCACGGCCAACGGCAGGGCAGGGGCGCAGGGCATCACCGATGCCCCCGGCATCCTCATCCCGTTCACCTTGCGGCGCGCCCTCGCTGCCGGCCTGACCTCGGTCACCGCCAGCACCGACGGCCAGGCGGCACTGGACGCACTCCTGGTCCAGCCGCTGATCTCCACGGTGTCCGTCTCCGGTTCGGGCGGCGACTCCACGCTGTACGTCAGCGCGGCCAAGTCCGCTACCGTACGGCAGGTGGGCGTGCCGGAAGGGTTTGTGCTGGTCCAGCGCCAGTACGACTCCGCCGGCCAGCCGGTCAAGGGCTCCAACGGCAGCGCCGGCGCCACGTCCGGACGCGTCACGGTGGCCCCTGGCGGCTTCACCCTGGCGACGCTGACCGTCGTCGGGCGTTAAGGCCTGCCCTGCGTGACACGACGCGACGGGAGGCTGCGTGACACGACGTGACGCGAGGCCGGCGGCGGAGGGTGGGTCCCGCCGTCGGACTTTACACGGTGGCAATAGCCGGGACATTCAGGCGAAACCACCCGGCGGAAACATGGGATACGGCCCCTCCGGCCTTTCCGGGCCAGGCTCTGCTGAAGGAGTGCACGCATGGCTACGCCGTTGAACCAGAGCGTGGCGGATTCCGCCCTGCTGACCAGATCGCTGCCGCTGGGCCTGCTCCGGACGTTCATCCAGTCGGACCTGGCGGACGAAGGTTTCACCCCCACCCTCCTGGCCGAACTGAAGGTCCTCGCCCGTGTCCCCGGGCTGCTGGTGGCCTGCAACTACGGCGGAACACTGTGCGACGCGGAGGGAATCTCCACCGAGACCCTTCCCCTGGGGAGCGCCGCGATCGCGCTCCGCGCCCTGGCCGCCCTACCCAACACCCATGCCGCCGTCATCTCGGGGCGCTCGCTGCGTGACCTCGCCGCTGTGTCACGGCTGCCCGCGGAGGTGCACCTCATCGGCTCGCATGGCGCGGAGTCGGACATGGCCTTCGCCCACGTCCAGGACCTCGCCACCGAAGCCACGCTCCACAAGGTAGGCACCGCGCTGACTGAGGCCGTGGGTTTCCAGGAGGGAATCTGGATCGAGCGGAAGCCGGTGGCCGTGTCGGTGCACACCCGGCCGGCCTCCCCGACGGTGGTGCAGGCCGTGACGGAAACGGCGCGGGAGATCGCCAGGGCCCATGGGCTGTTCTTCATCGTGGACGGTTCGGTCCTGGACCTCTCGGTGATGGAACCGGCCAAGGCGGACGCCCTGGAAAACCTCCGGTCCCGGCTGGGCGCGAGTGCTGCGCTGTACGCAGGGGACGCCCACAGCGACGAAATGGCCATCGCCACGCTCCGCGGCCCGGACCTGGGGTTACGAGTGGGGCCGGGGGAGACCCGCGCGTCCCACCGGCTGCGGGACCCGGAATCCTTCGCCCGCGTCCTGGCCCTCCTGTTCGAGCTGCGGCGGGCTTGGCTTTTCGGCGAGGACGCAGTGGGGCTCGAGCGCCACACGATGATCGGCAACGGATCATCCACCGCTTTGGTCACTCCGGATGCCAAGGTCTGCTGGATGAGCCACCCGCTCCCGGATTCAGGGTCGCTGTTCGCCCACATCCTGGGCGGGGACGCCGCCGGGCACTTCTCCGTAGAGCCGCTCAAGGCCTCGCAGGTTCTGGGCCAGCGCTACGTGGACAGCACCATGATCGTGGAGACGCGCTGGGCGGACGTAACCGTCACGGACTACCTGGAGCCGGCACCGGAAGGGATCACCAGCCTGGTCCGGGTGCTCTCCGGAACCGGCGGCGCCAAGATCGTCTTCGCGCCCCGGCCGGATTACGCCAACGCGCCGTTCAGCATGGAGGCCCGCGGCGATGAACTCCATGTGGTGGGAACCTCCGATCCCATTTTCCTTTTTGCCCCGGGCGTCAGTTTCACCATCACCTCGGACGGCCTCCATGCCACCGCCACCGCTTCGGTCAACCTCCAGGACGGGCCGGTGGTCCTCAACCTGCGCTGCGGCGACACCGAGCCTGCGTTGGCGGACCCCCGCGGGGAGACGGACCGGCGGGCGGGCGTGGCGCTCCACTCCCGCCGCTGGGTGCAGGAACTGGAACTGCCCTCGGTGAAGCCATCGCTGGTCCGCCGCTCAGCGCTGGTCCTCCGCGCCCTCGTGCACGAGCCCACGGGTGCCGTGCTGGCCGCGCCCACCACGTCGCTGCCAGAAGGAATCGGCGGCACACGGAACTGGGATTACCGCTACTGCTGGCTGCGGGACGGCTCCATGACGGTGAACGCGCTGGTGGACCTGGGCTCCACGGCGGAGGCGGCCGGGTTCCTCAGTTGGCTGGGCCGGATCCTCGAACATGCACCGGGCCCGGAATGGCTGCATCCGCTGTACTCGGTGACGGGGGCGCCGCTGTCCACGGAGGCCGTCATCGACAGCCTGCCCGGGTATGCGGGGTCCCGGCCGGTCCGGATCGGCAACGCCGCAGACCACCAGGTCCAGCTCGATGTCTTCGGGCCGGTGGCTGAACTGATCCACGGCGTCAGCTCACGGAATGGTGGCCTCGAGGACGGCCACTGGGACCTGTTGGTGCAGATGGCGGCCGCCGTCCTGGCCCGGTGGCACGAGCCTGACCACGGCATTTGGGAAGCCCGGCGGGCGCCGCGGCACCACGTCTACACCAAGGTGATGTGCTGGGTGACGCTGGACCGCGCACTGCGGACCGCCGACCGGCACGGCAGGACGCCGGATCCGTCGTGGGAACCGACGGCGCAAACCATCCGGGAGGAAGTCCTGCGCGAAGGCTGGGATGACTCGGCCGCGTCCTACACCGTGGCCTACGACAGCCCCGACCTGGATGCAGCCGTCCTCCACATCGGGCTCTCCGGCCTGCTGGATGTCACTGACCAGCGGTTCCTGGACACCGTCACCGCCGTGGAAAGGGAACTGCGGGTGGGCCCCACCGTGTTCCGGTACAGGTACGACGACGGCCTGCCGGGTTTGGAGGGCGGCTTCCACATCTGTACTACCTGGCTGATTGAGGCGTACGTTGCGGTGGGCAGGATCGAGGAGGCCTGGGACCTGTTCGACCAGCTGGTGAACCTCTTCGGCCCCACCGGCCTGCTGCCCGAAGAATACGATCCCAGTACGGAGACGCACCTGGGGAACCACCCGCAGGCGTACTCGCACCTGGGGTTCATCCGCTGCGCCCGGATCCTGGACCGGCACAAGCCAGAGGCCAAAAGGACATAACCCGGCGCGAACGTACACTTGAGGCCCTGTCGGGAGGGCCCCAACTGCTCGTGCGCGCTGGTTTTTTCCGCCGGTTTATCACGCACAGCGCCTTTTTGGGAAGCACGACGGCGGCCTGCCGCGGAACTGCGCGGTGGGCGCCGCCGTCGGGCGCTAAAAGCGTGCCTGGCGTGACGAGGGAACCTAGCGGGAGCACAAACCGCTGGTCAGTTCAGCAGCCAATCAGTTCAGCAGCAGCGCGACGCCGATCATGGCAGGTACCGCCACCACCGTGGTGATCAGGACGGTGTCCTTGGCCACGGTGAGGCCGGTCTGGTAGCGGCTGGCGGCAACAAAAACGTTCTGCGCGGTGGGGAGGGACGCCACCACGACGGCCGCGAACAGGGCCGGGCCGTCGAGCCCTACGGCAAAGCGGGCAAAAACGTAGGCGATGGCCGGCTGGACCACCAGTTTGAAGGCACTGGCCAGGAGAGTGTCCACGCGTCTGCCGGCGGCGGCCTGCAATGGCCGGCTGCCGTTCAGGCTCATGCCGAAGGCGATCAGCATGGCCGGAATCGCAGCGCCGCCAATGAGGTGGATCGGCTCCAGGAGCAGCGGCGGAACCTTCCAACCGGTCCCCGCCACCAGCAGGCCAAGGCCCGAGCCAACAATCATCGGGTTCCGCAGGATCATCAGAATGAATCCCCAGGGCGTGGTGCGGTGTGAGCTGGTGCTGGCGTCCAGGATCATCAGGAAAATCGGTGTGAAGAACGCCAGTTGGAAGATCAGCAGCGGTGCCACGTAGCTGGCGTCGCCCAGAACATATACCGCGATGGGAATACCGAGGTTCGCGGAGTTGGCCAGGGAAGCGGCCATCGAGGACATCAGTGCTTCCGGCAACGCGCGCTTAAGGACGAACTTGACGATGCTGAAGAAGATAAGGGCGGTGCAGACGGCGGACACAGCCGTGACCAGCAGCGGTTCCGCGAAGACTTCCCGCAGCTGCGCTTTGCTGAGCGTCTCGAAGAGGAGTGCAGGGCTGGCCACAAAGAAGGTCAGGCCACTGAGGACCTGGCGGGCGTTGTCGCCCAGGATCCGTTGGCGGCCGACGAACCAGCCCACCATGATGATGAACCAGACAACAAAGAAGCCCTGCAGCACGCCTACCAAGAAAAGCCTCCGAGGCTGCGGCGGCGGTGGCTGCCCGGACTCACGCTCCGGCTACAGGGCGGCGTTGTTCAGGGCGAACGGCGGACGCATCAGGCCGGGCGTGTGGCACTCGGCGGGGTCGTTTCCGATCTGGACAATCTTGTTGTCCTCATCCACATGGATGACCTTCGGGGTGTAGGCATGGGCCTCTTCCGTGGTCATCTGGGCATAGGTGATGAGGATGACGATGTCGTTCTCGTGCATCAGGTGGGCTGCTGCCCCGTTGATGCCAATGACACCGGAGCCGCGCTCGCCGGCGATGGTGTAGGTCTCCAGGCGCGCACCGTTGGTCACGTCCACGATGGCCACGAGCTCGCCGGGAAGGATATCGGCAGCATCCAGCAGGTCCAGGTCAACGGTGACCGATCCTACGTAGTGCAGGTCGGCATGCGTGACGGTGGCCCGGTGGATTTTGGACTTGAACATTGTGCGATTCATAACCCGCCCAGTCTAGCGTCGGCACCCGGATCGCGCTGTGACGCACTGAACATGCCGGCGGAAGCTGTTTCCCCGCCTACCCGCACGTGACCGGGCGATCCGGCACCTAACTCGATGCGCCGCCGTCGTCCGTCCTTGCTACTGAGGTGGCGGTGGCGGCCAGCGTCTCGCGGGCGGCGAGGATGGCCGGCCGCTGCGCGCTGGAGCGGCGCACCGATGTGAACACGGTGCGGTGCGGGTTGCCGGGCAGGTCCAGCAGCTGGGCGGTGGTGCCGCGGCCGGTCCAGACGAGGTCCGGCATCAGCGCCACGGCATTTCCGGACTCGATCAGCCTGATCTGCGCCTGGAGATCGGCTGTTTCGAAGCGCACATCGGGCTCGAACCCGGCACTCCGGCAGGCCTGCTCCGCCCAGTGCCGGGATGCCGCGCCGCGGGGCTCCATCACCCAGGGCAGCGCGGCAGTATCTTCCAGCGACGTGATGGGCGGCCGGCCGGGAGCGGCCGGCGGAACGGCCAGCCGGATCACGTCAGTGGTCAGCTTGATGCGGTCCAGCTCCGGGTACCGCGGGGCGGCGTGGCCCGGATACTGTTCGGCGATGACCAGGTCAAAATCGCGCGCCCACGTCTCATGAAGTGCCGTTTCGGGTTCGCGCTGGATCATTTCGATCCGGACCTCCGGGTACTCCGCCGTCATCCGCGTGAGCGTGTCCGGCATCAGCGCCAAGGCCGCGGACTGGAACACCGCAATCCGGACGGTTCCCGTGACAGTCGTCAGCGACGCCGCGAGGTCTGCTTCAGCCTGCTCCATGGTTTCGAGCAGCTGGGCGGTGTGGGCCACCAGGACTTCGGCCTGGGGCGTCAGCTGCACGCGCCGCCCCGTCTTCCGGAGCAGCTCCACGCCCACTTCCTTTTCCAGCAGGGCAAGCTGCTGGGAGACCGACGACGGGCTGTACTGCAGTGCCTCCGCCACCTCCGCCAGGGTGCCCCGGATCTTCAGTTCGCGGAGAAGCCGCAGGCGCCGGACATCGAGCATGGCCACATTCCTTGATGAATCTAATGAATATAGGTTAGAAGTAGTCACTTTATCTAACGCAACTGCGCTTGCATACTGGTGTACCTGAGTTACCCCCGTCATAGCCCCTCGCCGGGGCGCCGTGTTGGGGCCGCACCCCACGCAGGAGTTCCTGATGAGCACAAGAGATATGTCCCAGTCGATTATGCGGCGCAAGCCCATCGACGATATCGAAGAAGAAAACAAGCACAGCGGGCTGTTCAAGTCCCTCGGGCTCTGGCAGCTCACCGCCATTGGTGTCGGCGGCATCATCGGCGTTGGAATTTTCTCCCTCGCCGGGTTGGTCGCGGCCGGAAGCGAAGATACTCCCGGAGTGGGGCCCGCTGTGCTGATCTCGTTCCTTGTTGCTGGTCTCGCATCCGCCGCGGCTGCCCTGTCCTACGCCGAGTTTGCAGGCATGATTCCGCGCGCAGGGTCCGCCTACACCTACGGCTACGTTGCTCTGGGTGAGGTGATTGGATGGTTCATCGGCTGGGACCTGCTGCTCGAATACATTGCCATTGTGGCCGTGGTGGCCATTGGCATTTCGGGGTACTTCGACGCCTTCCTGTCGGGAATCGGCGTTAACATGCCTGTCTGGATGACGTCCACGCCGGATGAGGGTAAGGGCGGCATCGTCAACATTCCCGCCATCGTCGTCTGCCTCCTGGTGACCTGGATCCTGTCCCGCGGCACCAAGGCATTCGGCCGTTTTGAACTCGTAGCCGTGGCCATCAAGGTCATCCTGATCCTGTTCATTATCGGCCTCGGCGTTTTCTATATCGACACCAACAACTACAACCCGTTTATGCCCAGCGGCTTTGGGCCCGTCCTGGCCGGTGCCGCGACCGTCTTCTTCGCGGTGTTCGGGTACGACGCCATGAGTACCGCGGCGGAAGAAGCCACGGACGGCAAGAAGCACATGCCGAAGGCCATCATCCTTTCGCTGATCATCGCCATGCTGCTCTACGTCGCTGCCACCCTAGTCCTGACCGGCATGCAGAACTACAAGGACATCGACCCCACGGCCGGCTTCGCTTCCGCCTTCACCGGCGTGGGTCTGCCCGTCATCGCCACCATCATTTCGGTCTTCGCCGTCCTGTCCATCCTCACGGTGATGCTGACCTTCCTCCTGGGCGTCACGCGTGTCTGGTTCTCCATGAGCCGCGATGGCCTGCTGCCAGGCTGGTTCGCCAAGACGGACCGGCACGGAACCCCGCAGCGCGTTACCTGGATTGCCGGCGTCGCCTCCGCCCTGCTGGCCGGCGTGTTCCCCATCAAGGCCGTCGCGGACCTCACGAACATTGGCATCCTGGCCGCGTTCGTCGTCGTCTGCTTCGCCGTGATCGTGTTCCGCTACAAGAAGCCGGACGCCCCGCGCACGTTCCGCCTGCCGCTGATGCCCGTTATTCCGGCCTTCGGTGTGCTGGCGTCCGCCTTCCTCATGTTCCAGCTGCACTGGGAGACCTGGGCGCGGTTCGGTGTTTGGCTGGTTATCGGCCTGGCCATTTACTTCTTCTACGGCCGCAAGCACTCCCTGATGAACCCGGACAGCCCACGCCACGAGGAGATTGTGGAGATGCACCGCCCCATCGGCTGACCCCCGGGTTCCCGGGCGTCCACCCGCCCACCCGTTCCGGCCCACCCACCCCCGGACGCTCACTCACTTCCTGCACGTTTTCACCAAACGCTCTTTCACTTTCGGGGCGCGAACGACGAACCCTCTCTCACATCCTGTGGGGAGGGTTCGTCCGTTTTTCATTGAGTGCGAGAGCGTTGCCCCAAAACCTGCAGGAAGTGAGGGAGGGTCGCCCAAAAACCCGCTTTAAGTGAGAGAGCGTTGCCCAAAAGTGGGGATTTCCTGACCGTTTGGACGGCAAATCAAAGCATTGGGTTTCCTAACCTGTATTGCTTAGAAAACATCGCTTTATCTTATGTGATTGCAAGTTCATACTGATGAATAAGACCCCTTCCAGACCAAGGAAAGAACGAGCAAACCATGACTCACACTGCAACGGAAGCCACCGGACAGACAGACGTCCCGCAGGCCCGTGCCCTCGCGGCGGACACCATCACGCTGGTGCGCCGCTGGCTGACCGAGGCTTCGAAAGTTCCTGTTGATGCCTCGGCTGAGCAGCTGGCCGGTGTGCTGAAGGACCCGAACGGCCTGGACTTCACGGTGGGCTTCGTGGACGGCGTGGTCCGCCCCGAAGACCTCCACGTCGCCGCCCGAAACCTCGCCGCCCTGGCGCCCAAGGTCCCGGCGTTCCTGCCGTGGTACATGCGCAGCGCCGTCCGCCTCGGCGGAACCATGGCGCCGGTCGTTCCGCAGGTGGTCATCCCGATCGCCCGCCGTGTGCTCCGCGAAATGGTGGGCCACCTGATTGTTGACGCCACCGACGCCAAGCTGGGCCCGGCCATCGCCAAGATCCGCAAGGACGGCATCAAGCTCAACGTGAACCTCCTGGGCGAGGCCGTCCTGGGCGAGCATGAGGCTTCCCGCCGGCTCGCGGGCACCCACACGCTCCTGGCCCGCCCGGACGTGGACTACGTCTCCATCAAGGTGTCCTCCACCGTGGCCCCGCACTCCGCGTGGGCGTTCGACGAGGCCGTGGAGCACGTCGTCGAGAAGCTCACGCCGCTGTTCACCAAAGCCGCGTCCTTCGCCGGCGCGGGACAGAAGGCCAAGTTCATCAACCTGGACATGGAGGAATACAAGGACCTGGACATGACCATCGCGGTCTTCACCAGGATCCTGGACAAGCCCGAGTTCAAGAACCTCGAGGCCGGCATTGTGCTGCAGGCCTACCTCCCGGATGCACTCGCCGCCATGACCCGCCTCCAGGATTGGGCCGCAGAGCGCCGCACCAACGGCGGCGCCGCCATCAAGGTCCGCGTGGTCAAGGGCGCCAACCTGCCCATGGAACAGGTGGAGGCCTCGCTGCACGACTGGCCGCTGGCCACCTGGCACACCAAGCAGGATTCGGATACCAACTACAAGCGCGTCATCAACTACTCGCTGCACCCGGACCGGATCAACAACGTCCGGATCGGCGTGGCCGGCCACAACCTCTTCGACATCGCCTTCGCCTGGCTGCTCGCCAAGCAGCGCGGCGTGGAGTCCGGCATCGAATTCGAGATGCTGCTGGGCATGGCGCAGGGCCAGGCTGAAGCCGTCAAGAAAGACGTCGGCTCGCTCCTGCTGTACACCCCGGTGGTGCACCCGGCCGAGTTCGACGTCGCCATCGCCTACCTGATCCGCCGCCTCGAAGAGGGGGCCAGCCAGGACAACTTTATGTCCGCCGTGTTTGAACTCAGTGAAAACGAAGTGCTGTTCGAGCGCGAGAAGCAGCGCTTCCTCGCCTCCCTAGACAAGCTCGACGGCGAGGTCCCCCCGGCCAACCGGCAGCAGAACCGCAGCCTCCCGCCGCAGCCCCTGCCGCGTGACGCGTTCGCGAATACGCCGGATACTGACCCGTCCTTGCCCGCCAACCGCATCTGGGGCCGGGCCATCCTGGATCGTGTCCCGTCCTCCAGGCTGGGCAACGCCGCCGTCGAAGCCGCCACCATCACGGACGCGGACACCCTCAACACCGTCATCGCCACCGCTGTAGAGAAGGGCAAAGCCTGGGGCGCCCTGACCGGCGACCAGCGCGCCGAGATCCTCCACCGCGCCGGCGATGTCCTCGAAGCCCGCCGCGCCGACCTCCTGGAGGTCATGGCCAGCGAGACCGGTAAAACCATCGACCAGGGCGATCCCGAGGTCAGCGAAGCCGTGGACTTTGCCCACTACTACGCCGAGTCTGCCCGGAAGCTGGAAATGGTCGACGGCGCCACGTTCGTCCCGGCCAAGCTCACCGTGGTGACCCCGCCGTGGAACTTCCCGGTGGCCATCCCGGCAGGGTCCACCCTCGCGGCACTCGCCGCCGGCTCCGCCGTCGTGATCAAACCCGCCAAGCAGGCCCGCCGCAGCGGTGCCGTGATGATCGAGGCACTCTGGGAAGCCGGCGTCCCGAAGGACGTGCTGAGCATGGTCCAGCTCGGCGAGCGTGAACTCGGCCAGCAGCTGATCTCCCACCCCGCCGTGGACCGCGTGATCCTGACCGGCGGCTACGAAACCGCCGAACTCTTCCGTTCCTTCCGCAAGGACCTGCCCCTGCTGGCCGAGACCAGCGGCAAGAACGCCATCATCGTCACCCCCAGCGCCGACCTGGACCTGGCCGCCAAGGACGTGGCGTACTCAGCGTTCGGCCACGCCGGCCAGAAGTGCTCCGCCGCGTCCCTGGTGATCCTGGTGGGCTCCGTTGCTAAGTCCAGACGGTTCCACAACCAGCTGGTTGACGCCGTGACCTCGCTGAAGGTGGGCTACCCGCAGGACCCCACCAGCCAGATGGGCCCGATCATCGAGCCCGCAAACGGCAAGCTCCTCAACGCCCTCACCACCCTCGGCGACGGCGAAACCTGGGCCGTGGAACCCCGCAAGCTCGACGGGACCGGCCGCCTCTGGAGCCCGGGAGTGCGCTACGGCGTCCGCCGCGGGTCCTACTTCCACCTCACCGAATTCTTCGGACCGGTCCTGGGCGTGATGACCGCTGACACGTTGGAGGAGGCCATCGCCATCCAGAACGAGGTCGAGTACGGCCTCACCGCCGGCCTGCACGCCCTGGACCCGGACGAGCTCGGCACCTGGCTGGACTCCATCCAGGCCGGAAACCTCTACGTGAACCGCGGCATCACCGGCGCCATCGTGCAGCGCCAGCCGTTCGGCGGCTGGAAGAAGTCCGCCGTCGGCGCAGGCACCAAAGCCGGCGGACCCAACTACCTCACCGGCCTCGGGTACTGGGTCAGTGCGGAAGCCTCAGCCGCGGAAAGCGTCACCAACGCGGGCGTCGGCCGCATCCTGAACGCCGCCGCGGGCGCCCTGGAACCAGCCCAGCTGGAATCCCTGCAGCGTGCCCTGGCCTCCGACGCCCAGGCCTGGGTCGACGAGTTCGGCACCGCCAAGGACGTTTCCGGACTGAGCGCGGAGCGGAACATCTTCCGCTACCGTGCGCTGCCGGTCACCGTGCGGCTCTCCGAAGGGGGCGCGCTGGCGCACCTGGTGCGGACTGTGGCGGCCGGCGTCCTGGCCGGTTCGGTATTGACCGTGTCCACCGCCGTCGAACTTCCCGCCCAGCTGCGCGCCGTGCTCACCGGGCTGGACGTCAACGTCACGGTTGAGTCCGACGCCGGCTGGCTGGCTTCGGCGGTACGCCTCGCCGCGGCGGGCAAACTGTCCGGTGCGCGGATCCGCCTGATCGGCGGCGACGCCACCGCACTCGCCGAAGCCACGGACGGGCGGCCGGACCTGGCGATCTACGCCCACGTGGTCACCGAGGCCGGACGGGTGGAGCTGCTGCCGTTCCTGCACGAGCAGGCCATCAGCATCACGGCCCACCGCTTCGGCACCCCGAACCACCTCTCGGATGAGCTGATCTAGGCGGGTCGAAAACCCAACAAAAACACGAAAGGCCCGGTGGCCGCCTTCGGGGCGGTTGCCGGGCCTTCGCTGTCGAATGGTTGCGTAGTGATCAGGTGGCTGCGCGGGGGGCGAGCCTGGAGACAGTTGGTAATTAGCCCAGATACCAGCCTGGGGGAGTCCACGATGCAGGAACATTGTGGGCCGAGAAATCTTCGCAACGGGTGCAGGTGTAGGCGACTTCGCCCAGTGTCCTGACCGCCCCGTCACGCCGGTAAACCGGTGGAATGTAGGACTCTAGGTAAATGAATTCATCCGTGCCGCACTTGTCGCAAGTGGGTTTGCCGATGTACTCGGCGGCCCGCGAAATGCCGGTGGTGTGGCTCGAATGATGGGTGACCAGCGGCCGTGCAGTGCTATGTCGCTGGGTATAAACAGTGTGTAAATGGGTGTTCTCGGCTGTCGTCATTGGCTGCCTATCCCGAGTGCGGCCGCATCATGGGCTGCAGGGCGCACTCGTAGTATTGAACCGGCCTCTGCTTGACCCATGGATATTCCAGCATAGAGGAGGCGGGCTTTTACTTCAATGGTTCGTTTCCAGCCCTGATTCCTGCGGCAAATTCGGTCAAACCGACTTCTTGAGCGTCCGCCCGACGATGGTCTGGGTCAATGCATCGATCACTTCGGCGTTCGCCAGGGGGTTGCGGATCAGGGTGAAATCCACATCGCCCACTGGAGGCAGGTCGAACCGGCGGGTGATGATCTTGAGGTCTTCGGGAACCAGCGACGTCGGCATCACAGCCACGCCGATGCCTGCCCGGAGTGCCGCCAGGACACCACTGATCTGCCGGGTAGTGCACGTGATCCGCCAGGTCCGGCCGCTTGATTCCAGTGCATCGATGGCCAGCTTCCGGCTGAGGCTGGGGGAGGGGTAGGAGATCAGCGGTACGGGAGGCCCGGGCTCCAGCGACGTCTGTTCCAGCCCCACCCAGGAAAAGGTGTCGTGCTGGACCACCGTGCCGTCCTTGACGCCAGCCACCCACTTCACAAACACCAGGTCCAGCTGGCCGGCATTGAGTTTCTTGTACAGCTGGTCGCTCTGGCCAACGGTGAGCTCAAGGTTGATCTGTGGATAGACCTGGCGGAACTCGCGAAGGATCCGGGGGAGGCCGGTGATGGCGAGGTCGTCCGCCGTGCCGAACCGCAGCCGGCCGCGCATGGCCGAGCCGGAGAAGTATCGGGTGGCGGCATCGTGGGCCGAAAGGATGGTGCGGGCGAAGCCGGCCATCGCGTCACCGTTGTCCGTGAGCCGGACATCGCGGGTGTCCCTGCTGATGAGGATGCGCTTCGCCGCCGTCTCCAGCTTGCGGACATGCTGGCTGACGGTCGGCTGTGCCAAGCCCAGGCGCTCCGCCGCCTTGGTGAAGCTGAGCGTCTCGGCTACGGCCAGGAAGGAACGGAGCTGGGTGGGTTCGTACACAGTGGACTCCTTTGGCTGCGGCTGACTGTCCACCCACGTCAGAGTGGGCAATATTACGCTTTGTAATGCTAGTTATAGGCGAGATAGGGCTACATAATCACCTTGAACCAGCCTAGCGTGGGAAGCATCCCAGTCCGCCCGCTTCCCTGAGGACATCCCTGTGGCACCCCCACCGCCAACGTCGGCAACCGTCAGCCAGCCCGTCATCGACTCCGACTCCGCCTCCGCCTCCGCGTCCGCTACCGCCGCCTCCGCCCAGACCCAACCCATCGCCGTCGTTAGTGAACACCTCCCCTGGCGGCACACGTTTATCTCCCTGAAAGTCCCCAATTTCCGCATCTTCGCGATCGGGCACTTTGTCGCCGTCGTCGCCCTCTGGATGCAGCGGATCGCCCAGGACTGGCTGGTGCTGGAACTGTCCGGTTCCGTCACCGCCGTGGGCATCACCGTGGCACTGCAGTTCCTGCCGTCGCTGCTCTTGGGGCCGTGGGGCGGCATGATGGCGGACCGGTTCGCCAAGCGCCGGATCCTCATCCTGTGCCAGAGCGTCGCCGCGGTCCTCGCGGCAGCGCTCGCGGTGCTTGCCCTGACTGGTGCCATCGAAGTGTGGCACGTGTACGTCATCGCGCTGCTGCTGGGCCTGGTCACCGTGCTGGACCAGCCCGCGCGCCAGGTGTTCGTCAACGAACTGGTGGGCCCCAAATACCTCCGGAACGCCATCAGCGTCAACTCCACGACGTTCCAGCTGGGCGGCCTGATCGGTCCGGCACTGGCGGGACTGCTGCTCACCGCGGTCGGCGCAGGCTGGGCCTTCGCCGTGAATGCGCTGGCGTGCTGCTCCACCGTGGCTATGCTGCTGCTCCTGCGCAAGAACCAGCTGTTCGTTAGTGCCCCTGCGCCCAAGAAGAAGGGCATGCTGCGGGAAGGACTGCAGTATGCGCTCAGCAAGCCCACCATCTACTGGCCGTGGCTGATGGCCGGCTTCATCTCCGTCTTCGCCATGAGCCTGCCCGTGCTGCTCGCCGCGTTCGCGGACCACGTGTTCGACGTCGGCGCCGGCGGCTATGGCCTTCTGAACGCCCTGGTGGCACTGGGGGCGTTGGCCGGTGCTGTCGCGTCCACACGGCGCCGCCAGTTGCGGCTCCGCTCCGTGGTGTTCTGTGCCGGAATGTATGGCCTGATGCTGTGCCTGGCCGCCCTGGCGCCGTCCATGCTCTGGTTTAGCGTGGTGATGGTCCTGTCCGGATTCTGGTGCCTGATGTTCCTCACCGGCTCCAACCAGCTCGTCCAGATCAGCTCCAACATGGGCATCCGGGGCCGGGTCATGAGCCTGTACATCATGGTGCTGATCGGCGGCCAGGCCATCGGCGGGCCCATGCTCGGGTGGATCGCCGAGCACGTGGACCCGCATGTGGCACTCATGGTGTCCGGCGGGGTGCCGGCGCTCGCCGCGGTGACTGTCGCCGTCGTCCTGGCCCGAAAAGGCGCGCTGGCGCTCAGGGTGGACCTCAAGGACCGCCGCCACCCGCTGCGGATCGTCCGCCGGGTGGCCACGGCGTAGGGGGCCACGGCGTAAAGGGCTGCAGACCTTGGGCCGCGGCACCTACGCCGCGGCCCAAGGCGGCAGAGCCTACGCCGGCAGGTGCGGGTACTCGGCCTCGCGCCGCTGGAACTCCAGCACGTCCTTGTTGAGGACCACGCCTTCGCGGATTTCGATGGCGCGGGAAATGGTTTCGTTACCGTCCCACTCGGCGGGGCCGCCGATGACTGTCTCAAGGAACGGCAGCAGGGCCTGGCTGATCTCCCAGCTGGAGGAATTCCAGAGGTAGGACGGGCTGTGGTCCACCGCGTAATAGTTGATGTGGTCGCCCATGGTAAACATCGGTTCTGCGAACGTGGTGGAGCGCGCCCAGCTGAAGCCCATTCCCTCGTCGCACGAAACGTCCACGATCAGGCTGCCCGGGCTGAACGCCGCGAGGTCCTCAGTCCGCAAATAAGTCAGCGGATTGTTCGGATCCTGCAGCGTGCAGTTGACCACGATGTCGCTCTCGGCCAGGAACGGCGCCAGCGGTACCCGGCCCCGCTCGGTGATGACCTGGCTCAGGAAGGGGGCCTTGTCGTCGTGATCAAACTGGACGATGTTGACCGAGTGGATCGGGGCACCAACCGCCGCAACTCCGCGGTTGGTCAGCACCTGAACGTCGTGGATGCCATGCGCGTTCAGCGCGGTCACGGCGCCGCGGGCGGTCGCGCCGAAGCCGATCACCACGGCACTGAGCCGGCGGCCGTAATCACCCGTAGAGCCGGTGAGCGAGAGCGCATGAAGCACCGAGCAGTAGCCGGCCAGCTCGTTGTTTTTGTGGAACACGTGTAGCCCGAATCCGCCGTCGCTCGCCCAGTGGTTCATCGCTTCGAAGGCGATGAGCGTGAGCTTCTTGTCGATGGCCAGCTGGGTGATGGCGCGGTCCTGGACACAGTGCGGCCAGCCCCAGAGGATCTGGCCGTCGCGCAGTTCCGCGAGGTCCTCAGGCTGTGGCTTGGGCAGGAGTACGACGTCGGCCTCCGCCAGCAGTGCTTCCTTGGTGGCCATTTTGCCCACGAGGGTTGAGAGCTGGTCATCCGAGACGCCGAAGCGCTCACCGTAGCCCTGCTCCAGGATGATGCGCTGGCGCAGTTCCGGAGCGATCCGCTCGAAATGCAGGGGGTGGATGGGGAGGCGGCGTTCGTCCGGTTTCCGGGTGGATGCCAGGACGCCGAGGGTCAGGTGGCTCTGTTGGCCACTCACTTCTTTTTTGCGGCCTTGGACGTGATGTCCAGGGAGGTGGCCGGCGCTCCGGCGGCCCGCTTGTCGGCGCGCTTTTCCTTGATGGACTTGCCGGCTTTTTTGGATGCTGCTTGACGCGGGGACTTGTCAGCCATGATTGCTCCTGTAGCGGAACCGAAGAGGTTCCTGACTTCTGACGATACACGGCTGGGCCTAACGGCCCCCGGGTGATGGCCGTTTGGAGTGGGATTCGCCGCGCCGGCGCGCGCGCTGCTGTGGTGCGAAAACGGTAGTGAGAAACATTGGAGCGGCTGACGGGAATCGGACCCGCGTATCAAGCTTGGGAAGCTAGCGCTCTACCATTGAGCTACAGCCGCATCGCCCCGTTTTGAGCGGGGCAGAACTTAGCTTAGCGCAGATGCGATCACGCGCCAGCAACCGTGACCACGCACTGGACCCGTGTCCGCCGGGATGGCCGCTACCGGCCGCGTCATCCAGTAACTCTTCAATAACGGCGCCGTCGGTGGCTAGGTCCGGGGCGGGCCGAGTGGCTACTCTGAACCCGTTAGCTGCGGTGTCATGGGGGTGGGGCGGGCTACCACCTGACCAGCCGCTAACTAAGGACTCCCATGGTATTTGCAGAGCACGAGGTGCTTATCCGGTGCGACGCAATGACCGTGTACGCGTTCCTGGTGGACGGAATGAACCTTCCCCTATGGCGCAAGGGCATCCGCAGCATCGGCTTGATGTCCGGTGCTGCCGGAACCAAGGGCGCCGTTTACCGGCAGACGACCACGGGCCGGTCAGGACGGACAATCCCCGCCGACTTCGAAATAACGCAGGCCAGGCCGGGCGCCGAGATCCAGTTCCGTGTGATCTCGGGACCGTCGCAGCCCACCGGCGGTTACTACCTCAGCACCGAACCGGCCGGCACCCGCGTCAGGTTCGCCCTCGAGTACCAGCCCAAAGGCCTCCTGGGCCTGATGAACACCGGCATCCAGCGCACCATCAGGGCCGAAGTGTCCCAGCTCGCACGGCTCAAAGATGTCCTGGAAGTGCGGACGGCCGCCTGAGGGCTACTGCGCCAGCCGCTGGCCCGCCCAGCTGCCGGTAATGTTCGACGGCGACGCAAGGCTTCCGCTGCTCAGGTCCCAGTACTGCACCACATCGTTGGCCCGGCGGAGCGCGACCCCCGTGGAATTCAGGGCTGTCACGTCGCGCAGCGGACGGATCCCGGTGACGTCTTGCCAGCCGGTGGTGACGGTGAGCCGGGCTTCGACGCGTGGCGCCGGAGTGCCAGCTCCGCGGTAAAGCTGCACACCGCCGTCGGACCTAATGGCCAGGAGATCCTGGAAACCGTCGGCGTCATAATCCACCATGCTCAGCTTCCTGGCCGTCACGTCGGTCGCCATAAGGGTGCGTGAGGACATGTCGGCCAGGCCCACGTTCGGGTAGAGGTAGAGGCTGGTGCCCTCCAGGGCGACCAGTTGGGGGAGCCGGTTGTTGGCGCACCAGCCGCCGACGGCCAGCGTCAACGTCGCCCAGCCGGACTGACCGAGCGTGACGAGCGTCCCAAACCCTCCACTGGCAAGTCCAGGGTGGAGCGTCAGCCGGCCGTCGTTCCACTGCGTCAGGAGGTCATAGGCGCCGTCGCGGTCCCAGTCCGTGGTGAAAACTTCCTTGGCCGTTCCGAAACCGGAGCTGATGACCTTGGCAGCACCAAAGGTCCTGTTCCCGGTGGAGGGGCGGTTGATGAGCTGGCCTGAGGCGTTGATGGTCACCAGGTCAGCGGCACTGTTGATCGCCGCGCTGCTCAAATTCAGGGTGGGCGGCATGTGTTTGACGGCCGGGTCGCACATGGTCGGCGGCGGAGGGGGGAAGGCGCCCCCGCCGGAGGAGCTGCCCCCGGGCGACGTGACGGTGCCGGCAGGGAGAGTGGTGTAGCCGAAGAAGTTCACCACGCCCCAGATGGTGAACAGATTGTCCGTGTAGGAGATCCCGGCGCCCATGACGTTGAAGCGCGGGTCTAGCAGCATGGCGTTGTGGCCCTCGGAGGCTTTCCACCACTCCACCAACTGCGCCGCGTTGCGGTCCGTGCGGATGGCAATGACCTCGCCGGCGCCGTTGTTGGGGTTCAGGGCGCGGGGGTCGGTCCAGAAGCTGGCACGGTGCTCAATGACGTCCCGGGACGCGATGCTGTTGGACCATTCCTGCGCCATGCCGGCCACCGTGGGGTGGTACTTGAGCGGGGCCAGGCCCTTGGACACCCGGTAGTTGTTGATTTCGTTGAAAACCGTGAGGATGGCGGCCGTGTTGCTGTCCGGCACCAGGGCCTCGGTGCCCAGTGATTCGGTGGCCAAGGATTCCGTGGCGAGGGCCTGCGGGGCGGGAGCCGCAGATTTGTTCTGGGCAAGTTCGGCGTCGGGGGCCCAGAGGGGTGGCAGGGAGGGCGGCCCGGGCGCGACTGGTTCGGACGTGGCGGTCTCGGGGGCAGCCACCGTCGCCGTCGGCGGCGCCGCTGCGGTCCCTGACGTGCCTTCTCCGGCGGGTGATGCCGGTGTGATCACCGGTTCCACGGCCGGGGCGAGCGGGGAACCGGTGCCGGTCTCAACGTCGGGCGCGCCGCCGTCGTCCGCTGTTCCCGACGGTCCCAACGTGACCGTGCGCGGTCCAAAGGCACCAGCCTGGACGGACGGCGCATTCTCCGGCGGGCCGGAATACATGCCGGCGGCCGGGGACACGAGGGCGAGCGCGCACAACATGGCCACAACGGCGGGCGCCGCAAATTTATTCAAAACCAACCCCAGATCAGTTCAGTTGTACCAACCGGGAGACCATCCGGCGGCTGACATGCTGAGGCAACATTAGCCCCACTAGGCGACAGCAACAACGAAAAAGTGTGCGCTGTGGACAACGCATAGTAATTTGGGACGGTGCTGATCTCTGACCGCGACATTCGTGCCGAACTAGACACCCAACGGATCGTCCTCGAACCGTACGATCCCGCGATGGTCCAGCCATCCTCGGTGGACGTGCGGATCGACCGGTTGTTCCGACTTTTCGACAACCATAAGTACGCGCACATCGACCCCGCCGAAGAGCAGCCCGAGCTGACGCGGCTTGTGGAGGTGGAGAGCGGTGAGCCGTTCATCCTGCACCCAGGCGAGTTTGTCCTTGGTTCCACCTACGAGGCCGTCACGTTGCCGGACGACATTGCTGCGCGGTTGGAAGGTAAGTCGTCCCTGGGCCGTCTGGGCCTGCTGACGCACTCCACGGCCGGGTTCATTGATCCGGGGTTTTCCGGCCACGTCACGCTGGAGCTGTCCAACATGGCCACGCTGCCCATCAAGCTCTGGCCCGGCATGAAGATCGGCCAGCTGTGCTTTTTCCGGCTGACCTCTGCTGCTGAGTTCCCGTACGGTTCCGGCGAATACGGCAACCGCTACCAGGGCCAGCGCGGGCCGACAGCCAGCCGCAGCCACCTGAACTTCCACCGCACCGAGGTCTGAGCCTTTTCCATCGAGGGGTGAGGTCTCGGCTCTAACCGTCCGTCTTGGCGCCGAGATCTAACCTCTCGGTGCGGCAGCTTGGGAACCACTACTCCTCCACTCTGTGGATAACCGGGTTGGGGCAGCCCGGCTGTGCCAACAATGGGTCATGCGGCAGCCCTCACCTCTTCCGGACCACTTCGCTGGACGTTCCTTTACCCTTCATGAGCAGGTCCACGCCGACGTCCCCGCTGCGCGTGCATGGCGGAGCGATCTCCGCGTGGCAAGCCGCGGAGTACGGGTTCCCTGGGGTGCGTCGCAGCCTCTTCACCGCACCTGCGCATTGCTGGCCACACTTTCCTCCCGGTCTCGTCTGCTGTCTGGCCACCGCGGCGCTGCTGTGGGGCTGCCCGCTGCCATTTGGCACTTCAGAACGAGCTGAAAATCCACTTGGCGAAGATCGGCGGAGGCGCCCGGCCGGTGCGCAAGGGGGTATCCGGTCACCGGCTGGGCCTTCGCAGCCAGTATGTGGGGGAACTCGACGGCGTCCCGGTCACCTGCCCTGCGCGGACGTGGCTGGACTTGGCCGCGGTCCTGGACTTGGAGGATTTGGTGGCGGTGGCGGACTACTTCATCTGCAGCCAATCGAGGAGCTTCGGGCCTAAGAAGGACGCGCTGTGTTCACTCGGGGACCTTCTTGAGCAGGTCCACTCCACCCCGGGCGCCCGCGGTATCCGGAAAGCCAGGCGGGCTCTGGAACTGTGCCGGGTCGGGGCCGATTCCGCGCCGGAGACCCGGCTGCGGCTGGCCATCGGAAGGCTCGGACTGCCGGAACCCGCGCTGAGGTACGTGGTGCAGGACGCTACTGGGTGGGAACTTGCTCGGCGGGACGAGTCCATCGCGGCCATCGGCTGGGCATCGGTGACTGTCACAGCCGGGCATGTACGCCAGTGGGGCTTCGATGGGTGCGCCCACCGGGTACTGGACTCCCTTGCTCGGGCGGGATGGCGGATCGAGGGGTGAGGTCTCGGCGCCAACGGTCCGTTATAGCGCCGGGATCTCACGTCTCGGTGCGGGGAGTGTGGTGGCCTACGCCTTCGCGGCCAACCGGACAGGCCCGCCGAACGCCTTGAGCACCGGTTCCACATAGCGCGCGGCCAGCGGCCCGAGGACGGCCATGATCAGCACGTAGGCGGTTGCCAGGGCGGCGAGATCGTCCGGGACCACGCCCGACGCCACGGCCAGGCCGGCGATAACGATGGAGAACTCGCCGCGGGCTATCAGGGCGGCGCCTGCACGGAAGCGGCCCGGGCGTGCAATTCCGGCCCGCTTGGCAGCCCAGATGCCCGTGAGCATCTTGGTAGTGGCAGTGATGGCCGCCAGGATCAGAGCCCAGCCGAGTACCGGCGGGATGGTCGACGGGTCTGTGTTGAGCCCGAATGCCACAAAGAAGATGGCGGCAAAAAGATCCCGCAGCGGTTCCAGGATCCGGGTGGCGCTGTGGGCGGTAGCCCCCGAGATCGCGATGCCCAGCATAAACGCGCCCACTGCGGCCGAAACCTGCATGGCGGACGCGAGGCCAGCCACCAGCAGTGCGGCACCGAGCAGGTTGAGCAGGAATACTTCGGAGTTTTCGCTGTGCACCGCTTTTGATACACGGTGGCCGTGCCGCAGTGCCACCATTAAGACGACGGTGACCACCGCCAGGGAGATTGCCACCGTAGTGAGCCCGCCCAGGAAGCTCACGCCCGCGAGGGTGGCGGTGAGGATGGGCAGGTACACTGCCATGGCCAGGTCCTCGAACACCAGGATGGACAGCACCACGGGGGTCTCGCGGTTACCGATCCGGCCCAGGTCCGTGATGACCTTGGCGGCGATCCCTGAGGACGATATGTACGTGACACCGCCCATAACCATGGCGCCCACCGTTCCCCAGCCCAGCAGGAAAGCCAGCGCCGCACCCGGCAGGAAATTCAAGACCAGGTCAAGAACACCGGCCTGCCAGGACCTGCGCAGACCGGTGAAAAGCTCGGCAGCCGTATATTCCAATCCGAGCATAAGCAGCAGCAGGATCACGCCAATTTCGCCGGAGAGATGTGCGAATTCCTGCATACCTTCGAGCTTGACCACGCCGCCTGCGCCGAAGGCGAGTCCGCCAACGAGGTAGAGCGGTATGGGTGACATTCCGATCCGTCCGGCCAGCCTGGCCAGGAGGCCGAGGCAGAACACAACGGCCCCCAGTTCAATGAGGGTCAGGGCCAGCGGGTCCATGACGCTCAGCCGTTGCGCAGGATATCGGCCGCCGAATCGAGGCCTTCTTGCGTTCCAACTGCAACGAGGAGGTCACCGGAGTGAAGTACGACGTCGGGTCCCGGCGACGGGAGCACTTCGCCTTCACGCATGATCGCCACGATCGAGACTCCGCAGCGGGTGCGGATGCAGGCCTTCCCCATGGGCTGGTTCTGGAACGGGGATTCCGGGGCGATGGAGAACTGCCGGGTCACGATGCCCGGGATCTCCCGGTGCTCTTCAGTCAGCTTCATGGCAAGGTGCTGCCCGCCCAGGAGGTTACCCAGGGTGGCGGCCTCATCGCCGGTCAGGGGAATCGACGCCTGGCAGGTGTCGGGATCGTCCCAAGTGGAAACGATGAGTTCCATCGTGCCCTCGCGCAGCTCCACGACGCCGATGCGGCGGCCGGAAGTCGTCATGAAGTCCTTCCGCCGGCCCAGGCCGGGGAGGTCAGTCTCGTCCACGTTCATACCACCAGCCTAGTCTTTGCAGGCCGGTTTCGGGCGGGGGTGCCGAAGGCGGCGCGAGCGGGCAGCAGATGACGTCAGACCCCGGATTTGAGGTCATCTGCTGCCCGTTCGCGCTTCAAGGGGGTGGGGCTTAAGTGTCCGTTCGCGCTAGGAGGCTGGAACGACGGCGATGGCGGTCTTGTCCGGCGACTTTACCGGGAGCAGGACCAGCAGGCCGGCGAGCAGCACCACCATGATGCCCAGGATTCCCCAGCGCTGGGCCTCGCCGGGCGCAACCAGGGGAGTGGCCAGCGTGATGAACAGGGTGAACAGCGCCGGAGCGAGGAAGCTGACGGCACGCCCGGTGGTGGCGTAAAGGCCGAACAGCTCGCCGGATTCGCCGTGGGGTGCCAGCCGGGCCAGGTATGCCCGCGACGAGGACTGGGCAGGCCCCACAAACAGGCACAGGAACAGCCCGAAGACCCAGAAGGTGGTGCTGCCGGCCCACGCCGTGCCAAAGAAGATGTAGTTTTCGTTGCCGAGGACCAGGATCATGGTCCCGGCGACCAGCAGCCCCACCAGGGAACCCATGATCACGGCCTTGGGCCCTACACGATCGTCCAGGAACCCGCCGATGATGGCGCCCACGGCCGCCACCACATTGCCGAAGATGGCAAAGAAGATGACCTGGGACAATTCGAAGCCAAACGTGCCGGCCGCGATGATCCCGCCGAAGGTGAACACGGCCGCGAGGCCGTCCCGGAACACTGCGCTGGCCAGGAGGAAGTAAATGGTGTGCGGGCTGGTGGCGTAGATTGCCTTGATCCGGCGGATGAGGAGGCCGTAGGAGGCCAGGAAACCCAGGGGTTGGGCCCGCTCCGGCCGCGGCAGTTCCGGGACGGCGAACAGTACCGGCAGGGCAAAGATGAAGAACCACAGGGCGGAGAACAAGGCCACCAGCCGGATGTTCAGGCTGTCTTCGGTGGAGGCGCCGAACCAGTCGAAGCTCGGCTGCACAAACAGCTGCAGCACAATCAGCAGGGCCACAATGCCGCCCAGGTAGCCCATGCCCCAGCCGAATCCGCTGACCTTGCCGATGTTTTTCGGGGTGGAGATCTGGGCCAGCATGGCGTTGTAGTTGACCCCGGCGAACTCAAAGAACACATTCCCCAGCGCGATCAGGGAAACGCCCAGCAGCAGGAACTCCGGCCGCGGGAACACAAAGAAGCACAGGCCCGTCAGGATGGCGACGGCGGCCGTGTTGACCCCCAGCCACAGCTTGCGGCGCCCGCCGTTGTCCGAGCGCTGCCCGGTCACCGGAGCGAGCAGCGCGATGGCGATCCCCGCAACGGCCAGCGCACCGCCAAGAACGGCCGAAGCCTGATCTTTGCCGCCGAAGGCATTGGAGGTGAGGTAGACGGTGAAAACGAAGGTGGTCATGATCGCGTTGAAGGCCGCAGATCCCCAGTCCCAGGCGGCCCAGGCGAGGACTCGGCCCTTGCCGGTGGCCTGGGTTCCGGACGCGAGTTCCGATGACGGCTGCATGGCCTCAGGAGCGCTTGCGGTGTTCATAGGCTGAATCGTATCCGCCCCTGGCGAACATCGCGGAGATGGTACGCCGGACACCGGCGAAATTCCAGGGACCCACGGTCCGGTGCGGGAAAAGTGTCAGTGGTGCCTTGATAAACTGTGGCCACCGAACCTGACGAATGACCGCCTGCCCTGACTTTTGACAATCGAATCCCTGACGTTGCGGAGCTACCAGTGATCACAGTCCTTGCCGTGCACTTTGCGGTGGCTGCCGTGGCGCCGTTTCTCTTCAGGGCATGGGGCCGCAACGCTTTTTATGCGCTGGCCGCTGTTCCTGCCGTTTCGTTTGGCTGGCTGCTGTTCCAGCACGGCGCCGTGTACTCGGACGTCGGCGCGGTCTCGGAAGTCTTCCCGTGGATCCCCGGGCTGGATCTTGAATTCGCCTTCCGGCTCGATCCCCTTGCCTGGGTGATGTCGCTCCTTATCCTGGGCATAGGCGCCTTGGTGCTCGTCTATTGCGCGCGGTACTTCAGCCTCAAGGACCAGGACCTCGGAGGCTTCGGCGCCCAGTTCCTCGCCTTCGCGGGAGTGATGTTCGGCTTGGTGATCGCTGACGATCTTCTTCTGATGTTCATTTTCTGGGAACTCACCACCATCCTGTCCTACCTGCTGATCGGCTTCGCCCGCACCAGGCTGGCGGCCCGCCGTTCTGCGCTGCAAGCTTTGATGGTCACCACAGCGGGCGGGCTGGCCATGCTGGTGGGCCTGATTATGCTGGGCCACAGTGCCGGCACGTACCGGATTTCGGCGATCCTGGCGCAGGCTCCCACCCTGATCAGCGGACCTTCCGGAGGAATCGTGGCCGCCGCCGTCGTACTTATCCTGGCGGGCGCCATCAGCAAGTCCGCGCTGGTTCCCTTCCACTTCTGGCTTCCGGGAGCCATGGCGGCCCCCACCCCGGTGAGCGCGTACCTCCACGCCGCGGCGATGGTGAAGGCCGGGATCTACCTGGTGGCGCGGCTGGCCCCGGGATTTTCCGACACCGCCTACTGGCAGTCCATTGTGCTGGGCCTGGGCCTGGCCACCATGCTGGTTGGCGGCTACCGGGCGCTCCGGCAGACCGACATCAAGCTCATCCTGGCCTACGGCACGGTCAGCCAGCTGGGTTTCCTGACCATGGTTGTGGGGCTGGGCACGCCGGACGCGGCCCTCGCCGGCCTCGCGATGCTCCTCGCCCACGGATTGTTCAAGGCCACCCTGTTCCTGGTGGTGGGCATCATCGACCACCAGGCCGGTACCCGCGATGTGCGCCAGCTTTCCGGCGTGTTCCGGCAGTCCCGGGCGCTCGGAATTGTGGCTGGCATCGGTGCCGCCTCGATGGCCGGCGTCCCGCTGCTCGCCGGATTTGTGGCCAAGGAATCAGTCCTTGAAGCCTTTGTCCACCACGCTTCCGGCGGCGAGGCCTGGAGCATGGTGGTGCTCGTGGGCATCGTCCTCGGGTCCGTTCTCACGTTCGCCTACAGCGCACGCTTTATGTGGGGAGCGTTCGCGGTGAAGCCCGGGATTGAGCGGACAATGTTCAAGGCGGTCAAGCCTTCCTTCCTGGCGGCCCCGGCCGTCCTCAGCGTCCTCAGCATCGTCTACGGCCTCTGGCCGGCGTCGGTGGACGCCTGGGTCCAGCCCTACGCCGCGCTGTTCGCCTCCACCGCGTCCGGCGCCGGCACACCGGCCGAGCAGGCCGGCCACCTTGCGCTGTGGCACGGTTTCACCCCCGCCCTGGGACTGACCGCCCTCACGTTTGCCCTGGGCCTGGCGATGTACTTCGGACGGAACCTGGTGGCCCGCGCGCAGTCCCGCGTTCCCGGCTGGATCGACGGCGACCGCATGTACCAGCTCACCATCGGCGCCCTGGACGACACTGCGGTCTGGATTACGGGCCGCACGCAGCGTGGTTCCCTGTACTTCTACCTCGCCGTGATCCTCACGATGGCGTTTGCGCTGCCGCTGACCGCCATGGTGCTGGCGGGCAAGCCGCTTCCGGACAACCTGTACTTCATCGATCCCTACTCGCCGCTGCAGCCCGTGGTCGGGGCGGGAATTGTGATCGGCGCGCTGGCCGCGGTCAAGGCCAACAAACGGTTCCTCGCTGTGCTGATGGTGTCCGTCACCGGATACGGGATCGCCCTGATGTTCGCGCTCCAGGGCGCGCCGGACCTGGCCCTCACGCAGATGCTTGTGGAAACCATCATCCTGGTGGCCTTTGTCCTGGCCATGCGCAGCCTGCCCGCGGAACTCCGCGACCGGACCGGCGGCAAGTACCGGGTGATCCGCGTGATCATCGGGGCGGCGTTCGGCGTCACCATGGTCTTCGCCGCCATCCACGCCATGGGCGCCCGGGTGGCCGTCCCAGTGTCCCTGGAATTCCCGCGTCTTGCCTATGAAGGCGGCGGCGGGCTGAACATCGTCAACGTGACCCTGGTGGACATCCGCGCCTGGGACACTTTCGGTGAAATATCCGTCCTTGCCCTGGCCGCCACAGGTGTTGCCAGCCTCATCTTCGTCCGCGGCCGCGGCGACCGGACCAGGGTCTCTGAAACTATTGCCGAGGGCAGCGTCGGCCGCCAGGTCGCTGTGGATCCCGGGTCGCGGGAAGCCGCGGCCCTGGCCATCAGCCGCAAATTCGCCGCCTCCGCCCGGGACGCCTGGATCGTGGCGGGGCGCACGCTGGCACCGGAACGGCGTTCCATCATCTTTGAAGTGGTCACGCGGCTGATCTTCCACTCCCTGATCATCTTCTCGCTCTACCTCCTCCTGGCCGGCCATAACCTGCCCGGCGGCGGCTTCGCCGGCGGCCTGACTGCCGGACTTGCCCTGGCCATCCGCTACCTGGCCGGCGGCCGGTTCGAACTGCGCGAGGCCACGCCCGTCGGCGCCGGAACGCTGCTTGGGATCGGGCTCGCCACTGCGGCGGCGTCCGGTGTGGTGCCGCTGCTGCTGGGCGGCCAGGTATTCCAGACCGCCATCATCGAACTCTGGCTTCCGGTGTTCGGGGACATCAAGTTCGTCACATCCACCATCTTCGACATCGGCGTCTACATCGTGGTGATCGGCCTGGTGCTGGACGTCCTGCGCAGCCTGGGCTCCGAGATCGACGAACACTTTGAAGAGCAAAGAACTGCGCCTGCCGAGGACGCGCCAGCGGACGACGCTCCTGCCGCTACCGAGGTGCAGGCCGACGTGCACGCCGAGGAACCCGTGGGTGTCCCCGCCGAAACCACCGCGAGGGGCCAAGGATGAGCGTCAACCTGACCCTGCTGACCGTGATGGGTGCCCTGTATGCGTGCGGCATCTACCTGATCCTGGAACGCAGCCTCACCCGGGTGCTGCTCGGGCTGATGCTGCTGGCCAACGCCACCAACCTGCTGATCCTGGCCACCGGCGGCTATGCCGGCCTGGCGCCCCTGTACAACAAGGCCACCGGCGCGCATGAGTACGCGGACCCGCTGCCGCAGGCCCTGATCCTCACGTCGATCGTGATCTCCTTCGCCGTGACGGCCTTTATGCTCGGCATCATCTACCGCACGTGGGTCCTGGCCCGCCAGGACGAGATCCAGGACGACATCGAGGACCTCCGCGTCGCCGAGACGCCCCGCTTCGACGCCGAGGACGACACCCCGATCCCGGCCGAAACTTCCGAGTTTCCCCTAACCATGCTGGGCGGCGACGGGAGCACGGTCTCAGATCACCCCACGGCGGCGGACGGCCCGGATGAGGCCGGTTCCGTCACCGCCGGTGCCAAGGAGATTTCTGCCTGGGACGCCGCCGCCGAAGAGCAACCCGGCTCGCAGAACGTAACCCCTGGTCCCGAAGGAGGTGTGAAGTGAACATGGCAAGCTTTGCCCCGCTCGCCGTCGTACTTCCCATCCTCGGTGCCGCCCTGGCCTTCCTGCTGATCCGGCACTCCCGCGCGCAGCGCGCGGTGAGCATCGGCGTGCTGTCCCTGACGCTCCTGCTGGAGTGCCTGCTGCTGGCGTCGGTGTGGGACGGCGGAACGGCTGCCGTGAACATCGGTGGCTGGCTGCCGCCGTGGGGCATCACGATGGTGGTGGACCAGTTCTCGTCCCTCATGCTCGTGGTGTCGTCGGCCATTAGCCTCGCTGTGTTGGTCTACGCCACCGGGCAGGGAATGGCCGACGGCGACCGGGACGCCCCGGTGTCGATCTTCCACCCCACCTACCTCATCCTTGTGGCCGGAGTGTCCAACGCGTTCCTGTCCGGGGATCTTTTCAACCTCTATGTCGGCTTCGAAATCCTGCTGACGGCAAGCTATGTCCTGATGACCCTGGGTGGGACCGGCCCCCGCATCCGCGCCGGCGTCACCTACGTGGTGGTGTCCGTGGTGTCCTCGGTGCTGTTCCTGATCTCCATCGCCATGGTTTACGGGGCCACCGGCACCGTGAACATGGCCGATCTCGCCGTCAAGCTCGCGGACCTGGACGAAGGAACCCGCACCCTGCTCCATGTCATGCTCCTGGTGGCCTTCGGCATCAAGGCGGCCGTTTTTCCGTTGTCCTTCTGGCTGCCGGACTCCTATCCCACCGCCCCTGCGCCGGTCACGGCCGTGTTCGCGGGCCTGCTGACCAAGGTGGGCGTCTATGCGATGGTGCGTACCGAAACCCTGCTGTTTCCCGGTGACAGCCTGGACACGCCGCTGATGGTGGCGGCGCTGCTGACCATGGTGGTGGGAATCCTGGGCGCCCTGGCCCAGAGCGACATCAAGCGTCTGCTGTCCTTCACCTTGGTCAGCCACATCGGATACATGGTGTTCGGCCTGGCCATGTCTTCGGTGGCCGGACTGGGTGCCGCCGTGTTCTACGTGGCCCACCACATCACCATCCAAACAAGCTTGTTCCTGGTCACCGGGCTGATTGAACGCCGTGGCGGCAGTTCATCCGTGGACCGGCTGGCGGGCCTCGCCAAGCTGTCACCCATCCTGGCCCTGCTGTTCTTTATCCCCGCCATGAACCTTGCCGGGATCCCGCCGTTCTCCGGTTTCCTGGGGAAAGTGGGGCTCATCCAGGCGGGCATCGAACTGGGCACACCCCTGGCCTACGCCCTGGTGATCGGCGGTGTGGTCACCAGCCTCCTGACCCTGCTGGCCGTCGCGCGCGTCTGGAACCGCGCCTTCTGGCGCAAGCCCTCGGACGCCGAGCACCCGGACCCCGTCCTGCTGGCCGAGCCGGAGGATTCGGACACCGGCAGCCGGGCCGGCCGCAAGAACGTCACGCTGCTGCCCCGCACCATGGTGGGCTCAACCCTGGGCCTGGTGGTCCTGGGCGTCTCGCTCACTGTTTTCGCGGGCCCGCTGTTCACAGTCTCGGACCAGGCCGCCCACGAAATGCTGGACCGGTCCGCCTACATCCAGGCCGTGCTGGGCGAGGACACGGACGTTCCCCCGCTGGCCCTGAAAAACGGTGGGGGCAAATGAGCCGCCGCCGGATTTCCCTCCGCCAGGAACTGCCCCTGCTGGTATGGCTGGTGCTTGTCTGGGGCGCCCTGTGGCAGGACTTCAGCCCCGGCAACCTGCTCTTCGGCGCGTTGCTGGCGGTGCTCGTGGCCCGGATATTCTATCTGCCGCCGGTGGAACTCAGCGGCCGGTTCAACATTCTTTATGCAGTGCCATTTGCCCTGCGTTTCCTGGGCAGGGTGGCGGCAGCCAGCGTCGAGGTCATGTACCTGGCGGCGGTCCGCGGCCCGCGGGTCATCAACGCCGTCGTCGCTGTTCCGTTGCGGAGCCACCAGGACCTGATGGTCACCGCCACCGGGCACGTGATCTCGCTGATCCCGGGCTCCCTGGTGGTGGAAGTGGACCGGTCAACGTCCACCCTCTACCTCCACGCGCTCAACGTCAGCAGCCCGGAAGAAGTGGAAAGCCTGCGCAAGGAAGTCCGCTCCATCGAAGCGGGCCTGATCAGGATCATGGGCACCCGCGAAGAACTCGAAGCAATCCGGCAGGAGGCCGCAGCATGATGCAGACCGTCCTGGCTGTCACGGCAGTCATTCTTTCGCTGGCGGCGGCAGGAGCCATCATCAGGATCTCCCGCGGCCCGTCGCTGCTGGACCGGGTGCTGGCCTCCGACGTCCTGCTCGCAATCCTCGGCGCTGCCCTGTGCATCGACATGGCCGTTAACCGGCACCTGAACAACCTGATGCTGCTGGTGGCGCTGTCCGTGGTTGGCTTCATCGGTTCGGTGACCGTTGCGCGCTTCGTGGCCGACCGGCGGGAGCAAGCCAATGAATCCTGAGGCCAGCGTGGTTGACAATGTCATCGACACCGTCTCGGCGGTGTTCCTGGTGGTGGGTGCCCTTATGTCGCTCGCCGCCGCTGTGGGCCTGCTCCGCTTCCCGGATCTGCTGAGCCGCATGCACGCGGCCACCAAGCCCCAGGTGCTGGGTCTGTTCCTGCTCCTGGCGGCGATCGGCCTGCAGCTGCGCAGCTGGTGGGTGTGGCCGGTGCTGCTGGTGGCCTGGATTTTCCAGCTGCTGACGGTGCCGATTTCCGCCCATATGGTGGGCCGCGCCGGGTACCGCACCAAACACCTGCACCGCGAGCTGCTCAGCTCCGATGAACTCGAGGCCGTGGTTCAGAAGGCGGCCCAGTCGGCCCGGGATGAGTCGTCCAGGGATGAAGCGTCTGACGGCGGCCGGCGGGACTGAGCGTCACGCGCAGCCCCCAGCGTCCCTTGTGAGTTCACCTTCCAGATACTGCGGGCATCTCGGCCGGTTTGAACCGATTAGCTGGACGGTGAAACTCAGGGGATGGTGATGCGGTCAGACGATGTCCTGGGACTTGGCGAAGCGGGTGATGGCCCGCTGCGTGCCGCGGTTGGCGAGCACCTGGATGATAGTGCTGACCGAGGCCGAGATGAGCGCGAACGTCAGCGCCGAGCGAAGGCTCGTGGGGGTGTCTTCATCCCTGCCGGTCGGGGGCTTCCGGCCGGTGGACTTTTCCCATACGGTATTGACCATCTTGGTGCCGACGAATCCGGCGCCGAGGCTGATTGCAGTGCCGAGCAGCTTGATGAACAGGTTCATTCGTTGAACTCCTTTTGAGCGGATCCGGGATTGTCTTTAGCCTAACCCGCATGCATGGACTCCAGAATCTCCCGCAGGGCCTCCACCACGAGATCATGGTCCTGTTGCTGGGGCAGGCCCGAGACCGTTACCGTGGCCACTGCACCCACACCGGTGACGTAGACCGGGAAGCAGCCGCCGTGCGGGGCATAGGTGGACTCGTCGAACCAGCCGTGGTCCTCGATCCGGCCGCCGTGCAGCCTGCCGCGGAGGCCCGCCAGCAGCGACGGGATCTCATACCTGGCGGCGGTGCGCTGCTTGGCCCGGACCCAGTGCTCGTTGTCCGGGGTGGCGCCGTCCAAGGCCACGTGGAACAGGACCTGGTCACCCTTGGTGATGTCGATCGCGATGGGCAGCTTCCGGCTCTTGCCCAGCTCCACCAGGAGCAGCCCGAGGTTGAGGGAGTCGTCCTTGCTGAAATGCGGAAACTGCAGCTCGTTGATCTCGGCTTCGACCCGGGCAATCAGGGCCTCAAGCAGCCCCGCCGGCTGGGGCACTGTCGAATCGGGATTGAACGCAGTCACAGTCGGGTTGTTGGCAGTCATGGCCCACAATCTACCCCGCCCGCGGTGTAAACTGGAGCACGCCCATCAGGGCAGATTTATTACGACAGGGGAGCGCCGCCGTCGGACATCACTGGCATTGCCAGGGAACCGCAGGTGGGCGCTGAGAGTGCGGACAGCCGCAGACCCTCGAACCTGATCCGGTTAGTACCGGCGCAAGGGAGTCGAGTTCTCGAAGTGTCCGGAAACGGCGGCAGCGCCGCACGCCGGGGCACTTTCCCCTCCTGTTCCTCAGGAGGACCAAAATGACAACTGCAGCAATCAAAAAGACCGGCAATACCTGGCGTGTTGTGGACATCGTGGTGGCGGCGCTCATCGCCATCACCGGCGGCGTGATCTTCTGGGCCTGGTCCCAGGGCGCCGGCATCGTCTCCGCCCCCATGAACGCCGTTTACCCCCCGCTGACCGGCCTGATCGCCGGTGGCTGGATGATCCCGGCAGTGCTGGGCATGCTCATCATCCGCAAACCCGGCGCGGCGCTCTTCTGCGAAGCGGTGGCCGCCACCGGCGAACTCATCATGGGCTCGCAGTACGGCGCCACCGTGCTGATCTCCGGACTCCTCCAGGGCCTGGGCGCCGAACTGGTGTTCTTCCTGCTGGTGTACGGCAACTTCCGGTTCAAGTCCTTCCTGCACCAGAAGTACAACCTCATCGCCGCGCTGCTGGCCGGTGCCGGCGCGGGCCTGTTCTGCGGCCTCAATGACTCGTTCCTGCCGTGGGGCTGGAACATCGCCTACGAGCCCGCCGACAAGCTCGCGTACATCGCGTTCTGCACCATCTCCGGCGCGGTGATTGCGGGCGCGCTGTCCTGGATCGCCACCCGCGGCCTGGCCAGGACCGGCGTGCTGAGCTCGTTCGCATCCCGGAAGGCAGCTTCGGAGCCCGTCTTCAACTGATGACCGCTTCCGACGCCGGCGCTTCCGGAGTACGCCCCGCCGCGGTGTCCGCCCGTGGCTGGGGCTGGTGGCATGCCGGACGTTCCGCCCCCGCCGTCCGGGGGCTCGACCTCGACATCGCTCCCGGCGAGCGGGTGCTGCTGCTGGGCCCATCGGGCGCGGGCAAGTCAACGCTGCTGCATGCGCTCGCAGGAGTGCTGGGGGATGAAGGGGACGACGCCGACGAAACCGGTTCGCTGCTGATCGACGGTGTGGTGCCGCGCGGGCAGCGCGGCCGCTCGGGACTGATGCAGCAGGATCCGGAAACGCAGGTGGTTCTTTCGCGCCTGGGCGACGACGTCGCCTTCGGCGCCGAGAACCTCGCCGTTCCGCGGGACGAGATCTGGCGCCGCGTCCATGAAGCGCTCGACGACGTCGGGCTGCGAAGTGCCGGGGGCGGCGGTTTGAACGCCGGCGGGCTCCCGCTGGACCACCCGACGTCGGCCCTGTCCGGCGGGCAGAAGCAGCGCCTGGCGCTGGCCGGGATCCTCGCGATGCGGCCCGGGCTGATCCTGCTGGATGAGCCCACCGCGAACCTGGATCCCGCCGGCGTGCTGGAAGTCCGCGACGCCGTGGGCCGCTGCCTGGACAAAACCGGAGCCACCCTCGTTGTGGTGGAACACCGTGTGTCCGTCTGGAAGGACCTGGTGGACCGGATTGTGGTGCTGCAGCCGGGCTCGGCAGCGGGTTCCGCTGCTTCCCCCGCTACGTCCGCAGTCCTGCTGGACGGGCCGCCGGACCAGGTGCTTGTGGAGGCGCGGGACATGCTGATCGGCGCGGGTGTCTGGGTGCCGGGCTATGTTCCGGCAACCCGCCGCCGCGTGTCCGCAGGCTCAGGTGACCTGCTGCTGGCGGCCGAGGACCTTGCCGTCTCCCGCGAGCGTCCGCGGCGCCGCGGCTTCCGGACGATCCCGCCCGTACCGGTGCAGCAGGGCATCACGGCCCTGGTCCGTTCCGGCCAGGCACTCACCGTCACGGGGCCCAACGGCGCCGGAAAGTCAACGTTTGCGCTGACGCTCGCCGGACTTCTTGCGCCGGTGGCGGGAAAGGTGTCGGCCGCCGTCGAGCTCTCCGAGGGGGCCGGGATCGATCCCTTCAAATGGAAAGCCAACCAGCTGATTTCCCGCATCGGAACCGTCTTCCAGGAGCCTGAGCACCAGTTTGTCACCGGCCGTGTGCTGGACGAGCTGATGTTCGGTCCGCGGCATCTGGGACATGGCGAGGAACGGGTTGATGAGCTGCTGGAACGGCTGCGCCTGACGCACCTGGTGGACGCCAATCCGTACACGCTGTCCGGTGGCGAAAAGCGGCGCCTGTCGGTGGCCACCGTCCTCGCGGCCCACCCTCGTGTGCTGGTGCTCGACGAGCCGACGTTCGGCCAGGATGCCAACACCTGGGCCGAGCTCGCATCGTTCCTCTCGGAACTGCTCGACGCCGGGACCTCAGTGGTTTCCGTGACCCACGACCAGGAATTCAGCGCCGTCCTGGGCGGGGCCGAACTGCGGCTGGGCCCGGCCTCGCGCGGCGGCGCCCGCCAGGAAGCAGGTGCGGCATGAGGGATGCCCTGACCCTCCGCAACAACCACGGGCTGCTGACGCGCGCCAACCCGCTGGCCAAGTTCGCCGTCGTCTTCCTCATCACCCTGGTGCTGGCGCTCTCCATCGACTGGGTGTCTGCCTCGGTGGCGCTTGCGGCGGAACTGGCGCTCTTTCCGTTGGCTGGCCTCACGCTGCGCCTCTTGTGGCAGCGCGGCTGGCCGCTCATCCTCGCGGCAGCCCTGGGCGGCTGGAGCACGGCGATCGTCGCGGCGGACAGCGGCGCTGTGCTGCTCGACGTCGGGATCTGGTCCATCAGCGAGGGTTCCCTGCAGCTGGGAATCGGTTTTATGCTGCGCGGGCTCGCGATTGCCCTGCCGGCGATCCTGCTCATGACCTGCACAGATCCCACCGACCTCGCCGATGCGCTGGCCCAGAAGGCCCGGCTGCCGCACCGTTTTGTCCTTGGCACGCTGGCAGCGATGCGGCTCGTGGGACTTATGGCCGAGGAGTGGCAGACCATCGGCATGGCGCGGCGGGCCCGCGGAGTCGGCTCGCAGGGCAGCCCGCTGCAACGGCTGCGGGCCACCCTCGGGCAGAGCTTCGGGCTCCTGGTCCAGGCCATCCGCCGGGCGTCCCGGCTGGCCATCACCATGGAAGCGCGCGGTTTTGGCGCGGGGCATAGGACGTGGGCGCGGGAATCCACGTATTCGCGGCTGGATGCCTGGGTGCTGGCGGGCGGCGTGCTGATCGCAGCGGCTGCGGTGGTTTCCGCGGCTGTAATGGGGACCTGGAACTTCGTCTGGCGTTAGTCCGGGCGGGCCATGCTTCTGGATTCTGGCTACGCCGCGCTGTGCTTGCTAAATGCACGAGTGGTCGTAGTCGAAGCCCCTGGAGACGAACTGGGTCAGGGTGACTGTGCCGCCGGGGGTTAGCGGCGCATTCGAGCAGTTGGCCGTGGCTCCGAAGGCCGTGCGGGCGCCTGCCAGCCAGCTGGGCAGGGCATAAAGGTTGCTGGAGTTGCTGACGGTGCCCACGATCTGTCCCCATTGATAGGCCGAGGAGTAGATGCCGACGTCGGCGCCGATGCTGTGAAATAAGTCGGTCATACCTTCCAGGACGGCACGGTTGGCACTCTTGTCGAGGGACCAGCTGTTGCCTGTTTCAACATCGAGCCACCACAGGTAGTCCGAGGGGCTGCTGATGCCGCGGATGTAGGCGTCGTCGTAGGCCTTGGCGTAGCCGTACATGTATGCGCACGCCGGGGCAACGTCCTTGTCCTTGCAGGTGCCGTAGGGGTTGGATACAGCTTGGGCTGCGGGGTAGTTGTTACTGGTGGGCCACCAGGAGCCAGCGTGCCCCGGGTTGGCGGTGTTGACGTAAAGGGCCACGGACGGCTGGTCGGTCGGGTTCACCGTGATGGCTTTGGCCCAGCGGAGCAGTTCGGCGAGGCAGGGGTTAGTGGTGCTGGCCAGGCCATTGTTGACGCCCACGATCCCGAAAGCTGAAGCGGCGGGAAGCGCCTTGTTGCACTGAGGCCACGAGACATCGTTACCCAGTGCTTGCTCGGCGCCCTCGCCCGGTGAAGGGGCGGCCACGGACGCCGGCGCCACGATAAGCCCGCAAAGGGCCATGAGCAGGCACAAGATGGCACACGCTAAAGCACGGGATGCTGTAGCCGCATTCCCATACATGGCAGGCCTCCTGCAGGGCATTCTTCCGTTATCGGGTGAACCCGATGTTTCAGTCTCCCGCCGAGCGAGTGGCTGGTCAAGGACAATCATCAAGGAGCTGCTATCTCATGAATCGGGTATTTGCTGGGATTTCAGGCGCCACTCCGATTCGCATCCCATAAAATAGCTCATTTGTGATATTTTTTTGTTATGACTCAGGAAACTGCCGAGCACATCGCCGCCACGCTCAAGGATGCCCGGACCGAGAAGGGCTGGACCCAAGGCCAGCTCGCCGCCGCGCTGGGAACCAGCCAAAGCGCCGTCGCCCGGATGGAACAGGGCAAGCAGAACCTCAGCCTCAAGATGATCCAGCGGCTCGAAACGATCTTCGACCGCAGCATCGTCAAAGTAGGCAAACCGCAGATGACGCACCTGCGGATCGAAGGCGGCCGCACCTTGTCCGGTGCGGTGGATGTCAACAGCAGTAAGAACGCCGGTGTGGCGCTGCTGTGCGCCAGCCTGATCAACCGCGGCACCACGGTCCTGCGCCGGCTCGCCCGGATCGAAGAGGTCAACCGGATCGTGGAGGTCCTGACCAGCATCGGCGTCGAATGCACGTGGCTCAACGACACCGACCTCCAGCTCCGCCGCCCCGCCGTCCTGGACCTTGAAGCCATGGATGTGGACGCGGCGCGCCGCACGCGCAGCGTGATCATGCTCCTGGGCCCGCTCCTGGACGAATCCGCGGAATACCGCTTGCCTTATGCCGGCGGTTGCGATCTAGGTACCCGCACCGTGGAGCCCCACATGCAGGCGTTGCGCCAGTTCGGGCTCTCCGTGGAAGCCACTGCCGGTTTCTACGCCGTGCAGGCTCCGCCGCCGGACACTCACGACCGGTCCTTTGTGTTGACCGAGCGCGGGGACACTGTCACCGAGAACGCGATCATGGCAGCGGCGCACCGCCGTGGCACCACCGTCATCCGCAACGCCAGCCCCAACTACATGGTCCAGGACCTCTGCTTCTACCTCGAGATGCTGGGCGTGAAGATCGACGGCGTGGGCACCACCACACTGAAGATCACCGGGCAGCCGCTCATCGACGTCGACATTGAGTATTTCCCGTCCGAGGACCCCATTGAGGCCATGAGCCTTATCACCGCCGGGATCGTCACCAACTCAGAGGTGACCATCCGCCGCGTGCCCATCGAGTTCATGGAGATCGAACTGGCCACGCTGGAGCAGATGGGCCAGCAGCTGGAGATTTCCGGCGAGTACGTGGCGCGCAACGGCCGCACCCGGCTGGTGGACGTGACCACCAAGCCGTCCGAGCTGCGGGCGCCGGAGGACAAGATCCACCCGATGCCGTTCCCGGGCCTGAACATCGACAACCTGCCGTTTTTCGCGGTCATCGCCGCCAACGCCGACGGCCAGACCATGATCCACGACTGGGTCTACGAGAACCGGGCCATCTACCTCACCGAACTCAACCGGCTCGGCGCCCAGGTGCAACTGCTGGACCCGCACCGGATCTACGTCAACGGCCCCACGAAGTGGCGGGCCGCCGAGGTGGGCTGCCCGCCGGCGCTCCGCCCCGCCGCCTGCCTTTTGCTGGCCATGCTCGCGGCGCGGGGTGTTTCGGAGCTGCGGAATATCTACGTGATCGAGCGCGGCTACGAAGACCTGGCGGAACGGCTCAACACCATCGGCGCCAAGGTGGAGTACTTCCAGGACTAACGCGAACGTACACTTGCGGCCCTCCGCCTGGCGCGAACTGGCAGATAACGACCCCCAGAGGCGGATTTGAGCGCTTTATCTGCCGGTTCGCGCTTCGTCATGATCGGCAGTAACCGGGTCAACCTGGCGGGCGTTGCAGCACAATATAAGAATGCGTACATTCGGCGTCGAGGAAGAGCTCCTGATCGTTGATCCGGACACGGGGGAGCCGCTTGCCCTCGCGGATGCGATGTTGGCTGGCCGCCGGATGGCAGCCGACGACGCCCCGGAACGTCCCTATGCGCTGGCAGCCAAGGAAAAAACCGCTCACGACGACTGGACTGGCCTGACTGCCGAGCTGAAGCTTGAGCAGATCGAGACCCAGACCCGTCCCTGCCTCGAGTACGCAGAACTGCTGCAGCAGATCCGGGCCGGCCGGCTGCTGGCGGACCAGGCGGCCATCAAGAACGGTGCCAGGGTCGCTGCGCTGGCCACTTCTCCGTTTGGCCTTGCGAGCCACACCACTCCGGACGCCCGCTATGCCCGGATGCTGGAACGCTTCGGCCTGACCGCGCAGGAGCAGCTGACCTGCGGCTTCCACGTCCACACGTTCATCGAATCCAAGGACGAGGGCGTGGCAGTGCTGGACAGGATCCGGGACAAGCTGGCAGTGCTCACGGCAGTGAGCGCAAATTCGCCGTTCTGGAACGGGATGCCCACAGGGTTCGAGAGCTACCGAACCCAGGCCTGGAACCGCTGGCCTATGTCCGGCCCTTCGGCCATTTTCAGCACGTACTCCGCATATCGGAGGGTGGTCACGCGTCTGCTGGACAGTGGCGTGCTGCTGGATGAAGGCATGATCTACTTTGACGCCCGACTGTCCCGGAACCACCCCACGGTTGAGGTCCGGGTGGCCGACGTTTGCCTCCGCGCCGAGGACGCTGCCCTGATCGCGGTGCTGGTGCGGGCCTTGGTCGAATCGGCCAGCCGTGAATGGCGCGACGGCGTGGAGCCGGCGCCGGTGCCCACGGTGCTGCTGCGGATGGCGGCATGGCAGGCGAGCAGCAGTGGCCTGAACGGTGAGTTGCTGGATTTTGGCACGTTCAGGCCGGCGCCGGCCGTCGACGTGGTGCGATCCTTGGTGGACTATTTGGCTCCGGTCCTCGCCGAGCAGGACGAACTTTCCCTGGCCCGGCAGGGCATCGAGGACATCATTGCCCGCGGCACCGGCTCCACGGAACAGCGCAGGGTGCGGGACGCGGTGATGCAAGAATCGGCGCCCGACGACGGCGGGCTGGGGGCCGTGGTTGCCCACGCCGTGCGTGTCACGATGCGCGGCACTTCCGGGTTGCGTGAGGCGGACGAGGTCCCGGAGCTGCTGCGCGTGCGCCTGTCCTGAGTTCTCCCTGAAGCTTTGCGCGAACGGGCAGATATAGCCCTGCTCTTGCGCTGTGACGGGCCCACAGTGTCCGTTCGCGCCAAGAAACGACGACGTCATGCACCGACAGCCAGGCGCACACCCAGCGTGAGCATGACCGCAGCGACGAGTCCGTCCAGGATGCGCCACGAGGAGGGCCGCGCGAAGAACGGCCGGAGGACCCTGGCACCGAACCCGAGCGCACTGAACCAGGCGATGCTGGCGGCGATGGCTCCGCCCCCGAACCACCAACGCAAATCCTGTGCCTGCTGGTTGGCCACCGATCCGAGCAGCAGCACAGTGTCCAGGTAGACATGCGGGTTGAGCCACGTCAGGGCCAGTACCGTGCTGATGGCGGCGCCGAGGCCGACGGCGGGCTGCCGCCCCGACGCCGTTAGTGCTCCAGGACGAACCGCCCGGCGCGCCGCCATAGCGCCGTAGCCCACCAGGAAGGCGGCGCCGGCAAATCTGACCACGTCTACGATCACGGGACTCGACTGGAGCAGCGCCCCCACTCCGGCGATGCCCGCAGCGATGAGCAGCGCATCGGAGACGCTGCAGACCAGGACGACGGCGGCCACATGCTCGCCGCGGATGCCCTGCCGGAGGACAAAAGCGTTCTGGCTGCCGATGGCCACGATGAGGGCGAGGCCCGTGCCGAAGCCCAGCGCGGCGGGGCCTAGAAATGCAGTCAGATCCATATCCTCCAACGTACGGGCGGACATAGGATTACTCCAGCTAAATATTCTAAGCTCTATTAAGGAAAGCTAATGAAGATGTTCCAGTTCGAGCAGCTCCGGACCTTCGCGGCCGTCGTGGACGAGGGGACGCTCGAGGCGGCGGCCCGCAGCCTGTACGTCACGCCGTCGGCCATTTCCCAGCGTCTCAAGGCGATGGAGGACGCGGCCGGCCAGATCCTGTTGCAGCGCACCAACCCCGTCCGCCCCACAACAGCCGGAGAAGCCATCCTGCGGTTCGCCCGGCAGGTCCGGCAGCTCGAATGGGACGCCCAGCAGGAGCTCGGCGAGAGCAGGGACCGCCCGACGGCGCCCATTCCCTTGGTGGTGAACGCGGACTCACTCTCCACCTGGTTCATGCCTGCGCTGGCAAATCTTCCGCCGGACCTCGGCGCTTGCTTCGAACTGCGCAGGGAGGACGAGCAGCATTCCACCCAGCTCCTGCGGACCGGATCGGTGATGGCCGCGGTTACCGCAACGCCGGAACCGGTCCAGGGCTGCAGTGTGGAACCGCTGGGTTCCCTGCGGTACCGTGCGGTGGCAAGTCCCGGCTACCTCCGGCGCTGGTGGCCCGACGGGCCTGAACTTGTTGCAGGGAGCCAGGCCCCGGTGGTGGACTTTGACCGAAAGGATGACCTGCAGGACGGGTTCTTCCGCACGATGACCGGCGCGGAACTGACCGCGCCGCGGCACTATGTGCCGTCGTCGGCCGAGTTCGCCCAGGCCATCCGGCTGGGACTGGGATGGGGGCTGCTGCCGGAGCAACAGTGCCTGGCAGACCTCCGCAGCGGCGCCCTCGTGGAGCTGGCCTCCGCGAGCCCCGTTGACGTGTCCTTGTACTGGCAGCGCTGGAAAATCGACTCCCCGGTGCTCAACCAGCTGACCGCCGCCGTCCGGGAGACGGCCTCCCGGCAGCTGCGCCAGCCAGGCGGCCAGCCAGGCGCCTGAGCGGGCGTTCGCCTCACCCGCCGTTCGCGTGGCCGGGCCCCCACAGGGGATGCGTCCGGCAACGCGGCATGCCATACTCAGGCCGTGACGTCGTTGTACTCATTCCGGGCCGAACTGTGGCGCTATCCCGACGAATCCGGCTGGCACTTTCTGACCCTCCCGGTGGAGGTCGCCGACGACCTCCGGGAGGAGGCAGCGGTGTTCCGGAAGGGCTTCGGCTCGGTCAGAGTCACGGCGGAAATCTCCGGCTGCACCTGGCAGACCTCGGTCTTTCCGGACAGCAAAAGCCGCTCCTACCTGTTGCCCGTCAAGAAGGCTGTCCGGGACGCGGCGGGCATCAGCGACGGGGATGAAGTGGCCGTCCGGCTCGCCATCCACGGCGAAGACGAGGCACGTACCGGGGAACAGACAAGCGGTACTGGCTGAACTCCACCGGAAACGACGCCGCCAGGATCGCCTCTTCTCCAAGCACCCCGCGGTGCACTGCGACGGAAGCCACCGGGAGGGCCGCCACCATCCAGAGATCATCGCGCAGCAGCCCAATTCCCAGGTGCGCCAGGGCCCAGCCCACGTACATCGGGTTCCGCGAGTGCGCATACGGCCCGGCGGTTAGCAACGCATCGGGCCGGGACAACCGGGTGTTCCGGGCAGCCAGCAACGCCCAGCTGACGATTGCGCCACCCGCCGCCAACGATGCAGCGCCGATGGTCCGTACCAGAAAGTGTGGCCCGCCGAGCCGGAGCGGCATCAAACGCTGAAGGACCACGCCGACGGCGATTCCCGCCAGGTTCTGCTCGGGCAGCGGGATGTTGGAAAGCAGCCGGCCCCAGTCCCGGTGTGCGTTCATACGTCACGGCCTCCCGGCGCGAAGGGACAGTTGAGGCCCCGAAAGACGCAAGAAACAGGGCCTCAACTGTTCCTTCGCGCCAATCAGAACCAGGCCAACCAGACCTAGATGTGCTTCAGGGCCTGCTCCAGGTCGCCGATGAGGTCGTCCACGTCCTCCAGGCCCACGGACAGCCGCACCACGCCATCGCTGAGCCCGATCGCGGCGCGGCCCTCGGGGCCCATGGCGCGGTGCGTCGTGGTGGCCGGATGGGTGATGAGGGACTTCGCGTCGCCCAGGTTGTTGGAGATGTCGATGATCCGCAAGGCGTCCAGCAGCGCAAAGGCGGCTTCCTTGCCGGAGCGGCCACCCGTCGTCGCAAGTTCCAACGTGAGGACGGTGCCGCCGGCCTTCATCTGCTTGGCGGCGAGCTCGTACTGCGGGTGAGATTTCAGCAGCGGGTACTTGACCCAGCTGACGGCCGGCTGCTGTTCGAGCCATTCGGCCAGCCGCAGCGCGGACGCGGAGGAGTGGTTCACGCGCAGCGCCATCGTTTCGAGGCCCTTGGTGAGCACCCAGGCGTTGAACGCGGAGAGGGCCGGGCCGGTGTGCCGCATGAGCTGCTTGACCGGGCCGTCGATGAACTCCTTGGTGCCCAGGATGGCGCCGCCCAGGACACGTCCCTGGCCGTCGATGTGCTTTGTGCCGGAGTACACAATCACGTCCGCACCCAGCTGGCCGCAGCGCTGCAGCAGGGGAGTGGCAAAGACATTGTCGACGACGACGGTGGCCCCGGCGGCGTGTGCCAGCTCGCTGACCGCGGCGATGTCCACGATTTCCTGCATCGGGTTGGAGGGCGACTCGAAGAACACGGCCGTGGTGGGCTCCGACAGCGCGACGCGCCATTGCTCAAGATCCGGGCCGTCAACAAACACGGTTTCCACGCCCCAGCGCGGCAGGATCTCGTTCAGGATCACAAAGCAGGACCCGAACAGGGAGCGCGCGGCAACCACGCGGTCCCCGGCCGCCAACAGGGCGCCCAGGGCTGTGAACACCGCTGACATGCCCGACGCCGTCGCAAAGCACGCTTCGGTGCCTTCGAGCAGGCGGAGGCGTTCCTGGAATGTGGCTACGGACGGGTTGCCGTACCGGGAGTAGACGAAGCGTTCGTCCTCGCCGGTGAAGGCGCGCTCGGCGGCGGCAGCGGACTCGTAGACGAAGCCCGAGTTCAGGAAGACCGGCTCGGTGGTCTCCTGGAAGTTGGTGCGGTCCAGCCCGCCGCGCACCGCCTGCGTCTCGGCGCTCCAGCTGGCGGCGTCTGGGTTGAAGGTCACTTGGCTATTCCCAGATTGGTGGGCAGGCCGCGGTTCTTCCAGCCGTTGACGGTGCGCTCGCCGTAGCGGTCCGGCTCGCCCTCGAAACCCTCCAGGACGTTGTAGGAGGTGAAACCGGCCTGCGTCGCGGCGATGGCGGCGGCGATGGAGCGCTGGCCCGAGCGGCAGAGGAACACCAGTTCAGTGCCGTCGTCCACCGGGGCCTGCTGCGTCAGGTCGGTGATGAAATCCCGGTTCGGGATGCCACCCGGGAACGTCCACGGGATGAACAGGGGATCGTTGTCCGTGGCCTTCGTGTCCGGGATGCCGATGTGGGCCCATTCACCTTCGGTCCGGACATCCACCAGAATGGCGCCCTGTTCGAGTTTGGCCCAGGCCTGCTGCGGGGTGAGGTCTCCGGCGTAGCTCATGCGTGGCCCTCGCCGTCGAAATCGAGGTCATCCACGGCGGAGGCGACGGCGGCATCAGCGGTGGCGATGGCCGACGGGAGGATGAGTGCCTGCGCAACAATCACAACGCCGCCGTTGGACGTCGCGGCCGGGCTGCCGTGCAGGACATACCCTTCGGCCAGGGCAGTGGAAATCCGTTCACAGAAAGACCTGTCATCCGGCCCGGTGACAAGCCGGTACGACAGTTTCTCTTCGGGGGCGGGGGCGGGGGCGGGGGCAGGGGCGGGTGCGTCAGACACGACGGAACTCCTTCTTTCACGCTTGCAGCTCGAATGGGTCGATATGCCGAGTATTCACCTGAGGCACCCCGCCGCGAAAGGGAGGGTTGCCGACCGGCCAGTCAGGGCTTGGCGCCGGTTCTCATTACTCCCCAAAAACGTAACATCCGGCCCGCCCGGCCGCACCGCCGCCGACGTCATGTTCCGTAACCATCGCGTGCTTCCGTGACCCCGCCGTGCTTCCGTAACGCCGGCGCCGACGGGACAATCGGGTCATGGGGAACATTCGAGGGCGTTCTTTGACGGGCGCCTGGGCGCGCGTTTTGGCCGTGACGCTGTGCGCCGTGCCGGTGCTGGTGGGGGTGACAAGCTGCCGGAGCATTTTCGCGCCGGCGCCCTGCATGCCGCCGGAGTTTTCCGTCTCGCCTGCCGCCGCCAAACCCGGCGACCAGATCACCGTCAGCGCCCCGGATACCACTTGCGATGCCCGCTACGGCACCGACGCGCAGGTCCAGGTGACGGTCAAGGATGCGACCGGCACCGCGGTGCTGGAAGAGCTCGCTCCCATGTCCGACGACGGCGGCTTCACTTTCGTGTTCACCGTCCCGGCTGGCGTGGCTCCCGGGAAGGCCGGGGTCACCGCTTACCCGTACAACCTGGACTGGTGCGACGACACAGGGGTGAACAACCGGGCGGCTCAGGGGCCGGCGGAACTTGTCCGGGTTTCGTGCGCGGAACGCCTGGTGCCGCTGGTGATCCTTGGACCCGGAGCCTGACCCTGGCGTCAGGCTTTGAGGATCAGGGCGTCGCCCTGGCCGCCGCCGCCGCACAACGCAACCACGCCTGTCCCGCCGCCGCGCCGGTTCAGCGCGAGTGCCTGATGCAGGACCAGGCGGGCCCCCGAGGCGCCCACCGGGTGGCCCAGGGCGATGGCGCCGCCGTCGGTGTTGATCCTGTCCGCGTCGATCCCCAGGTCCGTGGCGGACTGCAGCACCACTGAGGCGAAGGCTTCGTTGATCTCAATGAGGTCCACGTCGTCAATGGTCATCCCTTCGAGTTTCAGCGCCCGCTCAATGGCGCGGGACGGCTGGGAATGCAAGGATCCATCCGGTCCGGCGGTCTGGCCGTGGCTGCCGATTTCCGCGATCCAGCTCAGGCCGGCCGCTTCCGCTGCTGCCTTGCTGGCCACTACCACTGCGGCGGCGCCGTCTGACAGCGGGGAGGCAGAACCGGCGGTGATGGTGGCCGCCGGATCCTTGGAGAAGGCGGGCTTCAGTGCCGCCAGCGTCTCGATGGTGGTGCCGGCGCGGATGCCTTCGTCGGCATCAATCACGACGGCGGGTCCCCGGCGCTGCGGGACCTCCACCGGAGCGATCTCCTCAGCCAGGATGCCGGCCGCCCGGGCGGCCTCCGCCCGCTGGTGCGAAAGGGCGGCGACGGCGTCCTGGTCCTCGCGGCTGATGCCCAGGCGGGCGTTCCCGGCGTCCGTGGCGGAGCCCATCAGTTCGCCTGAGACGGGGTCCTGCAGGCCGTCAAAGTTCAGTGAATCCAGCAGCGGCGCATCGCCGATGGCCACGCCGCCGCGGAGCCGGGGCAGCAGGTGCGGGGCGTTGGTCATGGATTCCTGGCCCGCCGCCACGATGAAATCAGCCTCGCCGGCGCGGATCATCCGGGCGGCATCGATCACCGCGGTGAGGCCGGACAGGCACAGTTTGTTGATGGTTACGGTGGGCACGTCCCAGCCGATGCCCGCGGCGAGGCTGGCCTGCCGGGCGGGTCCCTGGCCAGCGCCCGCCTGGATAACCTGGCCTACGATGACGGCCTGGATCTGTTCCGGCGCCACCCCGGACCGTTCCAGAGCGTTCCGGATGGCGTGGGCACCCAGTTCGCTGGAGGTGAGCCCGGAGAGGCTGCCGCGGAACTTGCCGAAGGGGGTCCGTGCGCCGCCCAGGATGACGGGGATGTGAGCGTCGTTGCTCATGGTCTGCCTTTCGGTTGCGGATTCAGGAGTGCTTGGGGCCAGCTTAGGCGAACCGTGAGGGCCGGTGAGGTGGCGCAGGCGCTGTGGATTCGGCCGCGATCGCGTCAGCCGTGGAGGAGCAGTTGGTGGAGTAGGTGGTCCTGCCAGCGGCCGGCGATCTTCAGGTACTGCGGCGCCACGCCGATTTCCCGAAACTCGGCGCGTTTGAGGATCTTGCGTGAGCGCTCATTGTCGAGCAGCGTTGCCGCCTGGACCCGGTGGAGGCCCAGTTCTGTCCGGGCATGGTCAGTGGCGAAGCGGACCGCCGCAGATCCGATGCCCCGCCGGTTGAGGGTGGAATCAACCCAGTACCCGAGGTTGGCGTTGAGGAACGGCCCGCGGACGATGCCGGTGAGGGTGACGGCGCCGACGATGCAAGCGGGATCGTTGTGGTCCACCAGCACCCACGGAACTTCCTGGCCCACGGAATGCTGGGCGAGCTTGGCCCGGATGATGTCCAGTTGATGCCTGGGAGCGAAGAAGGCTTCGTCCCGCTCCGGTTCCCAAGCCTCGAGGTGCTGGCGGTTCCGTAGGTAGGCCTCGCTCAGGCCGGCTGCGTCACTCCGCCGCAGCAGCCGGATCCGGACCCCCGGGACGAGAAAGGCCGGGGCATCGCTAAGCAAGAACTCTCCCGCGCTATTCGAAGGAAGCACGACGGCGGTCCGACAACCGGGTGTTCCAGACGTCCGGTTTGGTGACCTGGAAGCGGCGGCCGGTCAGTGCAAGTGGGGTTAGCCGGATGTAGTAATTCTTGGGTCCAGACTGCCAGGGCTCCAGATGCAGGGCGTCGACGGCGTCCTTGTCAGCCTGGGCCTCGATCACTTCGGTGTCTCCGCGCGCCACCACACTCCAGGCCACCTCCGTGCGGGGATCGTATCCATCGATCTCCAGCGCCGCGGGACGGTCCGCCTGGGCGCCCCACAGTTTGGAGCCACCGGCGCTGCGGAAGACGATGCTCCTGCGGTCCAGGACGTAGTTGACCGGAAAGATCTCCGGATGGCCGTCCACTACAAGGGCCAGCCGCCCCAGGGTGTCGTCGGCCAGTAATTCCCAGCATTCGTCAAATGTCAATTTGTTGATCGGCTGCGCGTAAGAGTTCATGCACCAAACCATACGGACCTATGCGACGGACCAACAGGGCAGTGCCACCGTAATCCCCGGCCCGGGCCTCGGTAGTTCAACTTAGGGCAGCTCAATATGCTCCCTGAGGGCGTCCAGGACCGGAAGCTGGCCCTTGACCAGCTTGCTGCGGGCCTCGGATTCCGTCACCCACCGGGCATCGTCCACCTCGGGAAAGTCCTGGATGATGCCGGATCCTTTGGGCCACTCCAGCGGGAACGTGTTGCTCACAATCCTTTCGGGCTGGAAGTCAGACTCCGCGGCGAACACCGTGATGATCTTTCCCGACGGTTGCCTGAACGCGCCCAGCTCGAAGTAGGCAACAGCTGGCGGCGGCGTGCCGATTTCTTCGGCAAACTCGCGCAGCGCGGCCAGCAGGGGTTCCTCGTCGGGAAGGTACTCGCCCTTGGGAACCGACCAGGACTGGGTTTGTTTGCGGGCCCAGAACGGTCCCCCCATGTGCGCTATCCACACTTCCAGCCCGTCTGCTCCCTGCCGGTACAGCAGGATCCCTGCACTGAGAACCACCATGGCTTGAGGCCTCCCTGCTGAACTTCGGAAAACTACGGGATCCGGGAAACTGCTGAATCCCGGAACCTACTGGATCGCGGCAAACAATGCGTTGAGTTCGGCCGTCAGTTGCTTCTGCACCGCAGGCGTCCCGATTTCTTTGCCGTCGATGTGGTTCACCGGCGCGAGCAGCCTGATGCTGGAAATCAGCCACACGGCGTCGGCGTCCAGCAGGTCCCGAGGCTCCAGCGGCCCGTAGCCGAGCTCCCAGCCGGCTGCCTTGGCCGCCGCAAAAAGTGCACCCTGGGAGGTCCCGGGGAGGATCCCGCTGTCCAGCTGCGGGGTGATGAGGCGGCGCACCGTGCGGGAGGTGCCGGCGCCGTCGTCGGAGGTTTCCAGATGTGCCAGCAGCACCGTGGACGTGGGGCCCTCCAGGACCCGGCCGTCGGAGGAGGTGAAGATGACGTCGTCGGCGCCCTGTTTGTGGGCGTACCGCAGGGCGGCCATGTTCGTGGCATAGGACAGGGTCTTGGCGCCGAGCAGCAGCCACGGGGCACGCTCAGCCACATCGCTGTTGTAGCCGCGGTCCAGGAGGATGACGTCGATACCGGTTTCGCGCTGGCGGCGTCCGAGGGCGCCTACCGGGGAGACCTGAACCCAGCACGTGGGGGACTCTGCCCCTTCCGGGCCGCGGGTGACCACGAGTTTGACCACCAGCTCGTCCTCGGCGGGCGACGGCGCGGGGTGCTGCGTGTGGTGCGCCGCGAGGCCCGTGGCGATCGCCGCCCGCCACGCATCCTGCGCCGGGATCACCAGGTCCAGGGCGGCCGCGGACCCGCCGAGCCGGTCCAGATGCGCCTGCAGCTTCCGCACCGCGCCGCCCACCGCAAGCATCGATTCGAAGACGCCGTCTCCCCGGGTGGCGCCCTGGTCCGTTGCCATCAGCTGGGGCTGCGAAGCGTCGGCCAGCCGGCCGTCCGGGAACGCGGGGTCAAGGAAAACGAGCACCACGGGCGCAGGAGAAGTCATGGCTCCAGCTTAGTAGGGCCGGCCGCGGCTAAGCTGTGGTCATTGCCCCGCCGGAACCGGTCCGCGGGTGCGCGCAATCCGGGGGTAGTCCAGTGCTGTGGCCAGTTTCGCTTGTCGGTACCGCGCCGATGTGGGTGGTGGTGGTGCTCAGCATTGCGGACCTGGTCATCCGGGTTCTGGCCATCGGTATTATCCCCGGCAACAGGCGCCCCACCACGGCCATGGCCTGGCTGCTGGGCATCTTCTTTGTGCCGTTCCTGGGCCTGGTCCTTTTCCTGCTGTTCGGAAACTTCAAGCTCTCCAGCCGCCGCCGCCAGCAGCAGGAGACCATCAATACCCGGGTGCGGTCCGGCATCTCGGCGCTCGCCGACGTCGTCAGTGAATACACAGGGCCCGAATGGGTGAAGTCCGCCGGGGAACTGAACCGGCGGCTCGGCTCCCTCCCCATGGTGGATGGCAATTCAGTGGACCTCATTCCCGGCTATCCGGACTCGATCCTGGCCATGACCCAGGCCGTGCGCAATGCCAAGACGTTCGTCAACGCCGAGTTCTACATCATGAGCACGGACCATATCACCGATGACCTGCTGACCGCCCTGGAGGAGGCCGCCGAGCGGGGCGTGGAAGTGCGCGTGCTGTTTGACCACATCGGCACGCTCCGCGTCAAGGGTTACCGCGACCTGCTCCAACGGCTGCGGGCGGGAAAGATCCAGTGGAAGCGTATGCTCCCGGTGCTGCCCATCCACGGCCAATGGCGCCGCCCGGACCTTCGGAACCACCGCAAAATCATGGTGGTCGACGGCGAACTCGCCTTCACGGGCTCGCAGAACCTGATCGAGCCCTCCTACAACAACCCCAAACACCGTAAGGCCGGCCGCGAATGGGTGGAGCTGATGGCGTGCCTGCGCGGACCGATCGTCACCACGCTCAACGTGGTGTTCGCCACGGACTGGCTGAGCGAAACGGACGAGTCCCTGGAACACCAGCTGCAGCTCCCGGCCAACCCGGAACCGGGCAACGTCACGGCCCAGGTGGTGCCCAGCGGACCCGGGTTCAGCACCGAAAACAACCTGCGGCTCTTCAACACCCTGATCTACTCAGCCCAGCACCGGATCTCCATCTGCAGCCCGTATTTCGTGCCCGATGACTCCCTGCTCTACGCCATCACCACCGCAGCCCAGCGGGGCGTGGACGTGGAGCTGTTCGTCTCCGAAAAGGGCGATCAGTTCCTGGTCCACCACGCCCAGCGCTCCTATTACGAGGCGCTGCTGGAAGCCGGCGTCCGGATCTACCTCTACAAGGCGCCCTTTGTGCTGCACGCCAAGCACTTCACCATCGACGACGAAGTGGCCGTCCTGGGCTCCAGCAACATGGACATGCGCTCGTTCTCGCTGAACATGGAGGTCTCGGTGATGCTGCTCGGTGCGGAAACCGTGAACAGCATGCGCGCGGTCGAAGACACATACCGCGACATTTCCAACGAGCTCATACTCGACGACTGGCTGCAGCGCCCCCTCGCCGCCCGCTATGTCGATAACGTCGCCAGGCTGACCGCCACGCTCCAGTAACTCTTGACAAGGATAGGAGCATCAAAAACTTCGGGGGGTCAGGCGGTGGGAAAGTCCGCACCCAGCGCGGAAAGCACACCGTGCGCCTTCACGCGGATTTCGTCGTACTCCTCGTCAGGTACGGAGTCGGCGGTGATGGCGCCGCCGACGCCGAGGGTGAGTTCCGCCGTCGATGCTTGTTCGCCGCCGTCCCCGGCCACCGCCGTGGTTACCAGGGTGCGGATCGCCACCGCCAGGTCCGTGGCCCCGTTGAGGGAAAAGTAGCCGATCGCGCCGGAATACAGGCCGCGCGGGCCCATCTCCAACCGGTCCAGGATTGCCATGGTGCTGATTTTCGGGGCGCCGGTCATGGAGCCGGCCGGGAAACAGGCGGCCACCGCCTCGGCCCGCGGCGAGCCGGGCAGGAGCCGCGCGTCGATGGTGCTGACCATCTGGTGCACCGTGGCGTAGCTTTCGATCTCGCACAGCCTGCTGACAGTCACCGATCCGGGCTCCGCGAAGTGGCTGAGGTCGTTCCGCAGCAGGTCCACAATCATGATGTTTTCCGCGCGGTCCTTCAGCGAGGTCGCCAGATCCTCCCGCAGCTGCCTGTCACGCTCCGGATCAGCACCCCGGCGGCGGGTGCCCTTGATCGGTTCGGCGCGCATGCCGCCGTCGGACGTTATCCGCAGGAACCGCTCCGGCGACGTACTGGCCACCGTCAGCCCGCCGAACCGCAGGTAGCTGGCGAACGGCGCGGGATTCTTCCGCCGCAGCGCGAGGTACGTGGGCCAGGGGGCAGCCGCGGCGGCGGGCAGCCGGGCCGTGAGCGTGGTGGTCAGGCAGACCTCGTATGAGTTCCCTTCACGGATTTCGTGCTGGGCGGCCGCGATTTTGGCCAGGTAGGAGGGCTCCGTGTCGCGGCTGCTGAACGCGGGCCCAACGGGACGGACGACGCCGTCGCTGCCGCCGGCGTGCGTGCGTTGGTCCCCTGGGCCTGGCGTGCTCGCGGCGGGGGCGACAGCGGCGGCGACAGCGACGGCCGCGCGGGCGTCGGTCAGCCAGTGGTCGGCGTCGGGCGCTTCCAGGGCAAGGAGCCAGGCCGCTCCTTCCACGTGGTCCAAAACGACGGCCCGGCCCGCGAAGATCAGGGCCGCGTCAGGGGTCGGCGCCGCCACGTCCGTCCCGCCGGTTTCGCGCTTGAGCTCATAGCCCAGGCAGCCCAGCCAGCCCAGGGTGAAGTCGCCCGGGTAGCCGTCCGGCGTGCGGACCGCCCGGCGTCCCCAGACCGTGTCCAGCCAGCGGAAGAACGGTCCCGGCACGCGCGCCGTGGCGGAGCCTGCCGTGATGACGCTTTCGCCGGACCGGTGCGTGACCGCCTGGCCGTACGTCCCGCCGTCGTCCGCGAGGATGCTGAAGCGGCTGCGCGCGGTGGCGGGCGACGGCTGCGGGAGCGGCCCTGCGGGTGTGGCGACGTCCGCGTTGGAGGAGTCCAGCCAGACGGCATTTGCCGAGCCGCCGTAGAGGTTCTCGAAGAGCACGGCGGCGTCCGGCCTGGCGTCCAGCCGTTCTGCGCGCAGCCTGAGGCCGCGGCGGGCGGCAAGCTCGGGAACAAGGGCAGGTCCGAGAGCGGGCAGGTACGCGAGGGCCTGCATAACGTCGGCGGTGGCGGAACCGTCGGCATTGTTGAGGACGCGGATATCGGCTTCGTGAGGGACGTCGTCGGCGGCGAGCCAGGCTTCCTCCTGCTCAGCCCACTGGTCCCAAAACGGCTCATACGTGCCGCCGTCGCGGTCCAAGGCACGCTTTCGGCGGATGTCGTCCGGCGAGTCGGCCCAGATGACAGCGCTGAGCAGGGGCCGGGCGTCCGCCGCCGCCGCCCCCACTCCCTCAATGATCACGATCTCGGCGGGCAGCGTGACGCGTGTGTCGCCGTCGTAATGCCTTTCCCAGTCCCAGCTGGTCCAGGTGGCGGGCTCGGCGCGGCTCAACGGCGTGAGCACGGTGGAAACGTAGCGCTCGATGCCCGCGGTGAGGCCGTTCCAGCCCGGGTAGATGTCCTCCAGGTGGAAGAGCGCGACTTTGTGATGGTTCCGCAGCTGCGCGGCCAGTTCGATGGCCAGAGTGGTTTTCCCTGCGCCGGATCGCCCGTCAATGGCGATGATCACAGGTGCGGGGGTCATGAAATAGAGCGTACCTGCTGCTGCATCAGCTGCTGTCGCGGCGCCGCCTGGCCAAGGACCATGCGGACATGCGCGACGACGCCGGGCACGGCGCCGCGGATCTGCTCCCAGACGGCGTTAAAATCGGCATGGCCCCCGTACCAGGGATCCTCGATGCCTTGGTCCAGCAGATCGCTGCCGGCAGCGGCGAGGTCGAAGCTGCGGAGCATCCGGACCTTGTTCATGGTGTGCGCGTCCGGCGCGGCGTCGCGCAGCCAGGCGTAGTGGTCAACGTCCAGTGCCAGGATGAGATCGCGCTCGCGGAACCACCCGGCCTGCCAGGCGCGGGCAACATGGTGCTCTGAGCTCAAGTGCGTTTCCGCAAGCCGGCGGGCGGCGTGCGGATCGATGGGCTGTCCTGCCTCACAACCGGTAGTTCCCGCCGAATCCACTGTCACATCCGAGCCCATGCCCTCGGCTTGGAAGGCCGCGCCCAACATCATCTCAGCCATCGGTGACCGGCAAATATTTCCCGTGCAGACGGCGATGATTCGTATGGGCTCGACGATGAGTTCCTGGGGCTAAGCATGCGGGACCGTGGGCATTCTTGGCCAGCTGGCATTCACATGACGTGACAGATTCGTAAGAAATTTGACCGAAAAGTCAAAATTCCGTCCGTCCGTCTGCCTTCCAGGATCGGCCTTGCTAGGCGTCCTGCAGCGGGCGCCGCGCCAGCCATGCTGCCACGATCGCGCCGGAGATGTTGTGCCAGAGCGAGAAAACGGCGGATGGCAGTGCGGCCAGCGGGGTGAAATGCGCGGTGGCCAGCGTGGCGGCCAAACCGGAGTTCTGCATGCCCACTTCGAAGGCGAGCGCCCTCCGTGCTTTATCGTCCAGCCGGCCCAGTTTGCCCGCCAGGTAGCCCAGGCCCAGGCCGAAGCCGTTGTGGAGGACCACTGCGAGGAACACAATGCCGCCCGCGGCCACGATCTTAGAGGCGCTGCCCGCCACAACAATCGCGACAATGAAGGAAATTACGACGGCGGATGCCCAGGGGAGCGCCGGTAGCAGCTTGGCGATGAGGTTCTTGAAGAACAGCCGCGCCAGCAGCCCGGCGATGACGGGCAGGAGTACCGTCTTGACGATGTCCAGGACCATGCTCCCAGCGTCGATTTCCAGGAACGATCCGGCCAGGAATAGGACCAGCAGTGGCGTAACCACCGGTGCGATCAGGGTGGATACCGAAGCGACGGCGACGGACAGGGCAGCGTCCCCTTGGCCAGGAATGCCATCACGTTCGAGGCGGTGCCGGATGGTGCACAGCCCACCAGGATCAGGCCTACGGCAAGCTCCGGCGGAAGCTGGAGCGCCACGGCAATCAGCCAGCCCGCGCCGGGCATGATCACGTAGTGCGCCACAATGCCCAGGACCACTGCCCACGGGCGCTTCACCACAGAGGCAAAATCCGGCGGCGTCAGGGTCAGGCCCATGCAGAACATGATGATGCCCAGCAGGTACGGGACGCTGGGCCCCAGCGGCTGGAAGGTGGCTGGCACAAGGAAGCCGGCGACGCCCGCCAGGACCACCAGCGCCGGGAAGATCGTGACGGCAAGCCGCGCAATTTTCGCCTCGGCGGCCAGCGCCGGGTTGGTGGGTACCGGGGCGTGATCAGTGCCGGATTCTGTCGATGTGGGGGATTTGGTTGCCTCAAGCATTTATCGATCGTGGCATTGATGTCCGGCAGGTGACCACTTCATGACCATGCTCAGGGCAAAAATGTCAGACATCTGCGGCCGGAAGGCTTGCCAGTGGATCCAGGCCTTGACGACGGGCCTGGAAGAACAGGCCTAGTGGATCAGCGCAAGGAGAATTCCTACCGCCACAAAGAGCACCCCGAAGATCCGGCTGAGGATCTTCTGGCCACGGGCGTTGTGAGTGAACCGCTGGAAGGACTTGGCGGCAAAGGCGAAGAAGAACCACATCACCAGGATGTCGATCACCACCACGGTGGCTGTGAGCACAAGGTACTGCGGCACGAGCGGCTGTTCAGGGCGGATGAACTGTGGCATAAACGCGAGGAAGAAAACGACGGCCTTCGGGTTGAGCAGGTTGACCCAGAGGCCACGCCGGAACATTGACCAGGCGGGCTCGTTCCGGAGGGCGGCGGCCTGTTCCTGGTCCACCTCCGGTTTGCTGAGGAACTGGCGGATGCCCAGGTACACCAGGTAGGCGGCCCCGGCGTAACGGATCACATTGAAGGCCACCGGGGAGCTTGCCACCAGCACACCGACGCCCAACGCCACGATCACCACGTGGACAACCAGGGCTGCCTGCTGGCCAAGGATGCCCCAGATGGAGCGGCGGAACCCTGACGTCAGCGAGTTGCTCATGGTGTTGATGGCACCGGCACCCGGCGTGAAACTGATCAGGGCGCCGGCGCCCGCGAGGGCGAGCCAAAGGGAGAATTGCACCTGCCAAGTTTAGTGCCGTCGGCACAACAAGAGTGCCGCCTCACCACAGCGTGGTCACGGGCTCGAATGCGTGAAGCTCCTCATCTGCCGTTACCAGCGTCAGCCCCTCCACCATGGCCTGGGCAGCCAGGATCCGGTCAAAGGGGTCCTTGTGTTCCCAGTCCAACTGGCCGGCGGCCAATGCGTGCGGTGCGGAGATGGACAGCTCAGAGGCGTACAGGTGGGCCACCTGCCGTCCAAAGCTTGCCACTATCGCCGCCCCAGCCGGCAGCTTGCCTTGATGGTGTTTGTAGGACAGTTCGTACGCGGTCATGGGCGACACGTAGACCGAGTTCTCGAGCTTGGTGATGGCGTTCCTGGCTTTGGTGGACAGTTTCCTGGGTTCGGCGAGGGCCCAGAGGAAGACGTGGGTGTCCAGGAGCAGGCGCATCAATGATCCCTGCCTGTCGCTTCACCCATTTCCTCGTCGGTCCACGGGTCATAGAACCCGTCAGGAATTTGAAGGGGCGCCAGGAAGCCCAGCTCGCGTTTGTGGGGGCGCTCGATTTTCACCAGCCGGGCCACCGGACGGCCTGCCTTGGCGATGACCACATCCTCGCCGTTTTCGACGAGGCTCAACAGCTCAGACAGGCGGGTTTTTGCCTCTTGGACGTTGTACTGTCCCATGTTGACCAAGTCTAGTTGGTCAACCTCAGCGGTGTAAGGCTCTGCCCAGTATTCGTTCTCTCCGTAATGGTTCATAGTCCGACGCTATTGCCGCCAGCGCAGGGTGGATAGGCACGGGTGCGCCTATGTGGAAATTACGCCCGTGGAAAATCACGCCCGGGCGATGATCTCACCGTTCGGGATCAGGAACCAGCCGTCGTCTGTGGATCCCCAGCGGTGCCATCCTGCCGAAATCCGGGCCAGGTCCGCTGGATTTGCGAAGCCGTATTCAAGGGCCTGCTCCGCGAAGGCCGAATGCAGCACTCGTTCGCCCCAGACCCGGGCCTGCCATCTCCGTTGTTGCCCGGTGGCATAGAGCCAGTTGCTGCTGGTGGGCGCCACGTTGCTGAAGCCCGCAGACTGGGCCCAGGACACGAGCCGGCGGCCGGCGTCGGGCTCGGCCCCGTTGCGTCGTGCGATCCGCTGGTACAGGTCCATCCATTCGTCCAGCTCAGGGATCGTGGGGTACCAGCTCATGCCGTGGAAGTCGGCGTCGCGCACTGCCACTATGCCGCCCGGCTTCGCTACCCGGCGCATCTCGCGCAGCGCCTCCACCGGGTCGGTCAGGTGCTGGAGCACCTGGTGGGCGTGGACGACGTCGAACGTTTCGTCCTCGAAGTCAAGGTCGTAGATGTTGCCGGCCAGGAACTCCGCATTGGCCACGCCGCGTTCGGCGGCCAGCGCCGTGGCCTGGGCGATGATGTCCGGTGACCGGTCCAGGCCGGTGACCTTTCCGGGCGACACCAGCCCGGCGAAATCGCAGGTGATGCTTCCAGGGCCGCAGCCGACGTCGAGCACTGAAACCCCGGGCGTGAGGTGCGGAATGACAAAGGCCGCGGAGTTCTCCGCGGTCCTGGAAGCGTGGGCGCGGACCACCGACTCGTGGTGGCCGTGCGTGTACACATCGTCGTCAGGCTGCTGCGCACTCATAATGAAACGCTACCCCTCCGCAGTGAAAAACAGGCGGAACCGTCCCCGAAGTAGGTGGCACTTAATGTCGTTATGAGCCCTCATGACGACATCTACTGCGACCTACTTGGGCGGAGTGGGCGAGGCGGGGCCGCCGTCGGACGTTTCCTCACGGGCCGCGATGGTGGCGTCCACCATGGCGGCCATGAACCGGCTGACCAGCTCCAGCTCTTCGGGCGAGAAACCCGCCATGGCGGCACCCATGTGGCGCGAAAGCGGCATAAAAATGGCGCTGCCGTCCTGGAAGGCCTTGGGTGTCATGCGCAACTGGACCTGCCTCCGGTCCGGGCCGAGGCGCTCCCTCACCACATGCCCTGAACTGTCCAGCCGGTCGATAAGCGCGGTGGTGGCGGGCGAGCTGAGGTTGAGTTCCCTGCGCAGGATGCCCGGCGTGACCACGAGGCCCTTGGCGGTGTGCCGCATGATCACTGCCAGCGCGTTGAGGTCCGTGCGGTGCATGTCGTTGCGGCCGCCGGCAGTGTCCACATACCTGTTGGCCTCCAGCGTGAAGTCCTGGAGCAGGCGGACCAGGGCAAAGGGTGCGGAGTCGGGTGGGCGCTGGAACGCTTCGTCCGTCATGTTCCGCCCTCCTCCGCTCGCTTGCCACGTCCTGTGATCTTGCCTGGTGCCCTGACGGATATTACTGCAGCGATGCCAGCTGCGTAGGTTCAAACAGAAAACCAATTTATTTCCATGGTGGAGATACTCTAGGATGGAACCAAGTGTACCCCGGCCACCCAAGCGAAGCAGGAATCATGAAATCAAGTCCCCAGCACAGCGCGAAGGTTCCGTTCTGGCTTCGCTGGCTGCTTCCCGTGTTCCTGGTGCTCACGTGGCTGGCCATCGCCGGTGTGGGTGGACCCACGTTCGGCCGGCTCGACGAGGTCTCCTCGAACGACCAGGCCTCGTTCCTGCCGGCGAGCGCCGAGGCCACCGCGGTCCAGGACTGGCAGGCAAAGTTCCGCGATTCAGACGAAGTGCCGGCGGTCATCGTCATCGAAAACGACGCCGCCATCAGCCCCTCGGAGCTTGGCGAACTGGCATCCCTGAAGGCTGGGCTCGAGGGCCTGGAGCTGGGCAGCGCGGTGATCGGCCCCATCCCGTCCGAGGACGGGAAAGCGGTCCAGTTCATTGCCCCGATCGGGTCCTCCGGCGAGCTTAAGGAATCCGTCCAGGAGTTGCGGGACTTCCTGGCGGATTCCGCCCCCGCAGGCATGCAGACCTTCGTCACCGGACCCGCGGGCCTGACCGCAGATCTGGTCGCCGCCTTCGCCGGCATTGACGGCATCCTGCTGCTGGTGGCACTCGGCGCGGTCTTCCTGATCCTATTGATCGTCTACCGTTCGCTCCTGCTGCCCATCGCCGTGCTGCTTACCTCGGTTTTTGCGCTCTGTGCCGCCATCCTGCTGGTGTTCGGCATGGCAAAGCTCGGCTGGATCCAGCTGAGCGGCCAAAGCCAAGGCATCCTGTCCATCTTGGTGATCGGCGCGGCCACGGACTATGCCCTGCTGTACGTGGCGCGGTTCCGCGAGGCCCTGACCCACACACGCAACCGGACGGAAGCGGTGCTGACGGCGTGGAAGGCGTCGTTCGAGCCGATCCTGGCTTCCGGCGCCACTGTCATCATTGCCTTGCTCTGCCTGCTGTTCTCGGACCTGAACTCCAACAAGGCGCTGGGCCCCGTTGCGGCTGCGGGCATCCTCTGTTCGCTCTTCGCCGCGCTGACCCTCCTGCCCGCCCTGATGGCACTTTTGGGCCGGGCCGCGTTCTGGCCGCTCCGCCCCAGGCTGGTTCCGGCGGGCGAGCGCGAGCCCGAGCTGGTCACCGGCCTGGAAGGGCAGAAGGGCATCTGGCGGGCCACCGGTTCGCTGGTCTCCCGCCGCCCGCGCACGGTCTGGGTCGCGTCGGTCCTCCTCCTGCTGGTGGCTTCGGCGGGGGTGCTGCAGCTGAAGGCCAACGGCGTGCCGCAGACCGAGGTCATTCTCACCGCGTCGAATGCGGTGGACGGCCAGGACGCGCTGGCGCGGCATTTCGACGCCGGCAGCGGCAGCCCCGCCGTCGTCATCGCGGACGAAAGTAAAGCCGATGAAGTGCTGGCAAAGGTCAAAGCGGCCGACGGCGTGGGGGACGCCTACCTCCTGGCTGAAGGCAGGCTGCCGATCACCGGCGCCCCCGGGACTCCCAGCGAGCCTGACGTCCACGACGGCAAGGTGCTGATCAACGCCACGCTCAACTACGCCGCGGATTCCATTGAGGCGGAGGATGCGGTCAAGGCGCTGCGCGAGGAGGCAAAAACGGTCGACGCCGGCGCGTTGGTTGGCGGCGTGACCGCCACTGCGCTGGACACCAACACCACCGCCCAGCGCGACCTGGTGATCATCATCCCGATCGTGCTGGCGGTCATCCTGCTCATCCTGATGCTGCTGCTGCGATCAGTCTTGGCGCCGGTCCTGCTGGTGCTCTCCGTGGTGCTGTCGTACGGCGCGGCCATGGGCGTTTCGACCGTGGTCTTCAACAGCCTGCTCGGATTCCCCGGCGCCGACGCCACCGTACCCCTGTTCGGGTTTGTGTTCCTGGTTGCCCTGGGTGTGGACTACAACATCTTCCTGATGAGCCGGGTGCGGGAAGAGTCGCTGAAGCACGGGACCCGGCCGGGCATCCTTCGCGGACTCGGCGTGACTGGCGGAGTGATCACTTCGGCCGGCGTGGTGCTGGCCGCCACGTTCGCCGCACTGAGCGTCATCCCCATCATGTTCCTGGTGCAGCTGGCCTTCATTGTGTCGTTCGGCGTACTGCTGGACACCGTGCTGGTGCGCTCGCTGCTGGTCCCTGCGCTGGCGTACGACATCGGCCCGCGCATCTGGTGGCCCGGCAAGCTGGGCCGGACGGAGCTGGATGCCGCGGTGCGGCGGGAGGTTGGCCCGGCCGAGCCCGGCCTTCATCCCGCGTCAGAGACTGCCAGCCGCCGCTAGGGCACCTAGCACTGTGCGCGCCACCAGGCCACCGTGGCAGCGGCGGCCTCGCGCAGAGGTGTCGGGCGGATCCCAAGTGCGGTCTCGCTGGCGGCAGATTCCATCACAAACGGCCGCTCGAACTGGTAGAGCATTTCGGCAACTTCGCGGAAGTCTTTCGAGAACACACCCATGGTCCGGAGCGCCCAGCCCGGAATGGCTCCAAGCTTCGGCGCCTGCACTCCGCCAGTCTCGGTGAACGCTGTGGCCAGCTGCCGCTGCGTGACTGCCGGACCCGTGGGCGCGTGCCACACCCTGTTCCACAGCGACGGCGTCGCCGCGGCGTGGATCATCGCGGCGGCCAGGTCCGGGACGTACGTGAATGAATGGGGCTGATCGGCGCTCCCGATGACCCAGACTTTCTTGCCGGCCAGGACGGCGGGGACCACGCGCTCTCCGGCATGTGAGGTTCGCACCCGAGGGCCAAAGAAATCGCCGGCAACCACGCTGACGGTGTTGGTCGGAGAGGCGTCCCGCGCCTTGAGCAGCGCGGTGCGGACGCCCCGCTTGCCGCCCTCGGCAGTCCGCGGACCCGCCTCGACCATGGGGCGTTCAGGCTCGCTGTACGAGTAAAGGCTCTCGGGAAAAACGACGACGGCGCCTGCCTCGCCTGCTGCGGATAGCACCGTTTGCTCGGCCCGGGGCAGTTCTGCTTGCCACGCGTCCACGGTGTAGGAGGAGCCGTGGATGCAGTGGAAGACGGCGGTGGCGCCCGCGAAGGCGTCCCGCAGCTGGGCGGCATTCTGGACGTCGGCCTTCACCCGTTCCACCAGCGGATGCTTGGGGCCGCTGCCCGAACGGGTGAGGATCCTGACGTTTTTCCCCTGCTCAGCGAGCTGTTCTGCAACTGTCCAGCCCACGGGGCCGGCTCCGGTAACAACGTAGACATCGTTCATGACTTCTCCTCAAGGGATTTCCGCTAGAGAGCGCTGCTCTCCAACAAGCGTGCGCCTTGTCCGGGAGGCCTGTCAAGAGCAGTGCTCTCAATTGTTGACACTGCTCTGATTTGTGCCATGCTGGAGCAATGAATGACCCTGCCGCGGCCGCGGAACCCATCCTTCGGACACCGCGGGAGCGCGCCCGGGCCCAGACCATTGCCGACATCGTCAGGCTGGGCAGGGAGCACCTGGCAACGCAGGGCGCGGCCGCATTGTCCCTCCGCGCCGTGGCAAGGGATCTTGGCGTGGTCTCCTCCGCGGTCTACCGCTACGTGGCCAACCGCGACGAGCTGCTCACGCTGCTTCTGGTGGACGCCTACAGTGAGCTCGGCGACGCCGTGGATGCCGCGGTGAACGCGGTGCCGGTGCGCGACTTCGATGGCAGGTTCAAGGCGCTCGGCCGGGCTGTCAGGGCATGGGCGTTGCGGGAGCCTGCGCGCTACGGCCTGCTATTCGGGAGTCCGGTCCCCGGCTACCAGGCCCCCTCGAGCCAGACCACAACCCCGGGAACGCGCGTGATCTACCGCCTGATCGGCATTCTCGACGGCGCCTACCGGGCAGGTGCGCTGACCGCCACGGCGCGCACCGCCGTCGTACCTTCTGCCCTGTCCGCCGACCTTGAGGCGATCCGCAGTGAACTTGGGCTGGCCATGCCGGACGAACTCCAGGCGAACGGTGCCCTCGTGTGGACGTCGCTCTTCGGGGCCGTGAGTTTTGAGGTTTTTGGCCAATATGGCCCGGATACGTTCCGTGCCCGGGGCGAACTCTTTGAACACCACCTCACTGTCCTCGCGGCGATGGCTGGGCTCGTGCCTGAGGGAAACCCGCGGGACGACCCGAAGTCTGCGGCCACCCCTGTTTAGCCCGCCTCCGGCTGAGTAGACTCCAAATGCGCCCGGATGGACGCGGAGACTCAAAGGAGAGATCACGTCATGAGTGAAAACACCGCACCTGAAGAAGATCGCCGCAAAGGCAGCACCGAGCCCGGGCTGGAGGGTGAAGGTGGCCAGTATGAGGAAGGCGACTACGGCGAGGCCGGCGTCGTGGGCGGGGCGGAGAACCAGCCCCAGGAGGGCGACTATCCCGAAGGTGACTACGGCGAGGCCGGCTCTGTTGACAGCGCCCGTGAGGTGGAAGTGGACGAGGACGAGAACCGGTAGCGGCCGTTCACGCACAGCGAACTACTGCCAGGGACGGGGATTTTCCGCCTGAAATCCCCGGGATTCCGGGGGCTCGCCTGAGGGTGCCGTGACCCAAAAATCCAAAGTTGAGCGTACTCCGCTCAACTTTGGATTGACATCGCTTGTGCCTTGAGTAAAGTTGAGTGCAGAACGCTCAACACGAGCGCCAGCAAGTTTCCAAGGAAAGAAGGAAGCAACACATGTCACGTGCAGTAGGTATCGACCTCGGAACCACCAACTCCGTCGTCTCCGTTCTCGAAGGTGGCGAGCCCACCGTTATTGCCAACGCCGAGGGTGGCCGCACCACGCCGTCCGTCGTTGCATTCTCCAAGTCCGGCGAAGTCCTGGTTGGCGAGATCGCCAAGCGCCAGGCCGTCAACAACATCGACCGCACCATTCATTCCGTCAAGCGCCACATGGGCACTGACTGGAGCGTCGCCATCGATGACAAAAAGTACACGGCGCAGGAAATCTCCGCACGCATCCTGATGAAGCTGAAGAACGATGCCGAGTCCTACCTCGGCGAAAAGGTCACCGACGCCGTCGTCACCGTTCCCGCGTACTTCAACGACGCCCAGCGCCAGGCCACCAAGGAGGCCGGCGAAATCGCAGGCCTCAACGTCCTGCGCATCGTCAACGAGCCCACCGCGGCCGCTCTGGCGTACGGCCTGGACAAGGGCAAGGAAGACGAGCTCATCCTGGTCTTCGACCTCGGCGGCGGAACCTTCGATGTCTCCCTGCTGGAAGTCGGCAAGGATGAAGACAACTTCTCCACCATCCAGGTCCGCTCCACCGCCGGCGACAACCACCTTGGCGGCGACGACTGGGACCAGCGCGTTGTTGATTACCTGCTGAACCAGCTCAAGGTCAAGGGCATTGACCTGTCCAAGGACAAGATCGCCCTGCAGCGCCTGCGTGAAGCCTCGGAGCAGGCCAAGAAGGAACTCTCTTCTTCCAGCAGCACCAACGTTTCGCTCCAGTACCTCTCCGTCACCCCCGATGGCCCGGTCCACCTGGACGAGCAGCTGACCCGCGCCAAGTTCCAGGACCTCACGAAGGACCTGCTGGACCGCACCAAGAAGCCGTTCCAGGACGTCATCAAGGAAGCCGGCATCAAGCTCTCCGAGATCGACCACATCGTCCTCGTGGGCGGTTCCACCCGCATGCCCGCTGTCTACGACCTGGTCAAGGAACTGGCCGGAGGCAAGGAACCGAACAAGGGCGTCAACCCGGATGAAGTTGTAGCCGTTGGCGCAGCACTCCAGGCCGGCGTTCTGAAGGGCGAGCGCAAGGACGTCCTGCTGATCGACGTCACCCCGCTGTCCCTGGGCATCGAAACCAAGGGTGGTGTGATGACGCACCTGATCGAGCGCAACACCGCCATCCCCACGAAGCGGTCCGAGACCTTCACCACGGCTGATGACAACCAGCCGTCCGTGGCCATCCAGGTCTTCCAGGGCGAGCGCGAGTTCACCCGCGACAACAAGCCGCTGGGCACGTTCGAGCTGACCGGCATCGCGCCGGCTCCGCGCGGCGTCCCGCAGGTCGAGGTCACCTTCGACATCGACGCCAACGGCATCGTCCACGTCTCCGCGAAGGACAAGGGCACCGGCAAGGAACAGTCCATGACCATCACCGGTGGCACCGCGCTCTCCAAGGAAGACATTGAGCGCATGGTCAAGGACGCCGAGGAGCACGCAGCCGAGGACAAGGCCCGCCGCGAGGCGACCGACACCCGCAACACCGCGGAGCAGCTCGCTTACTCCGTGGACAAGCTGATCGCCGACAACGCCGACAAGCTGCCCGAAGAGGTCAAGACCGAGGTCAAGGCCGACGTCGACGAGCTCAAGAAGGCCCTCGAAGGCACCGATGACGCAGCCGTGAAGACCGCGTTCGAGAAGCTCCAGGCTTCCCAGTCGAAGCTCGGCGAAGCCATTTACGCCCAGGCCGGTTCGCCGGACGGTGCCGAAGGCGCCGCTGGTGGCGCCCCCGCCGGCGACAAGGCTGCTGATGAGGACATCGTCGACGCCGAGATCATCGACGAAGACGAAGCGAAGAAGTAGCCATGCCGCACCACGGTAACGAGGAAGAGCACAACTCATCCGCGAACCAGGAGCCGATCATCCGGGACAACCGCAAGGTTGACCCGGTGACCGGGCAGGCCCGGCACCCGGAGGGCGAGCAGCCCGCTGCCGAGCCGGTGGGAGAGCCCCTAGTGGGCGAGCCTGTTGGCGGCGAGCTTGGTGACAGGGACGGCGATGCACTCGCCCAGGCCGAGGAAATCCTGAACGGCATCGAGGTGCCGGCCGAGGAATCGGTGGCACAGGGTGCCGGACACGCTGAAGCTGCCGAGCTGAAGAACGATCTCCTCCGCCTCCAGGCTGAATACGTCAACTACCGCAAGCGCGTCGAGCGCGACCGGGCCGTGGCAGGGGAGATGGCTGTTATCGGCGTCCTGAACTCCCTGCTGCCGGTACTGGACGACGTCGATGCTGCCCGCCAGCACGGTGACCTGACCGACGGCCCGTTCGCCGCGATCGCCACCAAGCTGGAGAACGCGCTGAAGACGTACGGCCTGGTCCGCATTGATGAGACCGGAGTGGAGTTCGATCCCACGATCCACGAGGCCCTCATCCAGCAGCCGGGAGAGGACATCGAGGTTGACACCGTCAGCCAGGTCCTCCGCTCCGGCTACCGGTCAGGCGAGCGCGTCCTCCGCGCAGCACAGGTTATCGTCGCAGTTCCTGCGTAGCATTTACCCCATCGAGATGGCAGTTCGCGGCAGTGATTCGCAGGAACATTGCCGCGAACTTCCATCTCGGCACAGAGATTTGAAAGGAAACGCCATTGGCTAGCCAGGATTGGGTGGACAAGGACTTTTACGCGATCCTTGGTATCGCCAAGGACGCTTCCGACGCCGACATCAAGAAGGCCTACCGGAAACTTGCCCGCCAGCACCACCCGGACACCAACTCGGGGGACGCTGCGTCGGAGAAGAAGTTCAAGGACATCTCCGAGGCCTATTCAGTGCTGTCTGATCCGGACGAGCGCCAGCAGTATGACGCCATCCGGGCCATGGGTGGCGGCGCGCGCTTTGCCCCCGGCGGTGCCGGTGCCGGTGCCGGGAACGGCGGCTTCGAGGACATGTTCGGCGGCCTGTTCACCGGCGGCGCGCGGCGCCAGCCCGGCGGGTTCAATACGTCAGGCGGCATCCCGCCCGAGTTTGCTGACCTGTTTGGCGGCGGCGGCTTCGGCGGCCCGACGGGCTTCCAGCGCCCGCCGCAGAAGGGTGCCGACCGTACGGCTACGACCAGCATTTCCTTCTCCGGGTCCATCCGCGGCACCACCATCGGCCTGCGCGAACCCAGCGGTGACGTCATTGACGTCCGCGTTCCCGCCGGCATCAAGGACGGCCAGAAAGTGCGCGTCCGCGGCAAGGGCCAGCCAGGGCCCGCCGGCAACGGCGACCTCATGGTGGCCGTGTCCGTCAAGCCGCACGAGTTTTACACGCGCGACGGCGACAACCTCCGCATCCATGTCCCGGTCACCTTCCCGGAAGCTGCTTTGGGCGCCGACATCCAGGTCCCCACTATCGACGGCGAGACCGTCAAGGTCCGTGTTCCGGCCGGCACGCCTTCGGGGCGTACGCTCCGGGTCAAAGGCCACGGCGTGAAGACCTCCAAGGTCACCGGCGATCTCCTGGTGACCATCGACGTCGCGGTGCCGAAGAACCTGAACAAGGAAGCCGAAGCAGCCGTGAAGGCCTTTGCCGAAGCCACCGCCGACGCCGATGTCCGTGAAGGCCTGGCCGCCAAGGCCCGGCTCTAAGCAACGGAGCAGACCGTGGACATCAGCGCTGACCAGCCGATCTTCGTGATCTCCGTCGCGGCTGAACTGGCGGACATGCACCCGCAGACGCTCCGGCAGTATGACCGGCTGGGCATTGTTTCGCCCAGCCGGGCGCCGGGGAAGTCGCGCCGCTATTCGCAGCGGGACATCAACATGCTGCGCGAAGTCCAGCGGCTGTCCCACGAGGGCGTCTCGCTCGAAGGCATCAAACGGATCCTTGAGCTCGAGAACCAGGTGGCCGCGCTGCAGCGCAGGGTGGGCGAGATGACCGAGGAGCTGGGCCGCCGTCGTGATCCTCTTGATTCGCGGATCTTCGCGGCCGGTGCCGCCGGTGATGTGGTCAGCCTGGCACGGGGCCAGCGCCCCCGTGCGCGCTCCCAAGCCGTGGTGGTCTGGCGGCCCAGGGCGCTGGGCGAATAGTCGCCACTCAGGCAGTCGGCCGACGCATAAATAGCCCTGCCCGCCGCTCGGGTGTTGCGCATAACCGCAGGTGAGACCCGTTTCACGGCGCTGGGCCGGATTATGTCCGGCTACCGGGCCAAAGTTACGCCGCGGCAGGTTTCCCGCAGGTTAACTCTCCCAGGGCCCGTTTTCCCGCGGTTTTCTCCCGCACGCCTGCCGTGCGCCTCAACTCCCGGCCGGCCCGGCGAGCGCCCCGAAACGGTCTCGAAACCAACCGGGCAGGCGCTGAAACAATTCGCTCCTACGTTCATCGCAAGGGGTCACTTCTGACGGACCCCGGAGGCGAGCCGCTGCCCAGCGCAACGGCGGAGTGAGAAGCAGGTACACATGAGGGTTTCGGTCACCAAACGCGCTTTCTATTCCTTGGCGGCAGCCGCCATGGCCACTGTCCTGGCAGGCTGCGGCAGCCAGATCGCGGATCCGGCGTCCGCAGGCTCCACCGCCAGCAGCGGCACTTCCTGTGTGGACACCTCGGGCAGCAGCATCAAAGTCGGGTTCATCAACTCGCTGTCCGGCACCATGGCCATCAGCGAGAGCACCGTCTTCGACTCCCTGTCCCTGGCTGCCGAGGAAATCAACGCTTCCGGCGGTGTCCTGGGCAAGCAGCTCGAGGTCATCAGCGAGGACGGCGCCAGCGAACCGACCAAGTTCGCGGAGCGCGCCGGGAAACTGATCCAGCAGGACTGCGCGGCCGCGGTATTCGGCGGCTGGACCTCCGCGAGCCGCAAGGCGATGCTCCCTGTGTTTGAGGCCAACGACGCGCTGCTGTTCTACCCGGTGCAGTACGAGGGCCTGGAGTCGTCGAAGAACATCTTCTACACCGGCGCCACCACCAACCAGCAGATCATCCCGGCGTTGGACTATCTGGCCGAGCAGGGAACCAAGTCCCTGTTCCTGGTCGGCAGTGACTACGTCTTCCCGCGAACAGCCAACAAAATCATCCAGGCCTACGCCGCGGCCAAGGGCATCGAAGTCCTCGGCGAGGAGTACGCCCCGCTGGGCTCCACGGAATTCTCCACCATCGTCAACAAAGTCCGGGACTCCAAGGCCGACGCGGTCTTCAACACCCTCAACGGCGACAGCAATGTGGCCTTCTTCCGCCAGTACAAGAGCGTTGGCCTGACCGCCGACACCATTCCCGTGGTCTCCGTGTCCATCGCCGAGGAGGAAGTCCCCGGCGTCGGCCTGGACAACGTCGAAGGCCAACTGACTGCCTGGGACTACTACCAGACCCTGGACACGCCAGCCAACAAGAAGTTCGTGGCGGCGTTCAAGTCGAAGTTCGGCACCGAGCGCGTAACGAGCGACCCCATGGAAGCCGCCTACACCTCCCTGTACCTCTGGAAGGCAATCGTGGAGAAGGCGGGATCCTTTGAGGTGGACAAGGTGCAGGCCGCCGCGGACGGGGTGACCTTCGAGGCGCCTGAGGGCCTGGTCACGGTCAACGGGGAGAACAACCACATCACCAAGACCCCCCGCATCGGCAAGATAAACGCGGAGGGCCTGATCGACACGGTGTGGTCATCGCCCGCGGCGGTTGAACCGGATCCGTTCCTGGCCACTTACGACTGGGCCAAGGACCTGACCAAGTAACGGCCGCGGAAACATCGAGGAAAGGCCTGCTGGAATGGAACTCCTGATAGGGCAGATGTTCGCCGGACTCAGCCTCGGCTCCGTGCTGCTCCTGGCGGCACTGGGACTGTCGTTGACCTTCGGCCAGATGGGGGTCATCAACATGGCCCACGGCGAGTTCATGATGGCCGGGGCCTACACGGCCTTTGTGGTCCAGCAGGCCATCTCCGACGCCGGCGTATCGCTGCTGGTGTCCATTCCCGCAGGCTTCCTGGTGGGAGGTGTCCTGGGGCTGGTGCTCGAAGCGGTGCTGTTGCGCCGCATGTACCACCGGCCCCTGGACACCCTTCTGGTCACTTTCGGGGTGGCCCTGATCCTGCAGCAGGCCGCACGTGACATCTTCGGGGCACCCAGCGTCGATGTCCGCGCACCGGGATGGCTGCAGGGGAACATCGAGTTGCTGGGCGCTCCCATCCCGCTGACCCGGCTCTTTATCCTGGGGCTCTCGCTGCTGTGCCTCGCCGGCCTGGTCCTCCTCCTGAAGGCCACGCCGCTCGGGCGCCGTATCCGGGCCGTTGTGCTGAACCGGGACCTCGCGGAAACGAGTGGGGTGTCAACCCGGCGCAGCGACCAACTGACGTTCTTCATCGGTTCGGGCCTGGCCGGCATCGCCGGCGTCGCGGTCACACTCATAGGTTCAACAAGCCCGTACCTCGGCACCAACTACATAGTGGATGCCTTCCTGGTGGTGGTGGCCGGAGGTATCGGCCAGATCAAGGGGGCCGTCATCGCTGCCTTTGCCCTGGGAGTGCTGCAGTCCGTCTTCGAGTACTCGACGACGGCCAGCATCGGCAAGGTCCTGATCCTGATCGTGATTGTGGTGTTCCTCCAGCTTCGGCCGCAGGGCATCTTCAGCCTCAAAACAAGGAGCCTGGCATGAAAAGCCTGTTGCGCGGGCGGTTGGGAACCGTGGCCGGATTCACCCTTGGTGCGGTCCTGCTCCTGGGCGTTGCACCCGCGCTGCTTCCGGCGTTCAACCTCGGCCTGCTAGGGAAGTTCCTCTGCTTTGCCATCGTGGCAGTCGGTATCGGCCTGGCGTGGGGACGCGGCGGCATGCTGACCCTGGGCCAGGGGGTGTTCTTCGGACTCGGGGCCTACATCATGGCCATGCACATGAAGCTGGCCGACGCATCGCTCTTCGGCGGCTCCGGGGTGCCGGACTTTATGTCCCTCTACGGCAGCGGCGAGGTTCCAGGCTGGTGGGAACCGTTCCGGAGCCCCGCAGTGACGCTCCTCGCCGTGGTCCTGGTTCCGGGGCTGGTGGCACTCGTCCTGGGCTTCGCGATCTTCAAGCGCCGCGTCAAAGGTGCCTATTTCGCGATTCTCAGCCAAGCGCTGGCGGCGGCCTCCGCAGTGTTCCTGATTGGCCAGCAGGCTACAACCGGAGGGTCCAACGGACTGAACGGATTCCGGTCATTCTTCGGTTTTGACCTGAAGGACCCGAACAACAAGCTCATGCTGTACATGATCGCGGCGGTGGTCCTGCTGCTGTCGGTCGCCATTGCCCGGCAGCTGATGCACAGCCGTTTCGGCGAGCTGCTGGTGGCGGTCCGGGACCAGGAGGAGCGCGTCCGTTTCCTGGGCTACGATCCGGCGACCGTCAAAACCGTCATCTACGTGGCTGCCGCCGTCCTGGCAGGCGTCGCGGGGGCGTTGTTCGTCCCGATCGTCGGGATCATCTCGCCTGCGGACGTGGGCGTGATCCCGTCCATCGCATTCCTTATCGGCGTCGCAATCGGCGGCCGCGGCACCCTTCTGGGGCCGGTCCTCGGCGCCGTCTGCGTCGCCGCGGCCCAGTCCAGCCTGTCATCCACTTTCCCGTCCTTCTGGGTGTACTTCCAGGGCCTGCTGTTTGTCCTGGTCATCGGGTTTATGCCGGGCGGGCTTGCCTCATTGCCGGCCCTGCTGGGCAGGCGGCGCAGAACGCCGCCCGAAGCGTCAGATCCCGTAGCGCCGCCCGACGCGCCAGATCCCGACGTTGAAGAGCGAGCCACCAAGCCTGAGGAGGTCAGCAGATGACGACGCCCACGCTGCTCCCTGACGGGGAGCCCCAGGCCGGGGGTTGGCGCCGCGGCCGGCCAAAATACCTCGAAGTCCGTAACCTCTCGGTTTCCTTTGACGGATTCCTCGCCGTGGACAACGTCAACCTTGATGTGATCCAGGGCGACCTGCGGTTCTTGATCGGACCCAATGGTGCCGGGAAAACGACGGTAATTGATGCCATCACCGGGCTGGTGCCGGCTACGGGATCGGTGAACCACACCGGCACAGAGATCCTCGGCCGCAAAGTGCACAAGATCGCCCGGCTGGGTGTGGGGCGCACGTTCCAGACCGCAAGCGTGTTTGAGAACCTCTCCGTACTCCAGAACCTCGACATCGCTGCCGGCTCCAGCCGCAGCCCGCTGCAGATGCTCCGCCGCCGGAAGTCCGTGGAACCAGCCGTGGAAGAGGCCCTGGAAATCATCGGCCTGGCAGGCGCGGCGGACAAGAAGGCAGGCATCCTCGCCCACGGACAGAAGCAGTGGCTGGAAATCGGCATGCTCCTGGTGCAGAACTCGGACGTGCTCCTCCTGGACGAGCCAATCGCGGGGATGAGCCAGGACGAGCGCGGGGAAACCGGCGAGCTGCTGCGCCGCATCGCAGCCAGCCGGATCACCCTCGTAATTGAGCACGATATGGACTTCGTCCGGGAGTTCGCGACATCGGTCTCTGTCCTTGCCGCGGGCAAGGTCCTCAGTGAGGGAAGCGTAGCGCAGGTGCAGGCCGACAAGAAGGTGCAGGACGTGTACCTGGGGACCGCGGCAACGGAAGGCCAATGATGCTCGAAATCGAAAATCTGCAGACCGGTTACGGCCGTACTCAGGTGATCTCCGGGGTGAGCGTGACCGTCCGGGAGGGAGCCGTCGTCTCGGTTCTGGGGCACAACGGCGCCGGCAAAACGACGCTGCTGCGCGCCGTCGTCGGGCTCCTCAAACCCATGGCCGGACGCATCACCCTGGACGGGGAGGACATCTCGGCCCTCCGCCCACACCAGCGGATGGCGCGGGGCATGGCCTATGTACCACAGGGCCAGCAGTCATTCGGGCAGCTGTCCGTTATGGAGAATCTGCAGCTCATCGCGGACGGGCGCAGGGACGGCAATGAACGCGTGGCAGAGGCCCTCGATATGTTTCCCGCGCTCCGTCCGCTGCTGGCACGGCGGGCCGGGCTGTTGTCGGGCGGCCAGCGGCAGCAGCTTGCCATTGCCCGGGCGTTGATCACCGAGCCGCGCCTTCTGATCCTGGACGAACCAACCGAAGGCATCCAGCCCAACGTTGTGGCGGAGATCGAAGCGACCATCCTCAAGCTGTCCCAGCGCAACGGCATGAGCATCCTCCTGGTGGAGCAGCACATCGGTTTTGCCCTCCATGCCGCGGACAGCTACTACGTCCTTTCGGCCGGAAGGGTTTCCTCCTCGGGAGCCGGCGGCGCTGGATCAGCGGGCAATGTGCGGCAGGCGATGCTCATCTGAGGCGAGAACAATGCTTGTCTGATGCCGAAAAGCGAGTACTCACTACTCGTGACCGGACCACCCCCCACTGGCTTGAATGGAACTTCAGCTAGGTCTAACAGTGCAGGTTCGAGCCTTTGGGGGTTTTCGCGTGTTTGGTTCTTCAGTCGTTATGTTCGCAGGGTCCAGTGCCGGGCTGATCCTGCTTGCCATCGGTCAGACCGTCGTTGTGGTTTGCATGTGCTTTGACATGGTGCGGGCGCTGTCCGTGCCGAGGTCGCACCGGCGCTATGTGGCCAGCACGGTCTTCCGGACGCTGGCCGTTCCGTCCATCATCGCCGCCGGCATGAGCGTGCTGATCGACGCGCTGGCCTGGTCCTGGATGGACGTTGGCATGTCGATGTTCGTGATGGTGGCCATCATCTTCCGTCTGCACCACGACAAGGACGAGGACAACTGGTGGAAGGGCAAGGGCAAAAAACTCGCCCGCTGGGCCCGCAGCCAGTTCAGCTCCGGAACGTCGGTAGCGCCGGCGATGGGGTAGGACTCCGGCGACCCGGGCACACGGTCGCCGGTGCCGGTTGTGGCCTGCATCACTGCCGCGTAGACTTCCACTTCAGGGCAGGATTCATATATGGAACATTGAGTTCTATTATCGAACTCGATGCCTGCCAGCCGCACAACGAAGTGAGGAAAGCCCGTGCAGTTCCACCACCACGGTTACGTATCCGGTGACCCGCGGGTCCAGCCAGCATCCGGCGTCGGTCTGGACCGGCCTGCCGAGCTTCCCGACGAAGTGGACGTGCTCATCGTGGGCACCGGTCCTGCGGGCATGCTCACCGCGGCCCAGCTCTCCCGGTTCCCTGGCGTCACCACGCGCATCGTGGAGCGCCGCCCCGGGCGGCTCGTCATCGGCCAGGCGGATGGTATCCAGGCCCGCAGCGTCGAAACCTTCCAGGCGTTCGGGTTCGCGGAGCGCATCATCGCCGAGGCTTACCGCATCACCGAAATGGCGTTCTGGAAACCGGACCCCGCCGACCACTCCCGGATCGCCCGCGCCGCCCGCACGACGGACGACCCCACGGGCATCAGCGAGTTCCCGCACCTGATCGTCAACCAGGCCCGCGTGCTGGACTACTTCGCCGAGTACATGGCCAACGCGCCAGCGCGGATGTCGCCCGACTTCGGCTATGAGTTCCGCAGCCTCGAAATCGGCGACGGCGACTACCCAGTCGCCGTGAGGCTCGTCCACACTTCAGGACCTGACGAGGGCAAGACGCGTGTTGTCCGAGCCAGGTACGTCGTCGGCGCGGACGGCGCACGCAGCAAGGTGCGCGACTCGATCGGCTGCACCATGGCCGGTGACCAGGCCCATCACGCGTGGGGAGTCATGGACGTTCTCGCCGTCACCGACTTCCCCGACATCCGCACAAAATGCGCCATCCAGTCCGGTGCGGGCGGCAGCATCCTGCTGATCCCGCGCGAAGGCGGGCACCTCTTCCGCATGTACGTTGACCTCGGCGACGTCGCGCCGGAGGACCACGGGGCCGTGCGCAGCACCACCATCGAGCAAATCATCGACCACGCGAACACCATCCTGCACCCCTACACCTTGGACGTCCGCAATGTCGCCTGGCACAGCGTGTATGAGGTCGCCCACCGCCTCACGGACAGGTTCGACGACGTCCTTCCGGACCAGCGCGGGACGCGCACACCCCGCGTGTTCATCACCGGCGATGCCTGCCACACGCACAGCGCCAAGGCCGGCCAGGGCATGAACGTCTCGCTGCAGGACGGCTTCAACCTCGGCTGGAAGCTCGGGCATGTGCTCGAGGGCCGCAGCCCCGCCAGCCTGCTGGCCACGTACTCGGCCGAGCGGCAGGTGGTGGCGAAGAACCTGATCGACTTCGACAAAGAGTGGTCCACCATGATGGCGAAGAAGCCGGAGGAGTTTGCGAACCCCTCCGAGCTTGAGGACTTCTACGTCAGCACCGCCGAGTTCCCCGCGGGCTTCATGACCCAGTACACGCCGTCCATGATTACCGCAGAACCGGTGCACCAGCACCTTGCCGCCGGCTTCCCCATCGGCAAGCGGTTCAAGTCCGCGCCCGTGGTGCGGGTGTGCGACGGCAACCCGATGCATCTCGGCCACCACGCCACAGCGGACGGCCGGTGGCGCATCTACGTCTTCGCCGACGCGGCAGCATCCGATGCGGCGACGTCGTCCGCAGAACAGCCGACGGCGGGACAACAGGATGCCGGACAGCCGACGGCGGGACAGCACGCGCCGCCGTCGTCCGTCTCCGGCTTCGCCGAGTGGATCGCGAACTCGCCGGAATCACCGCTGGCCGCTACGCCGTCGGGCGCTGACCGGGACGCGTGGTTCGATGTGAAGGTCATCTACCAGCAGGACCACACAAACGTTGATATCGGTGCGGTTCCGGCGGCGTTCAAGCCGTCAGTGGGGCCGTTCCAGTTGACGGACTACGAAAAGGTCTACGCCACCGATCCCGCCGCTGACATCTTCGAGCTCCGGGGCCTGGACCGCGGCGGCGTGGTGGTGGTGGTGCGGCCGGACCAGTACGTGGCCAACGTCCTGCCCCTGGACGCGACGGCCGAACTCGCCGCGTTTTTCGCTCCGCTCCAGCGGCCAGCGATCAGACAGTGACTGTCTGCGCGGTCCGGAAACCGGCGGCGGGATAGACGCCCAGGATGCGGACTTCGGTGGTGAAGAAATCCAGTTCCTCAAGGGCCAGGCGCAACGGCAGGTCCTCGGGGTGGCCTTCGACGTCCACCATGAACATTGTGGCGGCGAATTCGTCCCCCACCATGTAGCTCTCCAGCCGGGTCATGTTCACGCCGTTCGTGGCGAACCCGCCCAGCGCCTTGAACAGCGCCGACGGGACGTTCCTGACGCGGAACACAAAGCTGGCCACCGCCGGTCCGGGCAGCTCTTCCCGGGTGGGCAGTTCCTTTTCCCGCGCCAGGACCACAAAACGGGTGGTGTTGGACGGGTCGTCCTCGACCCGCGACGCCAGCACGTCAAGGCCGTAGATCTCGGCCGCGAGCGGGGGAGCGAGGGACAGCTTGGTGGGGTCGTTCCACTCGCGGACCTCCCGGGCGGATCCGGCGGTGTCCCCGGCAATGACAGGACGCAGCCCGGCCTCCCGGATCAGGCGGCGGCACTGGCCCAGGGCGTGGATGTGGCTGTGGACCTCCGTGGCCGCCTCGATAGTGCTGCCCGGAATGCCCAGCAGGTCAAAGTGGATGGGCAGGAAGAACTCGCCCACGATCTGCAGGTGCGACTGGGGGAGGAGGATATGGATGTCTGCCACCCTGCCGGCGATCGAGTTCTCAATCGGAATCATCGCCAGCTCCGCCTCGCCGCTGGAGACCAGCTCGAAGGCGTCCTCGAAGCTGGCGCAGGGAACGCTTTCCAGCTGGGGGAACATCTGCATGCACGCGATATTGGAGTTGGCGCCGGGCTCACCCTGGTACGCAATCTTCTGGGCCATGGTCCGTATGGTTTCACGTCAGGTGCCTGCCCACCCAACTGAGTAGCGTCAAGTGCCGTTTTGAGGGTCCAGAACGGCAGATAGCGCTACTCAGTTGGGGCATCAGAGGTGGGTGACGCGGAGCCAGACGTATTGGTGCGGCGTAAGCATGGCTTAGCCCGCGCCCAGCCGCATGGACACCTGGTACCGGTCCGAGCGGTACGTTGAGACGGCGTATTCGATGGGTGTGCCGGGGTCCTCCTGGCCGGTGAACGAACGGCGCCGGAAGAGCAGGACCGGTGACCCGGGTTCGATGTCCAGCAGCGCGGCGGTCTCGTCAGGGGCGGCGGCGGCCTCGACGGTCTGTTCGGCGTGCTGCACCGGGTGCCCCGCGGCGCCGAGGGCCCGGTAAAGGGACCCCGTCAGGTCTTCCGAGAGCAGCCCGGGGACCAGCGCGGGCGGCAGCCACGATTCGTCCACACTGACGGGAGCGCCGTTCGCGAGCCGCAGCCTGCGGACGCGAAAGGCAGTTTCCCCGGGCGCCAGCCCGAGGTGATCGGCGGCCGCCGCCGGCGGCAATGCCGTGGAGGCGTTGATGACCCGTGTGCTGGGTTCGAATCCGGCGGCCCGCATGTCCTCGTTGAACGAGGCCAGGTGCAGGGTGGAACGCACCAGCCCGTGGGAGACGAACGTGCCCTTCCCCTTGATCCGCACCAATGCGCCGTCCTGGACCAGGTCCGAAATGGCACGGCGCACCGTGATGCGGGAGACGCCGAACTGCTCCTCCAGTTGCCGCTCACCCAGCAGGGCGTCGCCGGGCCGCAGCGTGCTGGACACCAGGTCCTGGAGTTGCCTGCGGACCCAGACGTGTTTTAGTTCCCCTGCCGTATCCATGTCTCCTATTTTCCGGGAATTTTGAACAGGTGGCCGCCTGCTTCCACGCGGCCACCGGAGGCCGGAGGTTCGATGGCGTCCGCCGCGCTGTCCAGGATCACCACGGGACTGCACATGCTCAGGTCCTTTGAGCGGACCAATGTGACGTCCACGGTGATCATGGGGTCGCCGGCGCGGACCTGGTCCCCCTTTTGCGCGAGCACGGCGAAGCCCTCGCCCTTCAGCCCGACGGTGTCGATGCCGACGTGGACCAGCACTGCGGGCCCAGACGCGTGCTGGACGATGTAGGCGTGCGGCATGACCTTGATGACCCGGCCGTCCAGCGGTGCGACGGCGGTGAGGACGCCGGCGTCGTCGTCGGGAATTACGGCGGCGCCGCCGCCTACAAGCCCCTTGGCGAACACGGGGTCCGGCACCTCGTCCAGGGGAATGAGCCGGCCCGGCAGCGGGGCGACAACGCTGATGACCTGGGCAGGTGCTTCCGTGCTCACGTCCGGCGTGCTCACCTCAGGACTGCTCACATCAGGTCCTGGATGTCTTCGGCGAGGCTTTCGGCTTCCGGGCCCACAACCACCTGGACCACCGTGCCGGACATCATGACGCCGTGGGCACCCGCGGCCTTGAGGGCGGCCTCGTCAACCCGGGAGGAGTCCACCACCTCGGTGCGAAGGCGGGTGATGCACCCTTCGATTTCTTCGACGTTCTCGGCGCCGCCAAGGGCGGCGAGGATGATTTCTGCTTTGGACATGTCCACTCCTGAGTTCGTTTCGCGGTGAATGACGCCGGGTCCGGAAGCTTTTTTACGGCTTGAGGTTGACAACTGAGGTCGGCGCCCTTCACAGTGATGGTTGTCACTGGTTATAACCAGTTAGCTAGACTCTACTGAATCAAGCATCCCCGCACAAGCACCACCCTCTTCGAGACGAGGAACATTATGACGACTGAAAACCCATCAGCTTCCGCCGAGGCCGGCCCACTGGCCGCCCCGGCACCAGGCAAGGGCAAGGGCAGCGGAAAAGCGCTGCAGAACATGCAGCGCTTCGGCCGCAGCCTTATGCTCCCCATCGCCGCCCTCCCCGCGGCGGCGCTGCTTTTGCGCCTGGGCCAAGACGACCTGCTGGGCAGGTTCGAATCCCTGACCACCGTCGCCCAGGTCATCGGCGCCGCCGGCGGCGCCCTGTTCGAGAACCTGCCGCTGCTCTTCGCCGTCGGCATCTCCTTCGGTTTCGCCAAAAAGGGTGACGGTTCCACGGCCCTTGCCGCCGTCGTCGGATACCTGGTCCTCACCAACGTCTTCAAGGTCATGGCCCCGCTGGTGCTGGGAGCCGCCCCCGAGGGCGGCAAGGATCCCGTCATCAATTACGGCGTGCTGGCAGGCATTGTGATGGGCCTGACGACGGCGTTGCTGTGGCAGCGTTTCCACCGCACCACCCTGCCGGACTGGCTGGGCTTCTTCGCGGGCCGCCGCCTGGTGCCCATCCTGACATCCTTCGCCGCCATCGTGATCGGCGTTGCCATGGCGCTGCTGTATCCGCTGTTCAACAACGGGCTGACTGCCGTGGGCAACACGGTGGCGGACAACACCGTGGTGGGCAGCGGGGTCTATGGCGTCCTCAACCGGCTGCTCATTCCGCTGGGCCTGCACCACATCCTGAACTCCATCGTCTGGTTCATCATCGGCGACTACGACGGCGCCCACGGCGACCTGAACCGGTTCTTCGCCGGGGACCCCACCGCCGGCGTCTTTATGACCGGCTTCTTCCCCATCATGATGTTCGCCCTGCCCGCAGCCGCCCTCGCCATCTGGCAGGAAGCCAAGCCGTCGCAGAAGAAGATCGTGGGCGGCATCATGCTCTCCACCGGCCTCACGGCCTTCCTCACCGGGATCACCGAACCGCTGGAGTTCTCGTTTATGTTCGTGGCCTGGCCGCTGTACGTCGTCCATGCCTTCCTGACCGGGACGTCCATGATGCTGGTCAACTTCCTCGGCATCCATCACGGGTTCGGATTCTCAGCAGGAGCGATCGACTACGTCCTGAACTTCGGCATCGCACAGAATCCGCTGTGGCTGATCCCCATCGGGCTGGGCTACGCCGCCGTGTACTACGTGGTGTTCCGCTTTGTGATCCGTCGCTGGAACCTGCGCACCATGGGCCGCGAAGATGAAAACGACGAGAACGGCTCAATGGCCAAAGCCGATGCCAGCTGAGCCTTCGTCGGCCCGGGGCAGCGGGGCCGGCGACGGGGTGGGGCTGCGGGGCCGCCTCGTCACCGGACTCCCCGGTGCTGCGGTGATCGACGACGGCACCGTGGTGATGGCCGGAGGGAACATCGTGTGGTGCGGCCCGACGTCGGACCTGCCGGTAGGTTTCGACGCCGATCTCCGGCAAGTGCCGCTCATCCTGCCCGGACTCGTGGACGTCCACTGCCACGGTGCCGTGGGGCACACTTTCTCCGCGGATGCGGACGGCGCGCGCCTGGCTGCCGGCCACCATGCAGCGCAGGGCACGACGTCGGTACTCGCCTCGCTGGTCTCGGCGCCGTCGCAGGTACTGCTGGAACAGATCGAGGTGCTGCGGGACCTGGTGCAGGACGGCACCCTGGCCGGCCTGCACCTGGAAGGGCCGTTCATCACCACAAGCATGTGCGGGGCCCAGGACCCGGCAGCCATCATCGACGGCGACCCGGCGCTCCTGCAGCAATGGCTTGAGGCGGGACGAGGGACCGTGCGGTCACTGACTCTTGCCCCCGAAACCCCGCACTTTGCCGAGCTCGTGCAGCTCTGCCGGGAACACGGCGTCGTGCCTTCCCTTGGCCATACCGCCGCCACGGCTTCCCGCACCCGGGAAGCCCTGGGCGGCGTAGACGGTGGGGTTGGCGGCCTGTGGTCGGCCACGCACCTGTTCAACCGGATGCCCCCGCTGGGCCACCGCACGCCCGGGCCCATTGCGGTCCTGTTGCAGGCGGCCGAACAGTCACCCGGGCAGGTGGTGCTGGAACTGATTGCCGACGGCGTGCACCTGGACCCGGAGATCGTCCGCATGGTCTTCGGGCTGGTGGGACCCCGCTCCATTGCGCTCATTACGGATGCGATGGCGGCGGCGGGCATGTCCGACGGCCATTACACTCTCGGCAGCCTGGACGTGCTGGTCCAGGACCGCGTGGCGCGCCTGGCCGGAACCGCCGACGCCGGTCCCGCCGCCGCTCCCGACGCCGGTCCCGGGGCGATCGCCGGCGCGACGAGCCACCTGCTGGAGAACGTCCGCCGCTGCGTTGAGTGGGGCGTTCCCCTGGCCGATGCCGTCGTCGCGGCATCCTCCACTCCGGCGCGGCTGATGGGCCTGGATCGGCCTAACCCCAACCGGGTGGGAGCCATTGCCGCGGGTTGCCGGGCGGACGTGCTGGTGACCACCGAAGAACTTGAACTCGTGCAGGCATACCGCGCCGGCACACCACAAACGCAGGAAAGGAATGACCGTGCAGATAGTTCTGTGTGAGTCCGCCGATCACGTAGGAGCCCGGGCGGCGGACATCATTGAAGCCCGGGTCCGGCAGGGACCGGCCGTGCTGGGGCTGGCGACCGGCGGCTCCCCGCGATCCACGTACCAGGAGCTCATCCGGCGGCACCGCGAGGAGCAGCTCAGCTTCGGCAAGGTCGCCGGCTTCACGCTGGACGAATACGCGGGTTTGCCGCCGGAGCACGGGCAGTCGTACTACTCCACCATCCGGCGGGAGTTCGTCGACCATGTGGACCTGCCCCTGGAACGGCTCTTTACCCCGCAGGGGGACGCGCCGGACCTGGTGGCCGAGGCTGACCGTTATGACGCAGCCATCGCCGCCGGCGGGGGTGTGGACATCCAGATCCTGGGCATCGGCGCCAACGGCCACATAGGCTTCAACGAGCCGACGTCGTCACTGGCTTCCCGCACGAGGGTGAAGACCCTCGCCGGGGCCACGCGGGCTGACAACGCGCGGTTCTTTTCCGACGGCGATGTTCCGCGGCTGTGCCTGACGCAGGGCCTCGGGACCATCAGCGAAGCCAAACTGGCAGTGCTGGTGGCGATGGGGGAGAACAAGGCCGCCGCTGTGCAGGCCATGGTGGAAGGTCCGGTCAGTGCCCACTGCCCCGCGTCGGTGCTCCAGCTGCACCGCCGGGCAGTTGTCATCCTGGACCCGGGAGCCGCTTCCCAGCTAAGCCTGCTGGATTACTACCGGGAAGCCCAGGACTTCAACGACAGGCTGGGCCAAACGCCCACGAGGCCCTGGCTCCGGCAGCCGGTCAGCCGTTGAAGAAGGTGACATTCGTCGCATTGGATTCCGCCAAATGAAATTTTGCTACCACTGCATGGAATAACTGTTGAACTAGAGGAGGCGGCGTGGACGCTCGGCTTGAGGCCATCCGGAATACGGTACTGGCGCGGCACCCAGGTGAAGCTGAATTCCACCAGGCAGTGACCGAGGTCTTTGAGAGCCTTGGTCCCGTCCACGACCGGCACCCCGAGCTGCTCGAAGCCGCCATCCTGGAGCGGCTCTGCGAGCCCGAACGCCAGATCATCTTCCGCGTCCCGTGGACCGACGATTCCGGCCGCGTGCAGATCAACCGTGGCTTCCCGAATCCGGCGTCCTCACCGGGAAAGGCATGTCCTGGGGCGGCTCCCTGGTGCGGCCGGAAGCCACCGGCTTTGGCACCGTCATCTTCACCCAGGAGATGCTGAAAACCCGGGGGTCCTTCTTCGACGGGCAGCGCGTGGTGGTGTCGGGTTCCGGCAACGTGGCCATCAACGCCATTGCCAAGGCGCAGACGCTCGGTGCCAGCGTGGTGGCCTTCTCCGACTCCTCCGGCTACATCGTGGATGAGGCGGGAATCGACGTCGCGCTCCTCCGCGAGGTCAAGGAAGTTGAACGCGGACGCCTCAAGGATTATGCAGTGCGCCGCCCCGGCGTTTCCTATGTGGAAGCCGGATCGGTGTGGGATGTCGACGCAACGGTGGCGCTGCCCTGCGCCACGCAGAACGAGCTCGACGGCGATGCTGCCGCGCGGTTGGTCCGCAACGGCCTGGTCGCGATCGGCGAAGGCGCCAACATGCCCTCCACCCGTGACGCTGTCTCGGTGTTCCAGGATGCCGGTGTGCTGTTCGGGCCGGGCAAGGCCGCGAACGCAGGCGGCGTGGCGACGTCGGCGCTTGAGATGCAGCAGAACGCCAGCCGCGATTCCTGGTCCTTCGAGCACACAGAACAGCGGCTCACCGAGATCATGGTGGGCATCCACCACCGCTGCGCTTCAACCGCGGACGAGTACGGCGACCCCGGCAACTACGTGCTGGGCGCCAACATCGGCGGCTTCGTCAAGGTGGCTGATTCCATGCTCGCGCAGGGGCTTATCTAGCGCACACTCACACTGACGCTCATATCGGCCACCGACACAAGCTAAGGGTCGGTGGCCGCTTGCGTTGTTCCAGCATCCGGGCACGGAGTCTATTTACATGCTTGCCGGAAAGATGGTTTACGGACACGGCGCCTACGAATACACCATGGAATCGAGCGACTCACTCCTGCTTGACGGCGAGGGCCCCATGGGCGGCTGGAGCTGCTCGACTTGCCCATCAGGTTCATGGCCGTCTCCGCCAAGTAGCACTGCGCGGGAAAACCGGCGGCTGCGATCCCGGAATTCCCTGAATCCAAAGTTCGTTTGAGTGACCTGTGAAACTCGCGTGCCCGTGAGTGAAACGTTGATTTAACCAGCCAGAAACCCATCGCGGAACTGCAGCCATACAGTCGGAACCAGACGGCAATAGCTGCCCTCCGACGAACGTGGTACTTACTCCGCGTCCCACCTCCGGAGCGGCTCTGACGGGCAATTTCCGTTCTCTCTTCGCATCACGAAAGGGGTTTCCCATGGATTCGGGAAATGTCGCTTGGATTCTGGCCAGCTCAGCGCTGGTCTGTATGATGATCCCTGCCCTGGCCCTGTTTTACGGGGGCATGGTGGGGTCTCGTCGTATTCTCAACATGATGATGATGTGCTTTGGCGGCGCGAGCCTAGTGGCAGTACTCTGGGCGCTCTTCGGTTATTCCATGGCCTTCGGAAACTCCGTGGGCGGCCTCGGACTCATCGGGGACATCACGGAATTCCCGGGCATGGGACAGTTGCTCGCCGCAGACGAGGCAGCCTCCATTCCGGTGGTCCTGTTCGCCGCCTTCCAACTGTTCTTCGCATGTGTCACTACGGCCCTGGTTGCGGGAGCGGCAGCCGGACGTATGAAGTTCGGCGCCTGGATGCTGTTTGCCGGAATCTGGGCAACCATCGTCTACTTCCCCATCGCACACTGGGTGTTCGCTTTCTCCTCTGCTGACGGCAGCGTCATGGGCGGCTGGATCGCGAGCGGCATCAAGGCAATCGACTTCGCCGGTGGAACCGCCGTGCACATGAACGCCGGCGCAGCGGCGCTTGCACTGGCACTCGTGCTCGGCAAGAGCTCCGGCTGGCCCAAGATGGAGCACACCAAGCCGCACAGCCGGCCGCTTGTGCTCGTAGGAGCGGGACTGCTCTGGGTGGGCTGGTTCGGCTTCAACGCAGGCTCCGCACTCTCGGCCGGGCAGTCCGCCTCCATCGTATTCCTGAACACCGCGGTGGCAGCGTCGGCCGGCCTCCTCGCTTGGGCACTGGTTGAGCGCCTCCGCCACGGCGCAGCCACCAGCATGGGAGCGGCATCCGGCCTGATCTCGGCCCTGGTTGCCATTACGCCTGCTTGCGGCGCGGTCAGCCCGGTGGGTGCACTGGCCATCGGCGCCATCGCCGGTGCCGTCTGCTCCCTCGCCATCGAACTGAAGTTCCGCCTGGGCTACGACGATTCGCTCGACGTCGTGGGCGTTCACCTCGTGGGCGGCATCATCGGCACCCTGTTGATCGGCCTGTTTGCCACCGACGCTGCTCCGAACGCCGTCAACGGCCTGTTCTATGGCGGCGGCGTTGAATTGCTGGGTGTCCAGGCGCTGGCCACAGTCACGGTCCTGGCGTACTCGTTCGGCATCACGTGGATCCTGGCCAAGATCCTCGACCGCGTTGTCGGCCTGCGGATCAAGCCTGAAGACGAAATGCGCGGTATCGACATCGCCGCGCACTCGGAACTTGCTTACCTCACTGATGAAGACCCGGTGGAGCTGGGTTCGCCGCAGCGGGCCTGATAACCAGTGGGACCTGAACTCAAATAGATATGCCCGGGCGGCGCCCATTGGCGCCGCCCGGCGCGAGCCCGGCTAAGGGCCGAACATCGGACCGGTGCCAGCAGCCGCTGGCTTATAGTTCCGCAGTTCGGCCTTTTGTCGTGCCGTCAGGCGTCAATACATACCAGGTCGCCGTTGTGAACTTCCAGGACGGCCGCCCGGACGTGGCTGAGGTGGGTCTTCGGGTCTGCTGCCATGGCGTCAATATCCTCGCCGTTCCAGTGCGGATGGGTGAAGTAAATGATCAGGGCTCGTTCCTTGCCGTCCGCCGCTGCGTCCAGCGGCACCACGTCCGCGTGCCGTCCCGCGACCGGACCGCCGTCGGCCGTTTCAGGAGCGGTCAGGATGAGGCCGTCAAGGTACTCCTGTCGGGTCCAGCCACCAGAGGCATCCTCGGACCGGTAGATCGCCTGCCCGCGCCACTCGTCCACGATAATCCAGAACTGCCCGCCGAGCTTGAAGACTTTGGGTCCTTCGTGCGGGCGCCCCGGAATCGCCAGTCCTTCAAGAACCCACGACGTCGGATCGGCAGGCGTGCTGGTTACCGCACTATACGTGTTGGATCCGCGGGCCTCGTCCTTGTACCAGAGACGGTGCCGGCCATCACCGCAGGGGGCCACTGCCGCGTCGATGACCCGCGGAGACTTCAGGTCGATGGAACCGAGGAACTCCCACGTGACCAGGTCCGGGCTGGTCAATTGGACGATCGAGGCGTTGCCGGTCCGGTCAGTCCGCACTCCGCCGAGGACTGTAAGGTACATGATCCATTGATCGCCGATTCGGACGACGTCGGGCGCCCAGAGTGTGGCGGGCCGTTCAGTTCCCGGCGGGACCAGTCCGTCCAGCGTGCCCTGATACTGCCAGTTGAGTCCGCCATCGGACGGTGCGCACGGGAATCTCCAGGTGGATGCGAAGTCGGAATCCCTTCAGCATATGCGGGAAAGTGCTTTCCCGCAGCTGCTTCCTGGCTGCGTGACAGGGCTCAGCCGGTGCTAGCGCAGGGGACTGGAGGTGCCGCACCGGCCCCAGGCTGTTGTGTCAGCCAGAGGAAGTCGGGTACGGATGGGTACGGTGGCGGGTCTGGTTCTTGGGGGCGGCGCAGCCATTTCCGCTCCGGCTCTCGGTCTGCCGGTAGATGGCTTTCGGGCAGGAGAGGGCCAGGCGCCTGATGGGGGAGTTGGTTCAGTAGCTGGTTTGGCCAGATGGGTGGTTCCCAGTCGGGGTGTTCGCTGGCGTAGCGGCGGCCTATGGGTGAAATCCAGCCGGGTGGTTCGGTGGAACTCGCCGTGGTGGGTTTCCAGGGTGTGGTGTGTTTGAGCCGGTGGTGCTTGGGGCAAGGCTGACCGAGATTGCTGATCCCGGTGGTTCCGCCCTGGTGCCAGGCGAGGAGGTGGTCGGCTTCGTTGTCCAAGGACTGGTTGTTGCAGCCGGGGAACGGGCACTTCCCGTCCCGCAATCTAAGCCATTGGCGCATCGCTTTGGGGATCCGGTAGCTGTCACGGCCGATTTCCAGCGGTGCTCCGTCGCGCGGGTCGGTCAGGACACGGTGGAACGAATCGGCGCCGTCGGCGACGAGGGTCCGCGCCATGGACGGCGGGATGGGCCCGTACCCGTCGAGCATCGCGGGTTCATCGGTCAGGCCCATCAGCGCAAACACCGGCACGGTCACGAGGACTTGGGCCTTGGGTGACGGGATCAGATCGGCCGCCCCGCCCAGAAGCCAAGCCGCGGCGCTGTCGGCGCGGAGTTGGGTGAGGGTCCTGGACTCGGTGGGGCCCTGCAGAGCGCGGGGGGCGGTGGTGGCGCGGTCCCAGATCCCGGAGGCCTGATTGGCGGGGAGGTAGGCGGAGAGCCAGGCCATGCCGTCCCGGTCCGGGGAGCATTCAAGCCGCCGGTCCGCCGCGCTGCGGGTGTGGCGTTTTTCGATGCTGTCCGGGTGGTGGCGTTCGCGCCAGGTCCGGGCCTTGTGACGGAACCGGGACGGGACCATTTCTCCGGCCGGCCCACCCCGTGCCGGGTTGGGTTCGTCCGGGTCCAAGAAATGCGCCTCCAACGCGTGCGCGGCAGCAGGATTCAGGTTGAGGGTTTCGTCAACCATGATCCGGGCGTGCTGCCACGAAATGGTCCCTGCTTCCAGGGCGGCGAGGGTCAATGGCAGAGTGGTGGTCAGGCGATGTGCCTCGCCTAGCAGCGCGTCACCCGTGCGTTCGCTGACGGTCAGGGCGCAGGCGACCTCGGCCACGATGCCCATGTCCTGGGCGGTCTGCTCCTGAGGGGAAGTGATGGGGCCCGCGATGGTCTGGGCCGCCTCGTCGTAACCGCTGGCGGCATGGACCTTCACGGCAGCGAACATGGCTTCCATCCCCACGGTCCCCGACAGGACGGTCAGGCACAGCTCAGCCTGCCAGCGAGACAGGTCCCCACACGTCGCGGACGGATCAGGTGCTAAAGGGGCATCAGCCGGGCCAGTTGCAGCCGGGCTGGCTGCTGGATCCACGGCCTTCCCACGAAGCACACCGGCCATCCGCAGGGCAGAGGCCGCGATGGTCTCCAGAATCTCTGCCGGTGCCGTGTTGTCCATACTTCCATCATGTCGAGGGGGTACGACATTTTAGGGTGACAGACTCCACATCCCGGCATGACAGGTCAGAACGCCCCGCGCCAGTAGCCTGTTCACCTCCGCCGCACTCCTGAAGGACATAACCATCAACCGCTCCGCCGCCACCAAAGCACTGACGCTGTTCACCACTCTGCTTCTCGCCAGCGCCCTCACCGGTTGTGACGCCGCCGCCCACGCCGCAGCCCAGGCCGCAACGCAGGCCGCAAACAAGGTGGCCGAAGCGGCCAGGGAAGCACAGCCGTCGGGCAACTCCGGCGAATCATCTGTGAGCCCAGCCGAGGTGGCAACGGCGCTCGCCCAGCTGGAGACTATCCCGGTGAAGGGGCGCGCACCCAAGACCGGCTACACCCGCGAGGAATTCGGCCCCGCGTGGGCGGACGTCGACCGAAACGGCTGCGATACCCGAAACGACATCCTCGCCAGGGACCTCGACGGCGAGACGTTCAAGCCCGGCACGCAGAACTGCGTCGTTACGACCGGTACGCTGGCCGACAAATACACAGGCACAACCATCGACTTTGTCCGTGGCAACACCACCAGCTCCGCCGTCCAGATCGACCACCTGGTTGCCCTCAGCGACGCCTGGCAGAAGGGCGCCCAGGAGCTCAGCGCCGAACAGCGCAGGCAGCTGGCCAACGATGCCCTGAACCTCATGGCTGCCGACGGGCCCACCAACAGCGCCAAGGGCGACAAGGATGCGGCCACCTGGCTCCCGCCAAACAAGGCGTTCCGGTGCGAATACGTAGCCCGCCAGACCGCCGTGAAGGCCAACTACAGCTTGTGGGTCACCCCGGCCGAGCGGGACGCGATCGAAGGTATCCTGGCAGCCTGCAGTTAGGCTTTGACCGCGCTCAGTCCTTGAACAGCCCCGCGAGGTCCTCGGCCGTGATCGACCCGCTGGACAGGGCGTCGCCCTCCATCACATCCGCGAACAGCTGCGACTTCCGGGCCTTCAGCGCCATGACCTTTTCCTCGATCGTGTCCTTGGCCACCAGCCGGTAGACCATGACATTCCGAGCTTGCCCGATCCGGTGCGTCCGGTCCACGGCCTGCGCCTCCGACGCGGGATTCCACCAGGGATCGAGCAGGAAAACGTAGTCGGCCTCGGTCAGGTTAAGGCCAAAGCCGCCGGCCTTCAGCGAAATCAGGAACACCGGCGCACTGCCGTTCTTGAATTCGTTGACGACGTCGGTTCGGTTCCGGGTGCCGCCGTCGAGATAGCAGAACTCGATCTTCTCCTCCACAAGCCGCTCCCGGACCTTGCCCAGGAAACCGGTGAACTGGCTGAAGATCAGCGCCCGGTGGCCCTCCGCCACCAGATCCTCCAGCTGCTCGAACAGCACGTCCAACTTCGAAGAGCGGACCCCGGACAGCGACGGATCGACCAGCGACGCGTCCAGGCTGAGCTGACGCAGCAGGGTCAGTGACTGGAAGATGGTGAACCGGTTCTTGTTCACGTCCTCGATCAGGCCCAGGATCTTCTGCCGCTCGCGCTGCAGGTGCGTCTGGTAGACCTTCTGGTGGCGCGGGTTCAGCACCACTTCGAGGATCTGCTCCTGCTTGGGCGGCAGGTCCTGGATGACCTGGTCCTTGGTGCGGCGCATCATCAGCGGACGGACGCGACGGCGGAGCTTGTCCAGCTGCCCCTTGTCGCCGTTCTTTTCCACCGGCTTCTGGTAGTACTCGGCAAACCGTTTGGGGCTGGAGAACAGGCCCGGCGCCACGATGGACGTCAGCGCCCAGAACTCCATAAGGTTGTTCTCCAGCGGGGTGCCGGTGATGGCCAGCTTGAACGCCGAGGGCAGCTTCCGGGCACACTGGTAGGCCTTGGACTGGTGGTTCTTCACAAACTGGGCCTCATCGAGCACCAGACCCGCCCAGGTCTTGGAAGCATAGGAATCGTAGTCGATCCGGAACAGCGCGTAGGACGTGATCACGATGTCCGCGCCGGCGAGTTCAACCGCCGCGTCCTGGCTGTTCTTGGCAAAGGTTTCGCTCACGATGCGAACCGTGAGCCCGGGAGCGAAGCGTGCGGCTTCCGCCGCCCAGTTGCCCACGACGCTGGTGGGGGCAACCACCAAAAAGGGAGTCACGCCGTCGGGCGCTGGAACGTCGGGCGCTGGTGTTTCAGCACCCTCAGACACAGACGCAGCCTGCTCCTTCGCCGCGCACATCAGGGCGAGTGCCTGCACGGTCTTACCCAGGCCCATGTCGTCGGCGAGGATCCCGCCGAGGCTGTGCCGGTACAGGAAGCTGAGCCAGTTGTAGCCCTCGAGCTGGTACGGCCGCAGCTCGGCATTGAGCGAGGGAGGCAGCGGCAGCCCGTTGATCCCGCCTTCGAGCAGCCCGCCCACGGCCTCACGCCAGGCGGCGGCCTGTTCATCGACAATGCCAAGCTGCGCGAGCTCGTCCCAGAGCCCGGCCTGGAAACGGCTGATCTGCAGCGGGGCGTCCTTGTTGTCCTGCAGCGAGCGGGCTTCCTCGATCAGGGCGCGCAGCTGGTGCAGTTCCGGCAAATCCAGCGAGAAGTACGCGCCGCTGGGCAGGAGCATCTTGGTCTGGCCCGCGGCCAGCGCGGAGAATACGGCGGCGAAGGAAACCGGCTGCCCCTCCAAAGAGATCTGGATGCCAAGGTCGAACCAGTCGCGCTGTTCGGTGGCCTTGGTGGAGATGGAAACGACCGGCGCTTCCTCGGCCTCGCGGTAGTCGGCGATGTCCCCGGCAGTGTCCACTGAAACGTCCGGGGCGTTCCGGAGCTCGGGCAGGACGTCTTCGGTAAAAGCGAGTGTGTCCAGGCCGTTCAGTTCGGCGGACGCGGACAGGCGTGGCGTGCCCCAGCCGCCGGTGGCCGATTCGCCCAGGGCCGGAACAACGTTCCACGGCTGGCCGATGCCCTCCAGGATGCGGGCCTCGGCGGTGTCGTCGCGGTAGCCGTGGTCGCCGGGGTGCCGCCACAGCGGTTGGGCCGTGACCAGGTTTCCGGACTTGTAGTGCCATTCCCAATGCAGCCGGACCCGGTGGTCCGCGCCGTAGTTGGCCAGCAGGGAAAGGGTCGGGAGGGCCAGGGCGGGCAGCGCCACCGACTCGTCCGTCGCCGTGACCCGGGCTGCCTGCTTCAGCTTCGGGTAGAAGCCGGTGAGGAAGCGCGTCTCGTCCTTCGCCGGAATGTGCAGCCTGCTGCCGGCCGTGACGAAGGTCAGCAGCTCCTCGCTCAGCCCGCTCTCCAGCGGCGCCAGCGTGATCACATTCTCCGCGGAAACCCCGGGCAAAGCCTCCCCGCCAGTGGTCAGGAAAATGCCGTGCGCGGGGCGGCCAATGGTCCCCACCGACGCCGGATCAACGTCTTCCCCCACAACGGTGATGGTGGGCGCGAGCTCCAGCCCGCCGTCGTCGTGCGTTGCGCCCGGAGCCGCAGCGTCCCCACCCACGGACGCGCCGTAACGGCTCAAATTAAGCCCGACGGCGGCGGGAGACTCGGCGAGCCGCACCGGCTCGGTGCCGCGGCTGTGCACCAGGGCGAGGCCGATCTTTTTGGCGTCGGTGAGCAGGCTCCACATGTTCTTCCCGGCGAACGTGTTCAGGCCCAGCCACAGCGCGGAGGAGTTATGAACCCGGTTGGCGGCGGCGGTGTGTGCGGCCAGGAATGCCTGCATCCACTCGATGTGCGCCTCGTTGCATTCGCGGCGGAAGTTCAGGTAGCTCAGGGTGTTCCAGGAGACGTCGCCGCGGATCCACTTGCCCTTGGCGCCCATGATCACGGGCCGGGCTTTGAGCTGGCGGACGCTGCGGAGCGGGTCGCGGCGGCCTGTGTAGGAGAAGTGCGGCGCCGGTTCCTCGATGTCGAACTGGAGTGCCAGCGGGATGCCGCTGATGGACTGCGTGATGCCGGGCTGCGAAATGAGCGGGCTGAGTGCCTGCTCCCAGTCGGCCAGGTCCAGGCTGGCGGGCTGGCGGGAAAGCCGGGACACTTCAGCCGGGGCCAGGAGCTGGACGCGGATGGCCGGGTTGTCCTCGGCGGCGAACAGCAGCGCGGCCACGTGCTTGCAGTCCTTGCGGACGGGGCAGCTGCAGACACCCACGGTGCAGCTCCAGCCGCCAGATTTCCGCACCAGCTTGGCCGTGGTGGAGTAAGGGACGTCGGCACCTCCCCGGACCTTGCCCAGCATCAGCCCGGTGGCGGCGTCGAACGACATCCCGGAAACCCGGCTGCCCATGGCATACGCCAACCCGGCCGCGAGGGAGCGGTCGTTAATGGCGGGGGTCTGTATTGCCAGTGCCGCACTCTCGTCCGGTTGGGATGGCATGGTGCGCGCTACTTTCAGCTGGCCACGGGGGTGCCGTGTCCGATCGGAGGTTATCTGCTTCATCTTAGTTCGCCCGGCGGGAGCCTGAAACTTCGCCTGACGTTCACTTCCGCCTCAACACGGCGCCGCCCCCGCCGACGTAGCGTGAAAGTGTCCCTAGCAGCACCCGGCATTCAGCAGTGAGGAATCCCATGACCAAGAGCCAGAACCCTGTCGTCCTGACCCAGGCCAGCATCGAAGCAGGCAGCGAGGAGGTCGTAGATGCCAACGTTTATGTGGTGAACGCCATGTACGGGAAACTGCTCGACGCCGGCGAGATCGCGCCCGCGGCGCTCGGCAGCTACTACGTTGACTTCTACGTCACGCAGTCCTTGGAGGGCGGCTTCGCCCAGTACGTGTTCACTGCGGACCGCGACGAAGTGGACCCGCTCATCCGCGAGGGCCTCGCCGGGATGGGCGCAACCGCCCACCTGGAGCTCTTCAACCGGACCGTTGCGGCGTTTGATGCCTTGTCCGACGAAGACGAAGAGCGCTACCTCGACGGCGACCTGGACACCGAGGAAGAGTCCAACGACGCCGTGCGCACCATCGAAGAGCTCGACGGCGAGTTCGAGGAACTGTTCGAAACCGAAAACATCACGGCGCTCAACGCCGCCTGGCTCCTGTCCCAGGAGGGCCTGCTGGTGCTCGACGACGAGGAGCTCGACGCCTACATCGAGCGTCAGGTTGCGCTCATCCCCAACCTGGAAGAACGCCAGGCCGCGGCCGACGAGGAAGCGCTGGAGGACGCGCCGGACTTCGAGGTCATCATCCGCGAACTCTGCGACATCGCCGGCTATGCGCTGCAGAAGATCACCATGGGCGACCCCAACTACATGCACGACGGCGAGAAGACGCTGGCCTGGCACTTCACCACGGACCACGGCGACTTCATCATGGTCGAGGACGACGAAGAGGCGTTCATGATCAACCCGGAGACCCAGGAAATCGTCGCCGCTGTTGAGTTCGAGGAAGCGGACGACGACGAGATGATCGACGCGTAGGGACCTCACCACGGTCCCGGGCCGGGTTCGTCGGAAGCTTCCGGCGACCCGGCCCGCCGTCGTTTCAGCTATTAGGTGTTCTGGTCCAGCGCCCTGGCCAGGATGTGGAGTGTGTCCAGGCGCAGCGCGACGTCCACGGCGGTGTTGGTGGTCCGGGTGACCTGGGCGAACTTCCGGCGCGGGCTGTGGAGCGAGACGTAGCCCTTCCGCATCTGGATCTCCACGCCCTCGGTGGCCGCCGCCCACGCCAGGAGCGCGTCGGCGATGGGCCGCAGCTCCGGGTGGTTGATGTACTGGCCATCGATGAGCTCGTCGGCGTCGCGCAGCATAAATTCGGGATAGCCGAACAGCTCCCACGAGACGGCGTACTGCGCATAGCCCGTGACGCCGTGCTCGTCGCGCATCCAGTGGCGGAGCTCGGCGTCGTTCCTTAGGCCCGCGGAGCGTGCCTGCTCGGCCCAGTACCCGACGTCGTGCCCCGTCTTTCGAAGGAGCAGGGCTTTGTTGCTGTCCACCATGGTCTGCCAGGTCTTGGCCGTTTTCTGCTGTTCCGGAGTGATCGCCATGCCTCGATGCTAGTGCGGTCCATGGGCCGGAGCCGGGCCCTGGAAAAGAAAATTGGGAGGCGCCGTAACTTTCCCGGTCCGGCCAGCGATGAAGGGGGTGAAGGGTTCCTCACGGAGCCGGATCTGAATTGTTCTCTAGGTTTTGGAGTGTCACATGTCGTTGTTCACTGTTCTCGCCACCAGCAAAATCGCCGCCGGAGTACTCGCCGCGGGCACCCTGGCCGTCGGTGGAACCGGCGTCGCAGCTGCTTCCGGCGCCCTCCCGGCCGATGCACAGCAGACCGCCCACGAACTGCTCGGCGCCCCGGCCCCCAAGCTGGCCGCTGACGCCACCGAGTCGGCTTCCGCAAACGCTTCCGGTAATGCAGCAGTAACCGGCGAAGCAGCCGTCTCCGAAGATGAGGTCGCAGCCGAGGCCAACGCATCCGCCGCTGCCGGCACCGCCGTGGACGCAGCTGGCGCCGCAGCCTTTGGCCTCTGCACCGCCTTCGCCAACGGTGGACTGAACGAAGCCTCCGAGGGCTTCTCGTCGCTGATCATCGCCGCCGAGGGCGAAGGCAACGTTGACGCCTTCTGCACGGACGTCGTCGCACAGGGCGCCGCCTCGGCCGACGCCGACGCTGCTGGCGAGGGCTCTGCCTCCGCCAAGGCTGAGCGCCCCGAGCTGCCCGCTGTTCCTGCCGTGCCGGCAGTTCCGGGTGTCGACGGCGAGCCGTCCGTTCCCGCCGTTCCTGCTGTTCCCGCCGTACCGGGCGACGTTGTAGACGTTCCCGCCGTTTCGGGCCACTAGGACCTGCGCAGCTAGTGTGGACTGCGGGAACCGGCTCCGGACGGACCGGATTCCCGCAGTCCACATGGCAGGCAGTCCACGTGGCAGCCAGATAGCTGACCGACCGCAGCTGACCCACAGCAGCGGAGCACGCCGCGCCGAATACCGGGATGAGCGACTACGCTGCCCGGGATGGAGGAGCCACTGGTGCTAGACACTTTGGCCGAAGAAGACATAGATACATTTGCAGACACAGCCGGTGCTGATCAGGCTGTGCTCTTCGGCGCTGTCTATCGAACCTTGTCCGGAGCGGTCCTGGGTTACCTCAAGGCCCGTGGCGTGGATGATCCCGAAGCTGTCACCCAGGATGTGTTCCTGGCGTTTTTCCCCAAGATTGGTGAGCTGACCGGCGGCCTCCAGGGCGCCAAGTCGTTGGTGTTTTCCATCGCCCACGCCCGGATGGTGGATTACTACCGGCGGGTTGAACGCAGGCCGGACTTCACTCCGTACGACCCCCTGCAGGACGGGCGCAGCACGGCGTCCGCGGAGGACCACGCCCTGGGCCACAGCGGCGGCGCGGCTGCCTTGCTTGAAGGCCTCGCCGATGAACACCGCGAGGTGCTGGCGCTGCGGGTGGTGGCGGACCTTTCCATCGAACAGGTGGCCGGCATCATGGGCAAGTCCCAGGGTGCCATCAAGCAGCTCCAACGCAGGGCCCTGCAAAACCTCAAGGACCAGACTCTTAGAAGAAACCAGGCAGATCATGAGTGACACAGCAGGCTCACGCAACGGTTCCCGCGAGGACGCGTCTGTTGACCGGTTGCTGCTGGAGGCGGGGCTGCACGACGACGGCGGCCTCCGCCCCGTCCTGCTGGAGCTCCGGGCGCTCGCAGCCGAGCAGCCGGTACCTTCCGATGCGGTTGCCGCGCTTATGAGGCCTGCCGTGACACAGACTCCTGCCGTGACACACACTGCTGTCCCGACGCCTGCGCCGAGCCGCGCGGCAGCCACCCGTCACCTGGCGGTGGCGGCATCCCCTCAATCAGAGCCCACCGTAGCCCCCGCCGAGGCAACCGGCCAGCTCACGACCGCCACCGACGAGCTCGCCGCCCGCCGTCGGGCCAAGCGGAGGATCACCCTCACCACGCTGTCCGTGGCCGTTTCGCTGGCGGCCGGCGGCGCCGTTGCCGTGGCCTCCGACCAGGGGATCCGGGATTCCATCGGCCAGGTGAACCACGCAGTAACATCCTTCGTGTCCACCGTTGGCGGCGGGCCTGCCCCCGCGCCGGTGGAGACCCCGGCTCCGGGACCGGGCCAGCCCGCCGTCCCTGCCGTAGGACCCACCGGGACGGCTGACACTGTGCCGGTTCCGGCCGTACCGGGATCCGGTTCCAGCCAGGCCACGCAGCCCGCTCCGGCCCCTTCAGGTTCAGCGCCGGCAGTGCCCCTGCCGGACCTTCCCCTCCCCGGAAACGTCACATCGGGTATGCCGGGTGGGCCGCTGAACGGCGAGGGACAGCCCCCGGCTCTGCCCCTGCCGGCCACGCCTCCAGTCCCGCTGCCCGGCCTCCATCCTTAAGCGGTCAATCCGTAAGCGGTTCGTCCGTGGGCGGTCGATCCGTAAGCGCCTGAACTGCCAGTAGCCTGAACTGTCAGTAGCTTGACGCCGCTGTCCGGATCAGTTCCCCGGCCGGCGTGGCCAGGTACCAGACGTCGTTGACGCCCTGCCCCAGGACGTCGCCGGGATTCTTGTCCTTCGCGAAGTAGTACAGCGGCAGTCCATTCAGGGTCACCTGCTTGGCCCCGTCCGGCGTCGTGATTGTCCCGAGCGTGCCGGTGACGCCTTCTGCGGCAGGCTTGGCCGCGGTGGTGAGGAGCGGTGGCCACGCGGTCAGGCACGCTCCCGTGCAGGCGCTGGTGCCGGAATCCTTCACGTCCTTGGTGAAGAAATAGACGCTTATGCCCGCGGAATCCACCACGATGTTGCCGGCGCTGGAGGATGCTGTCTTGAGGTCGACGGCGGCCGCTGCGGTGGGGGAGCCAGCGGTCGGGGCGGCGGAGGTTGCCGCTGGGCTGGTGGCCGCCGGAGTGGTGGTGGTGGTTCCGGGGCTGCCGCCGCAGCCTGCAAGTGCGGCTATGAGAGCCGCTGCGGCAAGACCTGTGCTCAAATGCTGTTTCATGGGGATGCTCCTCGGCTGGGGCCCGGCGTAGGATACCGGGCACTAACCGGTACGACGCACCAGGGTGAAGAATGGTTCAAGAACCGGTCCCCCTGTTTTCGGCGCCAGTTCCGATGGACCACCGCCAGTGAACTTTTTGCGTGCGCGGGACGTCGTATCAGCCGGAAGGTACAGGGACCGCCGGGATGGGGATCAGGGACAGGAGGGCGGCATGCCGCTGGACGAGGACGTGGTGGCAGCGATCTACCGCGAACACGGCTCCGCCCTGCGCCGTTTTGTCCTCAGCGCGTCCCGCGACCCGCAGCTGGCCGAGGACGTGGTCCAGGAGACCGTGCTGCGCGTCTGGCAGCAGGCCCCGGACATCACCGGAAGCCTCCGCAGCTACCTGTTCCGTACAGCGCGGAACATCATGATCGACAACTACCGCAAAGCCCAAAGGCGCCCGGCCGAAGTGATGGAACGCGAACTCGCCGATCCCGCCGAGGCCGTGGAACGCGTGGATGAACTCCTGAACCGTGTGCTGATGGAAGAGGCGCTGCTGCGGCTCAGTACCGAACACCGCGATGTCCTCGTGGCCCTCCACTACCGCCGTTTCACCGTCAACGAGGCCGCCGTGCAGCTGAACATCCCCAGCGGAACCGTGAAGTCCCGGGCCCATTACGCCGTTAGGGCGCTGCGGGCCATCCTCGATGAGATGGGGGTGGAGCGGTGAACGCCTCTGAGCTGCACCAGCTGCTGGGCGCCTACGTGCTCGGCGGGCTTGACCCCGCGGATTCGCAACGTTTCGAAGCCCACCTCGAAGACTGCGCGGACTGCCGGACCGAACTCGCCGAGCTCGAAAGCCTGCCGGCCCTGCTCGATGCGCTTCCCATCCCGGATGCGGTGGCGCTCACCGGGAGCGCCCGCCCCGGGGTGGCCCCTGAGCCAGCCAGCTCCGTGCCGCGCAGGGTCCTCGATGAACTGGCCACCCGGCGTCGTAAATTACGACTGCGGTGGGCGGCCGTGGTGGGCGCCGTCGCCGCGGCGTGCCTCGCCTTGGGGGTGGCCGCGGCCCCGCTGCTCAGCCGGCCGCCGGAGCCGGACGCCAGCTACTCGGTCCAGTCCGGCAATGGCCTTCAGTTCAGCATCGACCTTGCCCGGAAAACATGGGGCACCGAGCTGGCCGTGAACGGCAGCAAACTGCCGCTGGACGGAACCCTCTCGCTCTGGATCCGGGACCGCGACGGCGGCGAGGACCGGGCATTTGCCTGGACCGCGACGCCGAGCGGGAGGGTGAAGGTCATGGGCGCCACGCCACTTCAGCTGGCCAGCATCGCCAGCCTGGAACTGCGGGACGAAACCCAGCACGCCGTGGCTGTGATTACGGTGCCGTGATCCCTTTGCCGGCGATCACGGTCCGGTGTTCACGGTGCTTGGCGGGCGCGGAACTCGGCCACCAGGGCCGGATCCTCGCAGGCCCGGGCAAACGCGTCGATCCTCTTAGTGATCTCACGGCCCAAAAGCCAGGCGCCCATTCGTTCAGCCACCGGCCGCAACCAGGCCGGGCGGCACGAAAAGGTGTACTTCCAGACCGCGCGGGTGCCGCCGTCGTCCGCGGTGAAACGCCAGCCGCCACCGAACTTCCCGAAAAACCACGGTCCGGACACCATGGTCATACCCACGTTCCTGGGTGGCGAATAGGAAACGTATTCGCTCACCATCACCAGGCCCAGGCGGGACACGGTCCGTGTCCGGACGCCCTTTCCGGCGGACGTTGCGCTGTTCAGGAAACCTTGGGCCGAGATGAACGGGTCCCATTTGAGCCGGAACGCGCCGGTGGTCTGGGAGAGGGCAAAGACTGTCTCCGGATCGAGGCGGATGAGTCGTTCGGCGCGTACCTGGGGCATGGACCCACCCTAACCGGAGGCCGGGTGTTCCGGGTTGGTGGGCATTCCGGGCCGGTCCCGGAGAATGCGCCCATCCCTACATTTTGGCCAGACGAGCCCGGACCACCATATAGAGTCCGTAGCAGATGAGGCCGGCGCCCACGGCGGCCAGTAAATACACGCCGAAGGGCTGGTCGCGCAGGGCCCTGAGTCCACCGTCCAGGCCCGTGGATTCATCCGGATGGGCCTGCAGGGTGGCGATGGAGATGAGCATCCCGGTCAGCAGCAGGACTATGCCTTTGGCGACGTAGCCGGTCACGCCCAAGGCGGAGACGGCCGTCCGGGCAGAGCGGGAAACGGGCATCGTGAGGTGCTTCTCGAACGTCTTCTTGATTCCGCGGATGCCGTAGATGATCCCGGTGATGGCCATGCCCAGACCCACGAGGACCAGCAGTGCTACGCCGCCGGGGGCCTTCATGACGGCGACGGTGAGGTCGCTCGCCGATTGCTGGTTGTCGCCCCCGGACCCTGTGCCCATGGCGAAGCTGGCCAGTGTCACGGCGAGCCCGGCAAACACCACGGCCTGCGCTGCCGCTTTGGCCTTTTTACCGACTTTGTCCTTGGTGGGCAGTCGGTTGTAGTCGAAGACGGCGTCGCTGGCCTGCCAGACGGCAAGGGCCGCGCAGGCGGCAAAGCTTGCCCACAGGAGGAACGGCCCGGCGGGCTGGCTGGCCAGTTCGGAAACAGCCCCGCTGAAGTCAGCATTCCCCGAACCACCCATGGCGAGGCGGATTGCGATGGCGCCCACCAGGAAGTGCAATAGGCCGCTTACCGCGAAACCCACCCTCGCCAGCAACTCCAGTGCGCGTGAGTTGGTGACGTCCTCCGCCGCACCTGCGGCGTCTTTGAGTTCTCTTTTGATGGCGCTTCCTTCGGGCCAGCGCCCGAGGGGCGCAGATTTGCGTGCCCCCCGCACAACCCCATCGTGCCACGCGAAGCCGGCCCCGAACAGTACCAACTTTTGCGCACCGCGGACCGACAGTAACTGCGTGTGCGTTGGTGTGCCCGGCGATGGGGAGGGTTCCCCATCGCGGGAGAATTGCCACCATGCGACGATATGTCCAGCGATAGAACTAACTCTTAATACTCTCCGGGGGAGACACCATGACTTTTTACGGCGCGGACGTCAGCCAGTTGCGGGAGCTGGCGAGGGCCGTTGACAAGGCGGCCGCGCTGCTCAGCAGCCGGGCCAGCTCCCTGCAGGGCCAGATCCAGTCCGCGCCATGGAAGGGTGCCGACGGCGAGCTGTTCCGGCAGGACTGGTCCGGCAACCACCGCCCCAGCCTGGAGCGGGTGGCATCCAGCCTCCGCCACAACTCCAAGCTGCTCCTGCAGCACGCAAACGAACAGGAACAGTCCTCTGCCGCGACCGGCGGCGGCAGCAGTGGCGGGTGGCGGGACCAGCGTCCTGGACAAAATCAAGGACCTGGGCAGCCGCGCCCAGAACTGGCTGGAGGAACGGGTAGCGAAGGCGGCAGCGGCTGAGGCCTACCGCCAGGAGCTGAAGGAGGACATGGATGGCATGCTCAAGGCCAGCCCGGAAGAGCAAGCCAAGTGGTGGGCCAGCCTGTCCGAGGCGGACCGGAAATACCTGATCGAAGGCGAAGACGGGAACGGCCCGTTCAAACGACACCAAGCTCGAGAAGCTCTGACGTCCCGTGCCGGATCCGCACCTGCCAGCCAGCCCAGCCAAGTCTTACCGCTAAGGAGCAACCATGTCAGTTCATATCGAGTCCCCGCTGGGATTCACGGCAGACTTCCCCGAGCACACCCAGGTTCTGGAGGACTCCGCCGCCGGGCCAAACACCGAGCAGTATGGCCTGCTGGGCGGTGTCCTGGTGACGGTCATCAAGGACGACACCTCCGTGACCGGCGCCGCGCAGGCTAACGGCTGGGCACACCTGATGTCAGGCTTCTACCTTGAAGACCGGGCCGGGACCATCCTCACCGAAGGCGAACTGAACGTACCCGGTAAGTCCTCGTACGCCGTCGTGGTTGGATACACGGATCCGGCAGGCGAGGCGAGGGTCGCGGCCACTGTGGGTGTTTGGGAGAACAGCCGCTTCATCGGTGTTGTGGTGATCTGGCCGTACGTGAACCCGGAGATCGAGCCGCGGCTGGGGATGCTCAAGGAGATCGTCGCCTCCATCAGCGTGAACTGACCCCAACTAAGTAGCGCTAACTGCCGTTTTGAGCCTTCAAAACGGCAGTTAGCGCTACTTACATTTCAAGGCTCAGCGCCGGCGGTAGCAGAGGTCGAAGATCAGCCGGCCGGCCTCGTGGGCCTTCGCCTCGAAACTCGTGCGGATCCGGCCTTCAAAGCGCGGCGCCCAGCCGCCCGTTTCATCAACACCCTCGTTGGGGCCTGTATGCGCGGTACTCACCGGCGCCCGGCCTTCGCGGACGGGCGCGCCGCCCACGAGAGTTTCGACGCCGGATTGCCACACCTGGGTGAGCGGACTTTCCGGCCCGTGGCGCTCGCCGGTGTGGAGGTTTTCGAAGTCCGGAGAGTCCGCGAGGACGTCGCGGACGTGGACAGCGTAGTTGGACCAGTCCGTGGCGACCCGCCACAGTCCGCCCTTGGTGAGTGCCCGTGCTGCCAGCTCGGCGAACTCCGGCTGGATGAGGCGGCGTTTGTGGTGCCGTGACTTGTGCCAGGGATCGGGGAAGAACACCCACAGCTCGCTGACGGATCCTGCCGGCAGCATGGTGGCGAGGACCTCGGGCGCGTTGGCTTCCACCACCCGGACGTTGTTCAGCCCGCGGCTGTTGATTTTGATGATGGTGTTGGCCAGCCCCGGTGTATAGACCTCGACCGCCAGGAAGTCCGTGTCCGGGTTCTCCTCGGCCGCGTGGCAGATGGCATCGCCCAGCCCCGAACCGATTTCCACAATCAGCGGTGCCTTGCGGCCGAACTCGGCCTCAGCGTCGAAGGTGTAGTCCGGGTGGACCGACGTGTTCGCGATGTGCCGGGGCACGTCCAGCGCCCACCGGTCCGAGTGTTCTTCCCACGCCGTCTGACGGCGCCCCTGGAGGCGGGTGCCGCGGCGCACAAAGCTCACCGGCCTGCCCCCGTACGTGCCGAAAGACGCCTGGGTACCGGGCGTCACCGGGCGCGGGACATGCGGAGGCTGGGGGGATTCTGGGGATTCGCTCATCCCTTCCAGAATACCCGGGGCCCACGCCCACGGCTTGGGCACTCACCTGAGCCACGAACGGGACGCGATGGAACGCGAAAATGGTCGCCCTGCGAGGTCGGAAAGGAAATGAAATCTCAGAAGAGGATCATAAAGTCCCCGTCCCTGAGCACGAGCACCAGGCCCACGGCAACCTCGGCCGCCGATATCCACAACGCGGCCACACCAGCCCGCCAACCGTTTGACCGACGCACAAATACGCGGAGCGAAACAATGCCGAGCGTCACTGCAAGCAGGCCAAACAGCGCCGGATAGCTCCACAGCACCAACGGTGCGACCCAGTCCAGCCGCCCAGGGCCCTCCGAAGGCCTCGTAAAGAAGGCCGCCAATAGGCTGAAGGGCACAGTCAGAAACATGCTCGCCGGGGCAATGAGGCTGAAGGCGAGGCTGGCTGTCCCCTCGCCACTGCCATGCGCCTTCGGCGAGGCCGGGGCGGACGCAACGGACGGATCGTGCAATGGTGCGAGGCTCATGGCTTCTCCCGAATGTTATGGCTGGGTACCGCATGCTGATCCCACGGTAGTTTCGCTCCAGGCGGGCAACCAGCCCTTTTCTGGTCTATGTGGATAACTCCGCGTGGCAACGAAGCCTGACAGAATGGGTCCCGTGACCCGTGCTGACAACGTTGACGTGCCTGGACTGCTGATCGACGCCGAAATCGACGACATCCCCCCAGCAGCCCCGACGCGCCTTCCGGGCCAATCGGGCAGCGGACCGGAGAGCCCGCAGAGCAGCCGCCGGGCCCTGGCCTATCTGGGCCTCTGCCTGGTGCTTATCGGGCTGAACCTCCGCACGGTTTTCTCCAGTTTCGCCGCGGTTCTTCCGGAGATCACGTCCGACGCCGGCCTCCCGGGCTGGGCCGTTGTGGTGCTCACCACCGTGCCAGTCACGCTCCTGGGTGTTTTCGCACCGCTGGCCCCTGTCCTTGCCCGCCGGTTTGGCGCCGAACGTGTCCTGCTAGGCGCCATGGCAGTACTCACGGCGGGGCTGCTGCTGCGGCCCGCGGACATCGGCGGCCTGGTTCCCGGTGCCGGCCATCTGCCTACCTTGCTGGCGGGAACTGCTGCCTGCGGTGCCGCCATCGCCCTGTGCAACGTGCTGCTGCCAGGGCTGGTGAAGCGCGATTTCCCGCACCGGCTGGGACTCATGGGCGGGCTATACACCACGGCCATCTGCGCCTCTGCCGCCCTCGGAGCCGGCTTTACCTACCCCGTCTTCTCGGCGACGGGGGAGTGGACCTCGGCGCTGTGGTTCTGGGCGGTTCCTGCCGCCGTCGTACTTTTGCTGTTCCTTCCGGTGGCACTTCGCCAGCACCCTGTCCGGCACCAGGCCGGCAACCTCGGCGTCAACGTGTGGCGTTCGGCGGTGGCATGGCAGGTGACCATCTTCATGGTGCTGCAGGCCATGATGTCCTTCAGCGTTTTTGCCTGGCTGGCGCCGATCCTGCGCGAACGCGGCGTGGACGGCGCAACGGCAGGCCTGATGGTGTCCGTTTCGATCGTGCTCCAGATGACGGGTTCGCTGTTTGCCCCTGCACTGGCGGCGAGGTTCCGTGACCAGCGGGCCATCGCGGTGGTGGTGGCGCTGATGACCGGCGGCGGATTTGCGCTGAGCATCTTCGGACCCCTGGAACTCATCTGGGGGTGGACCTCGCTGCTGGGATTGGGGCAGGGAAGCCTCACCGCGGTGGCCCTGACCATGATCATGCTGCGGACGCGCGACGGCCACACCGCCGCGCACTTGTCCGGGATGATGCAGGGCGTGGGCTACGGGCTGGGTTCCACCGGCACGCTGATGGTGGGCCAGCTGCACCAGGCCACGGGATCGTTCACGGCCGCCGGGGTGCTGTTCCTGGTGGTCGGTTCGCTGGCCGCGGTGTTCGGTTACCGCGCGGGCCGGAACCGCTACGTCGGCGGCTCCAGCCGATCGGGCCATTAGCGTGCCCGATTCCGCCCTGCCGGCCACGCATTCCGCCACCACAGCCGGGATCCTGCAGCGACCGTACCTGTGGGTGACCATCGGCGCGTGTGCCCTGGTGTTCCTCGCGGCCTTCGAATCGCTCGCCGTGACCACCATCATGCCTGTCGTCAGCCGCGAGCTCGACGGCGCCAGCCTGTATGCGCTGGCCTTCGCCGGGCCGCTGGCCACCGGTGTGATCGGGATGGTGGCGGCCGGAAACTGGTCGGACCGCCGCGGCCCAACAGTCCCGCTGCACGCCTCCGTGGCGTTGTTCGTGCTGGGCCTGATCATCGCGGGCACGGCCGTGTCCATGCCCATGTTGGTTGCCGGCCGCCTGGTGCAGGGGCTTGGCGGCGGGGCGCTGACGGTTGCGCTCTACGTGGTGGTGGCCCGCGTCTACCCGGCCGTCCTGCACCCCGGGATTTTTGCCGCCTTCTCGGCCGCGTGGGTGATCCCGTCCCTGGTGGGCCCGTTCGCGGCCGGCATCGTGGCGGAGGTCCTGAGCTGGCACTGGGTGTTCCTGGGTGTGGTGGGCCTGGTGGTGCCCGCCCTCGTGATGATTGTTCCAGTGCTCCGCGGCATCGACCGGCCTTCTGTGCAGGCCACGGTCCCGCCCTGGGCGCTGGGCCGCCTGGCCTGGGCGGCGCTCGCCGCGCTCGCTGTGCTGGGGCTGAACCTCTCCGCCGGAGTCACTATCGCGGGCGTTCCCGCAGCCCCGGCACTCCTGGCCGCGGCCGCCGTCGTGACTGCCCTCGTGGCCGTGCGGCCGCTGGTACCGCGCGGAACGCTGCTCGCCCGCCGCGGCCTCCCCAGCGTGATCCTGACCCGCGGCCTGGCGTCTGCCGCATTCTTCGGTGCCGAGGTCTACCTGCCGTACCTGCTGATCGAGGAGTACCAGTTCCCACCGACGTTCGCCGGCCTGGCACTCACCGGAGGCGCGTTGTCGTGGGCAGCCGCCGCCGCCATTCAGGGCCGCCTCGGCACCCGGCTGCAGCACCGGGCAGCGGTGCGCATCGGCTCAGCGCTGGTGCTGGGAGCCATTCTCCTCACGTTGGCGACGTCGGCGCTCCACTGGCCCGCCGCCGTCGCGATTGCCGGCTGGCTCTTCGCCGGCGGCGGCATGGGGCTGCTGTATCCGCGGCTCAGCGTGATGACGCTCGCCATGTCCACCAAGGAAAACGAGGGCTTCAACAGCTCGGCGATGTCCATCTCGGACTCGCTGGGCGGGGCGCTGGCGCTCGCCGCCACGGGCATCGTGTTCGCGGCGTTTACGACGACGGCGGGATCGTTCGCGGGGGTCTTCGCACTGACGGCGGTGGTGGCCGTCGCCGCGGTTGCGGTGGCGCCGCGGGTTTCCCGCTAACGCCCGGAGTTTTTGTCCAGATAATCCGAGTTGCGCGCCCGGGAAGGCGCGTTATCTGGACAAAAAGTCAGGCCAGCCGGGTGGCGCGGAGTATGGTGTCGCCGATGATGGCTTCCTCGCCGTCCGGGCCTGTTGCCGTCCGCTCCCGCGTGGTGTTGACCTCCAGCTGCCAGTCCGGCGAGTCCAGGCCGAGTTCCGCCACGAGCTGCGCCGGGGTGTAGAACATCTCCGGTCTGGTGTGGTTTCCCCATGGCGGCAGGTGGTCCGGATGGTGGCCCACGATCAGCAGCGTGCCGCCCGGCTTGACCGCCGCAGCCGCCATCCGCAGCGGACCCTGCCACGCCAGGTGCGGCGAATGCAGGAACTGCGAAGTCACCAGATCAAAGGTGGCCGCGGGCTGCCACTCCTCCAGGTCACACTGTTCCCAGTGGATGCGGCTGGGAATTTCACCGGCTCCCTGCGCGTGCACACTCTCGCGGTCCAGGGCCGCCTTTTCGTGGCCGAGCGCCCGATCCAGCGCGACAGCGGAAACGTCGACGCCGGTGACGGTCCAGCCCTGCTGGGCGAGCCAGATGGCGTCGGCCCCTTCGCCGCAGCCCAGGTCCAGGGCCTTGCCCGGCTTCAGTCCCGCGCCTTCGCGGACCAGTTGCGGGTTGGGTTTCCCGCTCCAGAATTTCGGCTTGCTCCGGTACCTTTCGTCCCACGCCTCGGCGGCACTGCGCTGCGGTGCATCCCCCAGCCGGGTGTCGCCGTCGTCCGTTGTGTGGTGGTGGTCCGCACCCTGTTCAGTCATGCCTCAAGCCTGCGCCTGCCGGGCACCCAAAGGCAACGCCAGCACCCCTGCCCCACCTGCATGAGAGAGGCCAAGGCGCGGGGATGGTACGCTTATGGGACTTGATGTGCAGTGATGCCCGCTCGTCCCTTGATTTGGGAAGCGGGTTTTTTCATGTGAGAGGCACATCCTGCGTCGATGAACGCGTTCCATTTGGTCCCAGCCGCCGCTCTGAATTGGGCAGCAGCACGGTTGATCACCTGACTTTTCTTCGGCGAAACCCTTGAGCCAACCGGCATCGGGGGCCGATATCCGCACGGATACCGCCTGAAAGACCATGAAATATATGACTACTTTTGCTGCCCTCGGCACGCCCAAAGCACTCGCCGACACCCTCACCGCACAGGGAATTGTTGAGCCGTTCCCCATTCAGGTCAAGACCCTCCCGGACACCCTGGCCGGACGCGACGTCCTGGGCCGCGGCCGCACCGGTTCCGGCAAGACCATCGCTTTCGCCATCCCGCTTGTAGCACGACTCGCTGAGCGGGAAGCCAAGCACTTCCGCAAGCCCGGCCGCCCCATGGGCCTGGTCCTCGCCCCGACCCGTGAACTGGCCACCCAGATCAACGCCACCATCGAGCCCATGGCCAAGGCCATGGGCCTGACCACCACCGTGATCTACGGCGGCATTTCCCAGGCTCGCCAGGAAAAGGCACTGCGCGCCGGCGTCGACATTGTCATCGCCTGCCCGGGCCGCCTGGAGGATCTGATCCGCCAGCGCATCCTGACCCTCGAAGGCGTCGAGATCACCGTGCTGGACGAGGCCGACCACATGGCCGACCTCGGCTTCCTCCCGGTGGTCAAGAAGCTCATGGACATGACCCCGAGCCAGGGCCAGCGCCTGCTGTTCTCCGCAACCCTGGACAACGGCGTGGACAAGATCGTCCAGCGTTACCTGTCCAACCCGCTGACCCACGCTGTGGACGAATCACAGGCCGCCGTGACCACCATGGAGCACCACGTCCTGGTGGTCAACGACCAGACCGTCAAGAAGCAGCTGATCGTTGAGCTCGCCTCGGGTGCCGGCCGCCGCGTCCTCTTTATGCGGACCAAGCACCACGCTCGCAAGCTGGCCAAGACCCTGACCGACGCCGGGATCCCCGCCGTCGACCTGCACGGCAACCTCTCGCAGAACGCCCGTGACCGCAACCTGGCCGAGTTTTCCTCCGGTGACGTCCGCGTCCTGGTGGCCACGGACGTCGCAGCCCGCGGCGTCCACGTGGACGACGTCGAACTGGTGATCCACGTGGATCCGCCCACAGAGCACAAGGCATACCTCCACCGCTCAGGCCGTACGGCCCGCGCAGGTTCGGACGGCACCGTTGTCACGCTGACCCTCCCGGAGCAGCAGTCCGACGTCAAGAAGCTGATGAAGGCTGCCGGCGTCGAGGTTAACTTCGAGCGCGTCACCGCCAACTCCCCGCTGGTTGCTGAGCTCGTGGGCGAAATGGCCGACAAGATCGATCCGCGCACCCGCGCCGCTCTGTTGGCCAAGAAGTCCGCGCAGGGTGGCGGCACCTCTACGGGTGCCAACGCCGAGCGCAAGCGCGCCCGTCGCAGCCAGGAAGGCCCCACAGCCGGTGGCCGTGGCGGCCGAGGTGGACGTGGACGCGTCTCCGCTGAGCCGACCCGCACCGATCTTCCGAGGGCCGAGCGCCGCGCTGTTGCCTACGAAGGCCGCACGGAGGCACGGGCAGCATTTGACCGTGTAGCTGAGCAGAACGAGGACCGCGCCATTGCAGCAGCTGCTGCTCGCCGCAATTCCCGCGGCGTCACAGCCTCCACGCACCGCAACGACGTCCCCGCAGCAGGTGGCCGTGCAGCGGCCGGCCGCGGTTCAGACGGCCGTTCTGATTCACGCGTTACCCGCAGCGATGCTCCCCGTGGCGGCACGGGCCGCCCGGCTACCACCGGCGGACAGCGCGGCGGACGTCCGGCAACGGGCCAGCGCGCAGCCGGTGCCCGCACCGCAGGCGCCGGTGCAGGTGCCCGCACGGGTGGATCCGGCCAGCGCGCCGGAGCCTCCACGGGTAACTCGGGCAACGCCGGCAACGCCGGCAACAAGGCTGTTTGGTCCTCCAACACCGGCGGCACGTCCGGTGGCTCGTACGCCGGTAACGGTGGCGGCAGTGGCCGTCCGGCACGCAGCGGTCCCCGCCGTGCGTCGGCCCCGGCCTCGAACGAACGCCGCAGCCGCTAAGCAGCCCTAACCGCCATCGTGTGCTCCGTAACCGCCGTTTAGAAGGTTCATAACGGCAGTTACGGAGCACTCGATTGGTTGTTAACCGGAACTACCAGCCGCGGGCACGCCACTCCTCAAGGTGCGGGCGTTCCGCACCCAGGGTGGTGGGGCTGCCATGGCCCGGGTGCACCACGGTGTCATCCGGGTAGGCCTCGAACAGCCGCGCGGTAACATCGTCCAGCAGCGACGTGAACCGCTCAGGGTCATTCTGGGTGTTGCCCACGCCGCCCGGGAACAACGAATCCCCGCTGAAAATGTGGGCAGGCCCTTCCGGGTCCTGGTACACAAACGCGATCGATCCCGGAGTATGGCCGCGCAGGTGCACGGCGGTGAGCTCGAAGCCTTCCACGGCGCAGGTATCCCCATGCTCCAGGATCCGGTCCACCGGTACGGGCAGCGCCTCGGCGTCGTCCTTTCCGGCAACGGTTGGCGCGCCGGTCGCTTCCACCAACGCCGGCAGTGCCCGAACATGGTCCCAATGCTGGTGCGTCGTTGCAATCTGCGCCAGTTTGGGCGTGGCCGCGGTATCCGCAGCGGCGCCCTGCAGCATCGCCTGGATGGCCGGAAGGTCGTCTGCGGCATCAATCAGCAGCTGTGCGCCGCTGGCCTTCGCGGTCAGCAGGTACACGTTGTTGTTCATCTCGCTGACGGAGATGCTGCGGATGGTGATGTCGCGTAGGTCGTGAATGAGCGTGTCCATGGGCATCAGTCTATTCACGGCCCTGGGACACCCAGTTGGGGTCCGCCGAGCGGGAGCCGACGACGGCGTCCGCGGCCTGGTCCAGCGCCTCCAGTTGCGCCGGGGTCAGGTCCAGGGACAGGGCGCCCAGGTTTTCGTCGATCCGGTGCGTCTTGCGCGTGCCGGGGATGGGGACCACGGCCAGTCCCAACCGTTTGCCCTGCTCCAGTAGCCACGCGAGTGCAACCTGGGCGGGCGTTGCGGAAAGCTCGGCGGCTATCGTCCGCACGGTGGCCACGACTCCCTGGTTCGCGTCAAAGGCGTCCGCGGCGAACCGCGGGATCCGGCGTCGGAAGTCGTTGGCTCCCAGGCTGGAAGCGTCCACCGTGCCGGTGAGGAATCCCCGGCCCAGTGGCGAATACGGCACAAAGCCCACGCCCAGGCTGGCCGCGGCCGGAACTACGTTGCGTTCCACGTCCCGGCTCCAGATGGACCATTCGCTTTGGACCGCGGCGATGGGGTGCACGGAGTCGGCTTCGGCCAGCTCCTGCGCGGTCACCTCTGACAGGCCAAGGTGTTTGACCTTGCCCTGCTGCACCAGCCCCGCCATGGCCTCCACGGTTTCCACAATCGGAACGCGGAGGTCACGGCGGTGCATGTAGTAGAGGTCGATCACGTCCGTGCCAAGCCGCTTCAGGCTGGCGTCGACAGCCTGCCGGACGTAGGCGGCATCTCCCCGGACATCCGTGTAGCCATCAGCCGGCGAGCCCACCAGGGAAAACTTGGTGGCGAGCTGCAATTCACCCCGCCGGTCCTTGAGCAGCTGCGCGATGAGTTGCTCGTTGCTGCCTCCGCCGTAGATGTCCGCGGTGTCAATGAAGCTGACGCCGGCATCCACCGCATGGTGCAGGGTTTTGAGGGCCTCGTGCGGGTCAACTTCGCCGTAGACCGGGGTGAGGGCCATGCCGCCGAAACCGAGGGGGCTGACGTTAAGGCCGTCGCCGAGGTGTACCAATGGTGCAGTCATGAGCGCTTTCCATTCGTTTGTGGATTCTCGTCCCAGCCAAGAACCCCGGCCCTTGCCCGAGTATTCCTAGGCAGTGTCCTGGATTCCTAGCCGGTGGCCTGGCCCCACGGGATGATCCGGTCGGCGCCCCGGCGCGTGGCCTCGATCATCACCGCGTTGGCTTCATCCGGGCCCGCCGCCCATGCCTCCGCTGCGGCCCGCTCCATGCCGAACTCCACGTGCCGGTCCACCAGCCGGGCCAGCCGCAGCGCGGGAGGGCTGTCCATGAACCAGACCTCATCCAGCTGCGCCCTGACGTCCTTCCACTGAGGCGTCTCCGCCAGCAGATAGTTTCCCTCGGTGATCACCAGCGGCACGGACGCGGGGACTGCGATGGACGCGGCCACCGGTTCGTCCAAAGTCCGCCGGAACTCGGGCGCGTACACCACTGCCTCTTCCCGCCGCACGAGCCGCTGCAACAGCGAGAGGTAGCCGCCGACGTCGAACGTGTCCATTGCGCCCTTGCGCTGCCGCAGCGGTGTGCCGTTGATGATCGCGTTACCCAGGTGGAAGCCGTCCATCGGCACCACGACGGCGGTATCAGGACCGAACTCCCGCTGCAGCCGGGCCGCAAAAGTCGATTTACCCGAGCCGGGCGCACCCGTGATGCCCAGGAGTGTGCGCCGGCCGCTATCGAGCCTGTGCCGCAGGGCGTCGAGTGCCTGCTGTACTTCGGGGGAGTCCATGGCAAAAGCCTAAACCGGCCGCTGGTTCTCCCCGGCTTTCGCGCGCACCCACGGGATTCCGACGGCGGGTCGCCGGGACACGCAGTCGGACGGCCTCAGAGGTGGGGAGACTCAGCGGGGGGCAGCGGCGGAAGGGACGGGGGCCGCAGCAGGTTTAGCCGGCAGGGCTTTCAGTCCGGCCGCGCAGCCCACAATCCCCCCAATGAAGAGCACCTTCAACAAGCTGAAGGGTTCGACGCCGGTGGCCATCGCCCAGCCAACCGTCAGGGCAGCCCCGACCCCCACCCAGACGGCGTAAGCCGTTCCCAGCGGAATGCTGCGGATGGCCAGGCCGAGACCGACCATGCTCAGGGTGGCCGTCACGGCGAAAACAAGAGTGGGCAGGGGCCGGGTGAAACCGTCGGACTGGCCCAAGGCGGTGGCCCAGACGGCTTCCAGTACGGCGGAGGCCAGCAGCATCAGCCAGGCAGTCGAACGCTGGTTCATTACGCCACCACCTTCAGGCCAACCACGCAAGCGGCGATGCCGGTGAGCAGCAGCAGGCGCGCCGTCGTCGGACGTTCCGCCCTGGTGATGATCGCGTAGGCGGACGTCAGCACCACGCCCACGCCCACCCACACGGCGTACGCGGTGCCGGTTGGGATGGACTGCATGGCGATGGCGAGGCCGGCCATGCTGGCGAGGACGGAGACCAGGAAGAGGAGGGCGGGCGAGAGGCGGCGCCGGCCGGTAGCTTGGAATGTCCGGTGCAGGGCGGCGGCCCAGACGGCCTCCAGCGCCCCGGAAAGAATGAGGATTAACCACGACATGACAGATCCTTTGGCCAGTCTTGTCGCGTGCCGGGTACTGAACCGTCGTCCGGAGGGTCCTTCGCGGAGCCTTGTTTCCAGCTTAGCAACGCCCGACGGAGGGTGGCCGGGTTGGTGGCCAACCTCACCGCAGCGGTCCCCGCCCAACTGAGTAGCGCTAAGTGTCGTTTTGAGGGCTCAAAACGACACTTAGCGCTACCTGGTTGGGGGAGGGCAGGGTGCTTACAGGGCGCCGCCGGCTGTCTCCGGGGCGGAGGAGTCGCGGCCCCCGTTGCCCACGGTTTCGCGGGCGATGAAGTTCTCGATGTCGAACAGGTTGTCCGCGCGCTCGGCGATGTTAAAGAGGGTGGTCATGGCGGCGACCTCCTCCACCTGCTCCTTGAGGAACCAGAGCATGAACTGCTCGCCCAGGGCGTCGTCCTCGGAACGGGCGGCGCGGAACAGGGCCTCGATCGCGGACGTCACTTCCTTCTCCTGCTCCAGCGCCAGGGCCAGCGGCTCGGTCACGGAGGAGAAGTCGTTGCGCACGGTGGGGACGCCCGGGATGGTGAATTCAATGTCGCGGTCCAGCATGTACTGCACCATCATCATGGCATGGTTCCGCTCTTCCACCGACTGCCGGTAGAAGTAGCGGGCCAGCTGCGGGAGGTCCTGGTTGGCGAACCAGGTGGCCACGGCAATGTACTGCTGCGAGGCCGCGAATTCGTTGCCGATCTGGGTGGACAGGAGCGCATTAAAGGGTGTGGAGGTCATAGGCCGAGTCTAGGAGCGCCGTACGCCGCTGACCAGTGTGGAAAGGCTCAGATAACGAAGGCGAGGCTAGCCTGCAGCGCTGGATCAGGCAGTCACGCGGTCGATCGAAACCACGGCCAGGAAGCCGCGGCCCAGGATTTCGGGGGTCCCGGTATCGGAACCGACGACGGCGTCATACCGGTTGAGTGCCTCGGGCTCCCCGGGTACGGGGGCAGCTTCGTCGGCGTCGGCTTCCGGGGCGGCAGCGGCTTCCACTGCGTCCACGGCTTCCGCGCTGACGCTGAGGCTGCCCGCACTGACAGCGGCCTGGCCCTGCAGCAGCACCGCGAGCTGGCCCTCAAAAACCGGGTGCGCGCGCTTTTTGGAGAGCTCGATGATGGACGTGAAGCCCTTAAACGAGCCCGTCCGCGTGATGACATTCAGGTCGCGGATGTCCCCGGTGGGCAGGGCGCTGTGCGCAGCAGCTTCGCCGGAGAACCTGAACGGCCGGTACTTTTCCAGCGGATGCTCGGCGCCGTCCACGGTGAGAAGGAGCAGCTCGCCGTCGATCACGGTCAGCACGCGTTCCATGCCCGGGAACGCCGAGAAATCCCCGGCCTTGCTGACGTCGGCGATGCTGACCCGCCAGTCCCAGGCGCCGTCCTGCGCCGAGGCGGCTTTCGGGTGGCTGGCAAGCTCACGGGTCACCCCGCCGCCGTTACGCCACGGTTCGGACCTGAGTTCTGCGAAGCGGATGATCTCCATCGGACCAGCCTAGTTTGTTTGGGGGTCCCCGCCACGCGTGGCATGCTGGGCAAACGCGCCAGGGGATCACCGACGGACAGAGCCGCCTGCTGACATCCTGGCTCGGGGAATTCAGCGTGGTGCAGGACTACTCGTGGCCCCTGCAGGACACGAACGTCCTCCACGTTGTAACGCCGTCGGGCGAAGGATTCATCGTCAAGGCGAGCACCACAAGCCACCATATCCGCCGCGAGATCGCCGCCCATGCCGGCGGGTTCGACGGGCTTCGCGGCCGGGTTCCGGCGTTACGGCATGCCTCGGCGGAGGCCGGGATCCTGGTGACGGAGTTCCTGCCGGGGGTCCTGGTCGAGGGGACCCCGGCCGAGGATGATCCGGAAACGTACCGCCAGGCGGGGGCGCTGTTGGCGAGGATTCACCGGCCCGCCGGGGTCTCGTCCACCTACGCAAAAGCCCTCACGGCAAAGACCCGGGCATGGATGGACCGCGCCCACGGGCTGCTGCCCGAATCGCAGCTCGAAAGCTTTGAACAGGCGCTCGATGCACTGCGGCCGGGCGTGGCGCGGCTGGTGGCAACGCACGGCGATTACCAGCCGAGGAACTGGCTGCAGGACAACGGTCAGATCAAGGTCATCGACTTCGGCCGTGCCGAACCGCGTCCGTGGGTGCACGATCTGGTGCGGCTCAGCCACCAGCGGTTCGTTGGCAGGCCCGACCTGGCGGACGCGTTCCATTCCGGCCTGGACAAAACGGTGGCACCCGCGGAGGCTGACCTGTGGCGGCTGGAGAACCTGAACCAGGCCATCGGCACGGTGGTGTGGGCCAACCAGGTGCGGGACACCGCGTTTGAGCAGACGGGCCGCACCATGGTGGAGCGTGTGCTGTCCGGCGGCTGAAATGGAGCAGGCCAACATCGGCGCACGGGGTACTTGCCTGTTAGTCTCCTCCGGGGGGACTATGCGAAGACAGCCTGAAGGAGCCGGAAATGTTCGTCAAAGTGTGTGGTCTCAGTACGCCCGAATCAATCCGTGCAGCCGTGGAGGCTGGGGCGGACGCCGTCGGCTTTGTCCTGACGGCCAGCCCGCGGGTGGTCTCGCCGTCGCAGGTTTCCGCGCTGCTGGCGGACGTGCCGGAAGGGGTGGTTGCCGTTGGCGTTTTCCGGCATGAACCGGTCGCCGATGCCATTGCCATCGCCCGTTCCGCCGGACTCGAATGGGTCCAACTCCATGCGGACCTCACCCCCGAAGACGTCACAACAATGCACGACGCCGGCATGAAGCTGATCAGGGCGGTCACCATGGCAGCCACGGCAGACGCGTTCGCCAACTGGGGGGAGGAACTCCTGTTGATTGATGCCGCCGTGCCCGGGTCCGGAGAGGCTTGGGACTACGCCTCGATGGTGGACGTGACGGCGCTCCAGGACCGCAAGTGGCTGCTGGCCGGCGGGCTGGATCAAGACACCGTGGCGCACGCCACTGCCGCCTCAGGCGCGTGGGGCGTGGACGTCTCCTCCGGCGTCGAGGTTTCCCGTGGTGTGAAGGACCTGGACAAGATCCGGGCCTTCGTGAAGGCCGCCAAGGGCTGAGGCCCGGTCCAGGTTTCTGGGTCCAAGTTCCAGGGCCGAAGAGCAGGGGCCAATCAGGGCAGACCCCTACGTTTTTGTCAGACCCCGCGGGGCACAATGGACAGATGAAGACTCTGCTCAACATCATCTGGCTGGTATTCGGTGGACTCTGGCTTGCCCTGGGCTATTTCCTGGCCGGTATTATCTGCTGCCTGCTGATCGTCACCATTCCGTGGGGCATCGCGTCGTTCCGCATTGCGGCGTACACGCTCTGGCCGTTCGGGCGCATGGTGGTGGACAAGCCGGGCGGAACGGGCGTGTTCTCGCTCCTGGGGAATGTCATCTGGCTGGTGGTGGCCGGCATCTGGATCGCGATCGGCCACGTGGTCACGGCCATTGCCATGGCGGTCACCATCATCGGCATCCCGCTGGCCATCGCCAACCTCAAACTCATACCGGTCAGCCTGATGCCGCTGGGCAAGCAGATTGTGCCCACCAACAGCCCGTTCGTTACCGCGTACCGTTAGCCGGCGGCATTCCCCGGGGCTTCGCTAAACCCGGGGACCAGTCCCTGGGCTTCGAGCTCCTCTGACCGGAGCGCCCGCAGCACGCAGAATTCGTTGCCGTCCGGGTCGGCCATGACCACCCAGGTCACCTCCGGCCCCTGCCCGACGGAAATGCGCGACGCGCCAAGGGCTTCGAGCCGCTGCACCTCCTCGGCCTGGTCATCCGGACGCAGGTCCAGGTGCAGCCTGTTCTTGAGCTCCTTCCGCTCGGGCACCTTTAGGAACAGCAGGTCCGGGCTGACGCCGTCGGCCGGGCTGCCTGCGGGCGGTTCCAGTACGATTTCGTCGTCCACCTCGTAGGTGCGGCGCCACCCCAGGGCCTTCTCCCAGAAATCGGCGGGCACTCTGGGATCGGTTGAATCGATGCTGACGGCTTGGATGCGCAGGTTCATCCGAGCAGTCTTGCACCGGCCGCCGTGTCCGTAAAGGCTGATGGCGGTTGCGCGGAAGAGTCAGGCCAGCTCGCCCTGCAGGTTCCGGCGGGCGGCATCGAGCCACAGTTCCCGTGCGCGGTCGCCGTGGAAAAGGGGGTCCAGTTCCAGCAGATGACGGACGACGGCGGCGCGGCCGGCCGCGAAGTCGGCGTCGCCGATGTGCGCGTAGTCTTCCCGGACGGCGGCCACATACCGGGCGTACGGCTCAGGTTCGCCGCCAAGGACTGACAGGTCCGCGTCGCAGAGGAGGGCGCCGTCGTCGTCCCCTGGCTCGGGGCGGTGGTCCGATGTCAGCCGCACCAGCCGAGCCACCTCGTCAACATCGGCGGCCGGGAGCCCCGCGTCCGTGAGGCGCTCCTCTGCGAGCCGGGCCGATTCCTCCTCGTCCTGGCCGGCGACCCCGCGGTACACGGCATCGTGGAACCAGGCTGCGAGCAGCACTGTCCGCGGCGGATCGGCGGGATCGGCGAGCAGGTCCAAAGCCTCCAGAACTGCCAGCAGGTGCGTGCAGCCGTGATACCGGCGGTGGTCCTCGCTCCAGCGGTCCAGCAGGTCAAGGAAGAGGGCGTCGTGGCCGGGCATGATGGCTTCCCAGCGGTTCAGCAGCGGGACCTTGAGTGACTTGTTGCGCCGCCGGGCCGGGATGCGCAGCCCGCTGGCGATGAGCTTGCGGACCAGGATCCGGGCTTCCACGGCGATGGCGCCCGCGGCGACGAGGTCGTCGAACCGGCGCTCGGCAACGTCGTAGTGGTCGCCGTCGAACGCCCGGTCCGGGATGCCGGCCGCGGCGGCGAAGGCGTGCAGTTCCGCCAGCGACGTGTCCGAGATGAGGTGCGAAAAGTGCGTGCCGTGGGCGGGCCACAGCGGCGGATCAAGGTAAATCGCCATGGGGGAAGTCTAGTGCGGCGGCTCTCCGCGGGGCCGGTCAGGAGCCGGCCGGCAGGATGTTCTGGTTTCCCTGGAAGACGTTCCGCGGATCGAAGTCATGCTTGACCCTGGCCAGCCGCGCGTAATTCCCGTTTCCGAACGCGGCGCGGATGCGCTCCTGGCCCTCGTTGCCGATGAAATTGAGCCACACCCCGCCTGTGGCATAGGGCGCAATCTTGCCGCGGAAGTCCTTCACCCAGGCCTTGGCCAGCTGGCCTTCCTCGGGTGTTGGCGAGATGCCGTAGGGATGGCTCACCCAGGCCGCGTTCCGGTTGATCAGGGGCGTGGCCGCGCCAGCGTTCCCGCCGACGGCGCCGCCCCACCGGGCGATGAGCTGCTGGGACGTGGCATCGGGAAGGTTCCGGGCGGATTCCACGAACAAGTCCAGGGCCGCGTCGGGAAGTTCGTTGTGGTAGTCCGCGCTCCAGTAGTTGTAGTGGTCCGGCGGATCGTCCAGGGAGGACTGGAAATCGGCGTACGGGGTGTCGGCCACGAGGTCCACTGCAGGCCCGAGCTCGCGGAACGGCCGCGCGTGCTCGGAGCCTTCCTCGGGCTCACCCGCGTAGAGGTAGGCAATGAGAGTGGCCATCTTTCCCACGAGGTGCTCGGGTACAAACGGCTCCGGTGGTGCCGTGAAATAGAGGAGCGCCAGGCCAACACCGTCAGGGGCTGCCAAGGCCAGGTCCCGGAACGCCCGGGAAACGTCGGTGGCCGCCTCCCCGGGCCACAGCCACATCCCGGCGTGGACCACGGGGCCGAGCCTGTGCGCCTGGAACGTGAAGGACGTGGCCACGCCGAAATTGCCGCCGCCGCCGTGGAGGGCCCAGAAGAGTTCCGGGTTTTCCCGGGCGCTCGCGGTGACGCGCTCGCCGTCGGCCGTCACCAGGTCCACCGAGACGAGACTGTCGCACGCGAACCCGAAGGACCGCTCCAGCCACCCGGATCCGCCGCCCAGGGTGAAGCCGGCGACGCCGGTGGTGGAGGCACGCCCGCCGGTGACCGCCAGGGCATGCTCCTGGGTGGCGCGGTCGAACTCGCCCCAGGTGACGCCTGCCCCGGCGGTGACGATGCCGGATTCGGGGTCCACGTCGATCGACTTCATGGGCCGGACATCGATTACCAGGCCGTCGTTGTTCATGGACATTCCGGCCACTGAGTGGCCGCCGGCACGGACAGCGATGGCGAGGGAATTTTCCCGTCCATAGCGGAGGGCTTCGGCCACGTCCGCGTCATTCGAACACTGGGCAATCACCGCCGGACGCCGGTCAATCATGGCGTTGAAGACCTTCCGGGCCGGGTCATAGTCGGGGCTGTCAGGCCTGATCCACTTCATCACAAACGCTCCTCAGCGACTGCGGCCCCTCCCCTCCACATAGCGTAGGACTTGGGCCCGTGACGTTCCATAGGCGGCCCAAGTGAACCCTCGAGCGGGAACGAAAACAGCGTGAACGTCATCTTCGGATACGCGGAGAAAACTCATAAGAAAACACGCAAATGCGGACTAGAATCATGAAATGCCCACTATTCGCGTATCCGAAGCAGCACGGTTCCTCGGCGTCAGTGACGACACGGTCCGGCGCTGGACAGAGAACGGCAGCCTCACCCCCGTGAAGGACGACGCCGGCCGGCTGGCAGTCGACGGCCTGGAACTGGCAAGGCACGCCCAGAAGCTCGCGCAGCTTCCCGAGGACCCGCACCGTTCAGGAAGTTCGGCGCGCAACAGGTTCGTCGGCCTGGTCACGGGGATCACTGCGGACAAAGTCATGGCCCAGGTGGAACTCCAGTGCGGGCCGTTCCGGGTGGTGTCGCTGATGAGCAGCGAAGCCGTCCGCGATCTGGGCCTGGAACTGGGCTCCGTGGCCACCGCGGTGGTCAAAGCAACCACAGTCATAATCGAAACCCCGCACGGAAAGAGCATCATTTGAGCACCCGCAAACGCGCCAGAGCCGCCATCATCACGGCTGCCCTCATGCTGGGCCTCGCCGCGTGCGCACCGGCTACGACGCCCACGGCCACACAGCCCGCCGCGTCGCATTCCCCGGACGCCGCCGGCCAGGTGTCCGGGACGATCACGGTCTTCGCAGCCGCGTCGCTCAAGGCCACGTTCACCCAGCTGGCCAGCGACTTCGAGGCGAAGAACCCCGGCACCAAGATCGTGTTGAGCTTCGCCGGCTCCTCGGACCTGGTCACCCAGATCACCCAGGGCGCACCGGCCGATGTTTTTGCCTCCGCCGACACCAAGAACATGACCAAGCTTGCCGACGCCAAGCTCCTGGACGGCACCGCGAAGAACTTCGCCACCAACGTCCTGGAGATCGCCGTCCCGCCGTCCAATCCGGCGTCGATCGCGTCCTTCGCCGACCTGGCCAAACCAGGCGTCAAGGTGGTTGTCTGTGCCAGCCAGGTTCCGTGCGGGGCCGCCGCGGACACTGTGGAAAAGGCCGCAGGCGTGACCCTTTCGCCGGTCAGCGAGGAGTCATCGGTGACGGACGTCCTGGGCAAGGTCACCTCGGGCGAGGCCGACGCCGGGCTGGTCTACGTCACCGACGTCAAAGGCGCCGGTGACAAGGTCGAGGGAATCCCGTTCGACGAATCCGGCAAAGCGGTCAACACCTATCCCATCGTCACAGTAGGCTCGAGCCGGAACAAGGAACTGGCGGCAGCCTTCATCGCCATGGTGACCGGCGCCGACGGGCAGAAAACCCTCAACGCGGCCGGCTTCGGCGCCCCGTAAGTAAGCCGCACCCAAGGAGAGCATGAGACAGGCCAGGAACGGCGGGTATGGCGGCGTCCCACGCTGGATTTACGTCCTGGCGGCTGCGGGTGGCCTGTTCGTGGTGCTGCCGCTCGCGGCCATGGTGGCGAAGGTCAACTGGGCCCAGTTCATCCCGCTGATCACGTCGGAAGCGTCGCTGCAGGCCCTTGGGTTGAGCCTGCGCACGTCCGCGGCCAGCACCGTCCTGTGTATCGTGCTGGGTGTGCCGCTGGCCCTGGTCCTGGCCCGCGGCAGCTTCCCCGGCCAGCGCTTCCTCCGCTCACTGGTCCTGCTCCCGCTGGTTCTTCCGCCCGTGGTGGGCGGCATCGCACTCCTGTACACGTTCGGGCGGCAGGGGCTGCTGGGCCGGACGCTGGAAGTGGCTGGCCTGCAGATCGCCTTTTCAACGACGGCGGTCATCCTGGCCCAGACGTTTGTGGCCCTTCCGTTCCTGGTGGTCAGCCTCGAGGGTGCACTGCGGACCGCCGGGAACCGGTACGAAGCGGTGGCCGCGACGCTCGGCGCCGGGCCCACCACGGTGCTCCGCCGTGTCACTCTCCCGCTCGTGCTGCCGGGGCTGGCCTCCGGCGCAGTGCTGTCCTTCGCCCGCAGCCTGGGCGAATTCGGCGCCACCCTCACGTTCGCGGGCAGCCTGCAGGGGGTGACCCGGACCCTGCCGCTGGAAATCTACCTGCAGCGGGAAACGGACGCCGATGCCGCCGTCGCGCTTTCCCTGGTCCTCGTGGCGGTGGCGGTTGCCGTGGTGGCGCTCGCGTACCGCAGTCCCCGCGCCGCCGAACGGGCCCCAGCACTAAGCGGGGAACGCACGACGCCGGCGCCCGGCCAGGGCGGTGCGGTCCGGTGACGTTCTCGGTTCAGGCCGCCGTGGCCAGCCGCGAGTTCGACGTCTCCCTCGCGCTGGGCCCGGCCGAAACGGTGGCCGTTATGGGAGCCAATGGCGCGGGCAAATCCACCCTGCTGAACGTCATCGCGGGCCTGCTGCACCCGGACTCGGGCACGGCCGAACTGGACGGCAAGACGCTGTTCGACCTCACCGCCGGACGCGGCGAATGGACGGCTCCGCACCGGCGCGGCACGGCGCTCCTGGCCCAGGAACCGCTGCTGTTCCCGCACCTGAGCGTGCTGGAGAACGTGGCCTTCGGACCCCGGAGTGCGGGGGCCTCGAAGCAGGCCGCGCGGGAGTCCGCCCTGCGGTGGCTCACGGAAGTGGAGGCGACGGAGCTGCAGTCCCGCCGACCGGCCGAGCTCTCCGGCGGCCAGGCGCAGCGCGTTGCGGTGGCGCGGGCGCTCGCCGCCGACCCCGGGCTCCTCCTCCTGGACGAACCGATGGCCGCTCTGGATATCCATGCGGCGCCGCTGCTCCGGCGCCTGCTCAAGCGCGTGCTGGCCGGCCGCCGCGCCGTCATCATCACCCACGACGTCCTGGATGCCCTGATGCTGGCCGACCGGGTGGTCATCCTCGAAAACGGGCGGATCAGCGAGGAAGGCCCCACCCGCGACATCCTCCAGCGCCCGCGCAGCCGGTTCGCGGCCGGACTCGCCGGGCTCAACTTTGTGGCCGGCCACCTGACCGAACACGGTCTGCGGGCCGGTGCCCTCAACCTCTATGGCCACCGCGACGCAGCCGCCCCGCTCCCTACCGGGCAGCCGGGCGTGGCTGTCTTTCCGCCGTCGGCCGTTTCCGTTTTCCTCACCGAAGCGCATGGCAGCCCGCGGAACTCCTTCGCCGTGACCATTACCGACCTGGAGCCGCACGGGGACGGGATCCGGGTCCGCGCCGGGGAGGGCGGGCAGCTGAGTGCGGACATCACGCCGGCTGCCTCTGTTGATCTCGGGCTGGCGCCGGGCATGCAGGTGTACTTCGTGATCAAGGCCGGCGCCGTCGCCATCTACCCCGGCTGAAGAGGCGGAATACGCGGGTAGGCTGGTCAGCGTCGCAAGCTGGGTCATCACGGCCAAGCACTGCAACTCAACATCGCTGAAGTCCGTCCGCCTGGGCACCACGTACCTGGAAACCGGCGGAACGGTGAAAACGGTGGCCGCCCGCTATCCGTCCTGCGCTGGCGATGTCCTGCTCCTGATCTGACTGGCCTAACAGACCACCGGGCGGGTGGCTCATTGGGGGAGCCGCCTGCCCTACATCCCCGGGATATCGAGGGTTTCGTGGATCTCGATAGTGGCGCCTGCGCCGGACATGAAGTGCGGGTGGCCGTCCATCAGGGCAACGGCGGCGTCCAGATCCTCGGCCTGGATGATGCTGTAGCCGCCCACTGTGGCTGCCGTATCAGCGACGGACGAGCCGTCCATGACTTTGGTGGCGCCCAGCGGTGTGCCGAGGTCAACAATGCCGTCGCCGGCCTTGGCCGCCCAGTCCATCCACATTTTCATGCCGGCTCGGCCGCTTCGGGGCTCGCTTCGGCCAGGGCTTTGCGGGCCGCGGCGGAGGGGTGCCGGGATCGGATTCTTCCATGGGCAGCGCTCGGCTCTGGACAGGCAGTTCGCCGTCGGCAAACATGGGGCATGGAGGGCATTTCCTCAAAGTTGAGCGTTGTAGACTCAACTTAGCAATCATGCACATCCCGGAAGGAGCTCTCTTTGGACGTCAAATTCACCACCAAGAGCCAGGAGGCTCTTTCGGCAGCAGCCATGAACGCCTCCACGGCAGGGAACCCCCAGGTGGAACCCGCCCACCTGCTCAAGGCCTTGATGGATCAGCGGGAGGGCGTCGCCGTCGCGCTTCTTCGCGCCACGGGCGCCGACCCGGATGCCGTCAGCGTGCAGGCGAGTGGCGCCATCAAGGCGCTGCCGGCAACGTCGGGCGGCTCCACACAGCAGGCGCAGCTGTCCCGGCCCGCCCTGCAGGCCATCCAGAACGCCAAGAATGAAGCGGACCGGCTGGGTGACACGTATGTCTCCACCGAAGTGCTGCTGTTGGGGCTCTCTGCCGGGAGCGACGCCGTCGGGCGGTTAATGCGCGACGCCGGTGCCTCCCATGAAGCGCTGCTCGCCGCCCTGCCGGGTGTTCGCGGCGACCGCAAGGTCACCACGCCGGACCCGGAAAACACGTTCCAGTCGCTGGAGAGGTTTGGCACTGACCTCACCGCGATGGCGCGTGCGGGCAAGCTGGACCCGGTGATCGGCCGCGACACCGAGATCCGGCGCATCATCCAGGTACTGAGCCGCCGCACCAAAAACAACCCCGTGATAATCGGCGAACCGGGCGTGGGCAAGACTGCCGTCGTCGAAGGTCTCGCGCAGCGCATTGTGGCGGGCGATGTCCCGGAAAGCCTGCGGGGCAAGACGCTGATCGCCTTGGACCTCGCCTCCATGGTGGCCGGGGCGAAATACCGCGGCGAGTTCGAAGAGCGGCTCAAGGCAGTCCTGGAGGAGATCAAAAACTCCGAAGGCCAGATCGTCACGTTCATCGACGAGATCCACCAGGTGGTGGGGGCCGGCGCCTCCGGCGAGTCCTCCATGGATGCAGGCAACATGCTCAAGCCCATGCTTGCCCGCGGCGAACTGCGGCTGATCGGTGCCACTACGCTTGATGAGTACCGCGAGAACATCGAGAAGGACGCCGCCTTGGAGCGCCGCTTCCAACAGGTCTATGTAGGTGAACCCAGTGTTGAGGACACTATTGGCATCCTCCGTGGCCTGAAGGAACGCTACGAAGCCCACCACAAGGTCACTATCGCAGACTCCGCCCTCGTGGCTGCCGCCACGTTGTCCAACCGCTACATCTCGGGCCGGCAGCTGCCGGACAAGGCCATCGACCTGGTGGACGAGGCAGCTTCCCGGCTGCGCATGGAGATCGATTCAGCACCGGAGGAGATCGACCAGCTCCAGCGTGTGGTTGACCGGCTCACGATGGAAGAGCTGGCATTAGTCGATGAGAAGGATGCGGCATCGGTTGAGCGACTGGCCGCCTTGCGCGCCGACAAGGCCGACAAGTCGGAAGAGCTCAATGGCCTGAAGGCCCGCTGGGAAGCCGAGAAGGCGGGTCTCAACCGGGTGGGCGACCTGAAGGCAAAGCTGGATGAACTCCGGTCCGCGGCGGACAAGGCGTACCGCGAAGGCGATCTCGAGACGACGTCCAGGATCCAATATGGCGAGATTCCAGCCCTGGAACGCGAACTGAGTGCCGCAGCGGCCGCTGAGGAAGCCAACACTGACAAGTCGGGCCAAATGGTGGCCGAACAGGTCACAGCAGACGACATTGCCGAGGTCATTTCCGCGTGGACCGGTATTCCTGCCGGCCGCATGCTGCAGGGCGAAAGCCAGAAGCTGCTCCATATGGAAGAGGACCTGGGCAAGCGCCTGATCGGCCAGTCGAAAGCTGTGGCCGCGGTGTCCGACGCCGTCCGCCGTGCGCGTGCCGGCATCAGCGACCCCAACCGGCCCACTGGTTCGTTTCTGTTCCTGGGGCCTACGGGCGTGGGCAAGACGGAGCTGGCCAAGGCGCTCGCTGATTTCCTGTTCGACGACGAACGCGCCATGGTGCGGATCGACATGTCAGAGTACGGCGAGAAGCATTCTGTGGCGAGGCTGGTGGGTGCGCCTCCGGGGTATGTCGGTTACGAGGAGGGCGGCCAGCTGACTGAGGCCGTTCGCCGTCGGCCCTACTCGGTCATCCTGCTGGACGAGGTGGAAAAAGCCCACCCGGAGGTTTTCGACATCCTCCTGCAGGTGCTCGACGACGGCCGCCTCACCGATGGGCAGGGCCGCACCGTGGACTTCCGCAACGCCATCCTGGTCCTCACCTCCAACCTGGGCAGCCAGTTCCTGGTGGACCAGTCGCTGGACGCACGGGCCAAGCGGAGCGCCGTGATGGCCACCGTGAATGCCTCCTTCAAGCCGGAGTTCCTGAACCGCTTGGACGAAGTGGTGCTGTTCGACGCCCTGACCGTGGATGAACTGGCGCACATCGTTGAGCTGCAGGTGGCCGAGCTTGGAAAGCGGCTGCACGACCGCAGGCTCACCTTGGAGGTTTCAGAAGGGGCCCGCGCCTGGCTGTCCATGTCAGGCTACGATCCCGCGTACGGTGCCCGGCCGCTGCGCCGCCTGGTCCAGCGCGAGATCGGCGACCGCCTGGCCAAAGCCATCCTGTCCGGCGACATCGCGGACGGCGACACGGTGCGCGTGGACACCGCTGCCGACGTCGACGAACTCACCATCGAAGGACTCGAAGCTCTGGCAGGGCGCGACGGCGGTGCTTCCGCCGGCATGGGCCTGGTGGTGCGGCGGAAGGAGTAGGGGTCCTGCGGGGCTCGGGCGAACCTATTTCAGGGCAGCAGATTCCCGTATTTCATAGCTGAGGTTTTGGTGGTCCGCATCCATTTCGTTGACTTGGATGCGGTATCCGTCGGGGTCATTGACAGTGATGAAACGGCCGAACGTTTCGTCCATGATGTCCGACGGGGCATATGCGGCAGCTCTTAGTCGCTCTGCGGTGAGCTCCAGCTTTTCGTCCGTGGAGAAGTGCAGCGCTACTGCTCCGGCATCTGAGTGTGTGGTTCCCGCTTGGGCAATGTGGAGCCGAAGTTGCCCGCCGTTGCCGTGCAGGTCCGCCCAGGTTCCGCTTGTTGCTGCAGCGTTCTCGTTCAACCCAAGGGTGGAATAAAACTTGTTGGCGAGCTCGATGTTCCGCACGAAGCGGATCGGAGTAACTCTCATTTGGTTGAACCTTCCTTGTTGAGGGCCTGGGTCAGCGTTTCTTCGACGAACGACGACAGTGATAGTCCGCGTTCGATTGCTGCGTGTTTGACCTGCTTGACTAGGTCTGTTGGCAGGTAGATGTTGAACTGTGTCTTGTCGGCCACACCCGCCCCTGAAGGTCCTGAGCCAACGCGATGGTCAGCATGTTCGGCGCCGCCTTGGACATCTTGTAGGCATAACCTGTTGACAGGTCTGCGAACGTACCGCTGGCCTGGCCGACAGGGAGCCCAGGCGCGAGGTCACGTTGACGATGATCGGGTCGGGCGCCGCCAGCAGGTTTGGCAACAGAAACTGCGCCAGCCATCGCGCTCAATTTCCTCCAAGCCGCTACGAAGCGGGAACGAGCCTGAAGGCATAGCGTCCGTCTGGGCCGCTGCCGGGATTCATGGTGAAGTCTGCACCGTCGGTGTCCAGCTTCACTTGCGCCGCGAACACCCCGCCGTCGCACGCGACACGGACTGGTTCCAGAACGGCGGCGCCTGCCCAGCTCGCCAATGACAACTCGACGTCGGCGGGTCCTTCGCACAGGAAGTGCAGTTTGTATTTGCCGGGCTGCGCCGTTGCGCCTTGGGACGAGGAGCCAGCCGCACCCTCAGCCGGGCCACCGTGCTCACAGCCCGTCAGCGATACCACAAGTGCGGCCGAAACGAACAGGACCCGTGTGCGCTGAGTCCGCGTCCCCCAAAGAGCTGACATGCCCCGAGTCTAAACCCCCAGCCCAAAGGTCAAACCAGCGAACCGCCGAATGCAATGAAGCCGTAGGCTCTGTATCCGTTCGCGTGTAATGCGGCCTGTTAGGGCAGTGCGCTGGCGTTGATGACGTTCCCGCCGTCGGCTGTGACGTAGCAGTCCACGCGCCGGTCGCCTGATTCCCAACTGGTGCTGCTGGGGTAGGCCCGCTGGAAGTTCAGCGTGTACTCGTTCGCTGCCGGTCCCAGCTTGGCCGCCTGGCAGGCCTCCAGGGCCTTGGCGGCAAGGGCCTCCCGGCCCGGATAGGAGCCGACGGCGGGGTAGCGGAAAACGGCCACAAGCTGGGCTGAGTGGCCTGTATCGCAGGCCACCACGGTTGACCGCAAAGCCTCGGGGTCAAAATCCTTGAAGCAGTCGCCCAGCCGGTAGTCCGGCGGCTCCACACCCTCACGGGGGAGCGGGAGTGGCGTGACCAGGGGAGTGGGTGAGATTTCCACGATCCCCGAGCCGCCGTCGTCGGACGTCTGGGGCGCCTCGGAATCCAGCCACACGGCGAGCCACACCAGGCCTCCCACCACGCCGAGCAGAACCACCACAAAGACGGCCTTCAGGAAAGTAGACGCGACCTGCCGGGGCTTCCGGACCGGGCCCTCCATGGCAGGCGCCGTGACCGCCACCTGCGGCAACCCTGCGGTGGGCGGAGCGCTGGGTTTGGGCGGGACGGGGCGCGATTCCTGGTTCTCCATCCGGATACCCCTCCTGGGTGTCGCCTCGTGATGCTGCACGCCCCATGCACCCGGATCGGCAGCTGATGAAGAGACTCTATCCAACAAAAAAGCCGGGAACCCCGCGCGTCGCCGCGGATAGGGTACCCGACATGGCGTCCGCGCGCACGGGCCGGGGCGCACCGGGCGCGGAAAGCATGTAATCTAGGTGTTACGACAAATTGACCAAACATTCCGGGGCCTCACCGATAGCCAAGGTGACCACCTCCGGTCCGAGTACAAAAGGGGGTCACGCCATGGGGCGCGGCCGTCAAAAGGCAAAAGCTACCAAGCAGGCTCGGGATATTAAGTACTATTCCCCGAACACTGACTATTCGGCCCTTCAGCGAGAGCTCAAAGGTCCTGAAGGTCGTGCCACGAGCCATTTCGCGAATGACCCGGTTGAACCGGATTATTCGGCTTATGTGGATAAGTACGCGGACGATTTGGAAGAAGACGGCGACGAGGTACACACCCGTCGGATCGGCTAGTTGTTGCACGCCGGCCCCGCCGCAAGGCGCCCGGCCCCGCGACGCTGCAGTACGTTCGGACGCCGTTCGTTAGTACAGCGCTTCTTTTCAGCACCCCGGATCCCAGCGGACCCTCGGTGCTGGCCTCAGTTATCAGGCCCGTTGCCTGCGCCGGAACCCGGTGCCGGTGGCGGGCTTTTTGGTGTTGACTGGAGGCGTTGATGCGTGTGCCGCCCGCGAAAGGACCTCCCATGCCAGGAAACTCCTCATCCACCAGCTACCGCCACGGTGAACCGTGCTGGGCTGACGTCCAGACCCGGGACGTGGAGGCAGCCCAGGCCTTCTACGCAGCGGTGTTCGGGTGGACCTTCAAGGACCTGCCCACGCCCGATGGCCGCAGCTATGCCCAGGCGTTCGTGGGGGAGGACCTGGTGGCCGTGGTGGCGCCGCAGAACCCGCACCAGGAATCTCTCGGCACGCACGCCCAATGGAACATCTACTTCGCGGCCGAGGACGCCGGTGCGCTGGCCGAGGAAGTTCCCCAAGCCGGCGGCGCAGTGCAGTTCGGCCCCGAGGAAGTGGCGGACACCGGCGTGATGGTGTTTGTGGATCCTCCCGGCGGCGGGACCACCGGCGTGTGGCAGCCCGGAACGCACACGGGCTCCGGCCGGTACAACGAGGCCGGTGCGCTGTCCTGGACGGAGCTGCTGACGCCCGAGCCGCGGGCCGCCGTCGGGTTCTTCCAGCAGCTGTTCGGCCACGAGGTGACCGAGTATCCCCAGGACGACGGCGGGACGTACAGCACGCTGATGGTGAACGGCGCGGAGGTGGCCGGGATCGTCGCGGCCGAGGCGCCTGCCAGGTGGCAGATATACTTCGGCGTCACCGACGTGGCCGATGCCGTGCGGAAAGCCGTGGCGGCGGGCGCGGAAGTGCTGATCGCGCCGGAGCCGGATGACGACGATACTCCCGGCGCCACGGCCACCCTCAAGGACCCGCAGGGCGGTGTGTTCAGCCTGCTGGAGGTTTAGCGCCTGACGCTTAACGCATCGAGTGCTCCGCAACCGCCGTTTTCAAGGTTCAAAAGGGCGGTTGCGGAGCACTCGATGAGGGTTTAGGCGTAGGCGTTGACCAAGCGGACGGCGCCGCCGTCCACACCCTTGGCGCCCTGGACGTAGTCCGGACCGGTCTTGAGGATGGAATCCGAGTCCGCGGTGACGGTGCCCATGATCCAGGACGGGACGCCGCGGTCGTTGAGGCGGGCCACGGCGGCGTCGGCGGCTTCGGCGGACACGATGGCCACCATGCCCACGCCGAGGTTCAGGGTGCGCTCGAGGTCGGCCAGCGGGACGTTGCCCAGCTCGGAGACCAGCTTGAAGATGGCCGGAAGCTCCCAGGTGGCGCGGTCCACGGTGGCCACGAGGCCCTGCGGCAGGACGCGGGCCAGGTTGGCGGCCAGGCCGCCGCCGGTGACGTGGCTGAAGCCGTGCACGGCGTTGGCGCTGTTCACCGGGAAGGCGCGGGCAAGGTCCAGGCAGTCTGCAGCGTAGACGCGGGTGGGTTCCAGCAGTTCCTCGCCCAGCGTGCGGCCGAGTTCGGAGACCTGGCGGTCCAGTGCCCAGCCGGCGTGGTTGATGACGCGGCGGACCAGGGAGTAGCCGTTGGAGTGCAGGCCGGAGGAGGCCATACCAATTACAACGTCGCCGGCGCGGACGCGGTCCGGGCCCAGCAGGTCGGAGGCCTCGACAACACCGGTGGCGGCACCGGCAACATCGTATTCGTGCTCGCCCAGCAGTCCGGGGTGCTCGGCGGTTTCGCCGCCCACCAGGGCGGTGCCGGCCACGGAGCAGGCCGCGGCGATGCCTCGGACGATGTCCGCGATACGCTCGGGGACAACCTTGCCGCAGGCGATGTAATCGGTCATAAAGAGCGGCTCGGCGCCTACTACGACGATGTCGTCAACCACCATGCCCACCAGGTCAAAGCCAATGGTGTCGTGGATGTCCATGGCCTGCGCAATGGCAACCTTGGTGCCCACGCCATCGGTGGACGTGGCCAGCAGCGGGCGCTTGAAGGTCAGCAGGCGCGAGACGTCGTACAGGCCGGCGAAGCCGCCCACTCCGCCGATGACGGAGGAATTGTGGGTGGCCTTCACGGCACCCTTCATCAGCTCCACGGCGCGGTCGCCGGCTTCAACGTCAACACCGGCGGAGGCGTACGTGATGCCTGCGGGGATCAGTGGGCTGTTACCGGCGGCGGGGGTTGCGGAAGTCATACGGACTCTTTCTTTTCAGCGCCGGGGATGGTGGCTTCGTGGCGGATCGCAGGCACGTGGTCTTCTTCGGTGAGCAGGTTCTCGAACTCGGCGTCCGGTCCCGGATCGCAGCCGGTGGCGCCGGCCTTCTCCGCCGGGTCCTCCTCGGCGTCGATCGCAAGGGCCGCCGTTGCGCCGGGGAGGGCAGAGGGCGACGGGGTGAGGCCGCCGAGGTCGGTACGCTCCAGCAGGTTCTTGCCCAGTTTGTCCGCGCCCGGGAGCTCGATGGGGTACGTGCCGGTGAAGCAGGCCGTGCAGAGGCGCTCGCGCGGCTGCCTGGTGGCGTTGATCATGCCGTCTTCGGAAATGTACGCCAGGGAATCGGCGCCGATGGCCTGGGAGATTTCCTCGATGGTGGCGCCGTTGGCAATCAGTTCCGCGCGGGAAGCGAAGTCGATCCCGTAGAAGCACGGCCATTTGACCGGCGGGGAGGAGATCTTGATGTGGACGGACGCGGCGCCGGCCTCGCGGAGCATCCGGACAATGGCGCGCTGGGTGTTGCCGCGGACGATCGAGTCATCCACCACCACGACGCGCTTGCCGCGGATCACGGACTCGAGGGCGTTCAGCTTGAGCCGGATGCCCAGCTGGCGCAGGGTCTGCGAGGGCTGGATGAACGTGCGGCCCACGTAGGAGTTCTTGACGAAGCCATGCGCGAACGGGATGCCGGATTCCTCGGCGTAGCCCACGGCCGCGGGGGTGCCGGACTCCGGGACCGGGATGACGATGTCCGCGTCCTGGGTGTTTTCGCGGGCCAGCTGGCGGCCCATCTCCACACGGGACTCGTACACGGAGCGTCCCGCGATGGCGGCATCCGGACGGGCGAGGTAAACGTATTCGAAAACGCAGCCGGCCGGCGTCGCCTCCGCGAAGCGCTTGGAACGCACGCCGTCCTCGTCGATGGCGATGAATTCACCCGGCTCGATTTCACGGATGAAGCTGGCGCCGACGGTGGCCAGGGCGGACTGCTCGGAGGCAACCACCCAGCCGCGCTCCAGCCGGCCCAGGACCAGCGGGCGGATGCCGTAGGTATCGCGGGCCGCGTAGAGGGTGCCTTCGTCCATAAACACGAAGCAGAAGCCGCCCTTGATCTTCGGCAGCAGCTCCATGGCGGTCTGTTCGAGGGTCTTGCCCTCCTCGCCTTCGAGCAGCGCCGTGACCAGGGCGGTGTCCGAGGTGTTGCCCTGCTTCATTTCGCCGCTGAGCTGGCCGCCGTTGCGTTCCATGATCATGGCGTTGAGCTCGGCCGTGTTGGTCAGGTTGCCGTTGTGCGCCAGGGCAACCGTGCCGGTGCTGGTGGCGCCGAGGGTGGGCTGGGCGTTGGCCCAGTGGCTGGCTCCGGTGGTGGAGTAGCGGCAGTGTCCCACCGCCAGGTGCCCGGTCAGGGTGTTCAGCGTGGTCTCGTCGAAGACCTGGGATACGAGGCCCATGTCCTTGTAGACGTTGATCCGCTTGCCGTCACTGGTAGCTATACCAGCCGACTCCTGACCGCGGTGCTGCAATGCATACAGCCCGTAATAGGTTAGTTTTGCTACTTCTTCACCTGGCGCCCAGACCCCGAAAACGCCACAAGCGTCCTGAGGTCCCTTTTCGCCAGGGAGAAGATCATGAGAAAGTTTTCCATCGCCGCGTGCCACTGGTCGATTATCTCACGAGATGCGGTACGACTTTTCCGCCGCCGGCATTGTGACTGTGCCCGGAGGCCGGACGACGGTGTTGGAACCTAGGGCTGCGCGCCGTCGTCGGGCTCTGAATCCGGGACGGCTTCCACGATGGCGCGTTTCTGGCGCTTGACGCTCCGCCGGTCCAGCAGCAGGGCCACCACGGCGCCCAGCACCGCGCCGCCGGCGCCGAACATCACCAGGAAGAAACCGAACACCGAGCCGCGCTCGAAGGATTCGTCACCGGGGAGACCGTATGCGACGGCGGCAGCCACCGCTGCGCCCACCAGGGCGCCGAGGATGAGGAACGGCACATATTTCGGTGCCCGGCGGACGGTGACCTCGCGGCGTTCAGCGGGGGTTTCTTCAAAAGCCATGCCCTCTAGCCTACTCATCATTGGCGTCAGGGCTGTGACGTCCGGGACAGGATCCAGGTGTTGGTGCCGTCCTGCCGTTCGAAGGTCACGGTGGTGACCAGCGCCTCGATGAGCGCCAGGCCGCGGCCGGACTCGGAATCGTCGTCCGGGGTTCCCGGTTCCAGGGGGCCGAACGGCGGCTTGGCGAAGAACGCACTGACCCGGGCCTGCAGGAGGGTGGGCTGGACGCTGATGTCCACTCCCAGCTCCACGGGTTTCTGCGCCTTGGCCGGCCGCGCGTGCTGGACGATGTTGGACGCGGCCTCGATCACCGCCGTGGTGAAGGTCATCTGGTCCATGGCCTGGACGAACGGGGCGTCCTCCCAGAGTTTGTCCAGTTCGTTGTGGACGGAGTCGATGGACTCAGCAGCGGACAGTCCCCGGAACGTCCGCCGGGCCAGGACCTCAGTCATTGCTGAACGCATCGTCGGCGGAGGCGTAGGCAGTCAACACCCGGTCCATGCTGGTCAGCTCAAGAACCATTTTGACCTGCGGCTGGACGGCGGCGATGCGCAGGTCCCCGCCGGCCTGACGGGCGGCCTTGAGGCAGCCGATCAGCGCGCCGAGGCCGGAGGAATCCATAAACGCCGTGTTCTCCAGGTTCACCACGATCCGCGAGGAACCGCCGGCGATCACATCGGTGACGAATTCGCGCAGCTTGGGCGCGGACACCATGTTCAGCCGCCCGTCCGCCTTGACCTCCGCGTACGAATCCTTGACCACGTAACTAAACTCCATCGGCTTTCCTCTCTCCAGCATCAACGTCCACAGCGGGTTCGTAGCCCTTGTACAAAACAGCCCGGACCAGGATGCTCATGACCATCAGGTCAAAAATAACCCAGCCCACGTTCACCAGCGTGCCAAGCGGCTCCGCCAGTCCCGTGGCCAGGCGGATAATCCCGACGACGGCGGCCACCGCCAGCAGCACACTCACCACAATCTGGGGCCGGATGAGGCTCCAGCTGGGGCCGCCGGTCTGGCGGGCTTTGGGGGTGACGGCGAACCCGAGGGGGCGGCCGAACCAGACGTTCCGGGCCGCCGTCGAACACGCCTTGATCCAGGTGGGGAACAGCGCCAGGCTGTACTGCTGCCCGCGCCAGGTGGGGATTCCCCGGCCGGCCACCGCGAACAGCACCTGGTTGGCGACCATAAACGGGATGAACCGCAGGAAGAAGTCCCAGCTGAGGCTGGCCACGGGCAGGACGCCCAGCAGCAGGTAGATGATGGGGGCGGCGAAGTAGATGACCGCCGCGTAGCCGCTCAGGTAGGTCCACATGGTGGCGAAGTACATGAGCCGCTGGCCGATCTTCAGGCCTTTCTGCACCAGCGGGTTCTCGCGCAGCAGCACCTGCATGGTCCCCTGCGCCCAGCGGAGGCGCTGGGTCAGCATGGTCTTGAGGTCCTCGGGCGCCAGTCCATAGGCCAGGATCTCGTGGTGGTAGACGCTTTCCCAGCCCATGGCGTGCATGCGCATTGCCGTGGCCATGTCCTCGGTGACGGAGATGGTGGCCAGCGGCATGACCGGCTGGGCTTCGTCGTTGCGCTCAACGCTCAGGGCATCCAGGACGGCCTGCACGGATTCCAGCGCGCCGAGCGGCGACCAGTCACGGGCCGACATGCGCTGGACGGCGTCGTCGGCCACGACTGGGACGCCGGCGTCACCCACCTGGGCGAGTTCCATGGCGGCGATCTCTTCGAGGTCGGCCTGCAGCGCGGACATGTCAGCCTGGACCAGCGTCTGCACGGCCGCGTCCACGCGCCGGCGGACCCGGTAGGTGATCTCGCTCAACGGCTGTCCGGCGGCCAGCTGCTCCTGGGCTTCGCGGGTGGCGGCCTCCACCGCGTCCAGCACTTCAGCTACGAGCGGGGTGTCCATGTCAGCGGATTTCCGCGCCTGGCGGATGGCGGACCGGGAAGCCGTGAGGGCACGGCGGATGCTCTTTTCAGTCTCCTTGACGTAGCCCACCAGGCCCAGCTGCATCAGTGCGTCGCGGCGCAGGATGGCGTTGGAGCCGCAGAAGAACGCCGCGTTCCAGCCGTCCTTGCCCTGCTGGATGGGGCCGTAGAACAGGGGTGCCTGGCTGCCGAGTGGATCGTGGGCGGGCACGTTGCTGAAGTATTGCGGGGTCTGGACCAGGGCTACCCGGCGGTTGTTGAAATAGCCGAGGGTCTTTTCCAGGATGTCCGGTTCGGGGACCTGGTCCGCGTCCAGGATCAGCAGGAATTCGCCGTGCGTGACCATCAGGGCGTTGTTCAGGTTGCCGGCCTTGGCGTGGCGCGGCACGTTGCTGGTCCAGTCCTCGCTCCGCGTCACATAACCCAGCCCGTGCTCTTCGGCGAGGGCCTTCAGCTCGGGGCGGGCGCCGTCGTCGAGAATCCAGGTGCTGTGCGGGTGCCGGATCTTCTGGGCCGCCAGGGCAGTGGTCATCACCATGTCCAGGTCTTCGTTGTATGTGGTGATGAAGACGTCCACGGTGGCATCGTGGGGCGGCGCGGGGGCTCCCTTGCGGATCTTGAGCTGCCACACGGTCATCCCGAACAGCATCACGTCGATCAGGCTGTAGGTCTCAGCCAGCACCAAGGGCACGGCGATCCACCAGGCGTCCCAGTTCAGCGAGGACGCCCAGCGCCAGCCCACATAGTTCAGGCCGAATATGACCGTCAGGACCACCACCAGGCGGGTCCAGAAGCGCGTCATGCCGGGGCTGGCTCAGGCAGGCGGCGGACCACCACTACGGTGACGTCATCCTCGGCGGTTTCGGCAGGGGCCAGTGCCATGATGGCGTCGCTGGCGGACTGCGCAGAAACCTGGCCATGGGCTGCGGCGAGCACCGCCTCAGTGAATTGCTCCACCGAGTCAAAAACGTCCAGCACGCCGTCGCTGGCCACCACCAGGGAGTCTCCCGGGGCCAGGCCGACGGCGGACTGCGGCCAGGCGGATCCGGCCCAGGCGCCCACGGGCGGACCGCCGCTGGGAAGACGGTGCGCCGACCCCTCTGCGGTGACATGCAGCGCCAGTCCGTGGCCGGCGTCGACATAGCTGACGACGCCGGAAGCGGCGTCCAGGCGGGCGTGGAAGAGGGTGACAAATGAGTTGGAGGAATCCAGGTCCGCCGCGATGGTGGTGCTGGCGGAGGCGAAGGCGGCGTCCAGGTCCTGGCGCTGTCCCGTGGACCGCATGACGGCCCGGACGGTGGCCGCGATGAGGGCGGCGCCCATGCCCTTGCCCATGGCATCGGCGAACGTCAGGTGCAGGCCCTCCCGCGTGCGGTACCAATCGTAGAAGTCACCGCCGACGCTGCGGGAGGGGCGGAAGACGCCGGCGACGTCGTACCCGTCCACCCGGACGTCCTCCTGGGGTAGCAGGCTCTGCTGGACCTCCGTGGCGCGTTCCAGCTCGCTCGCCACGGCTGTGTCCGCGGCGGACGGCTGCCGGCGGCGGAACAGGGCGTTGATCCTGGATTGGAGTTCGCGCGGGCTGAATGGCTTGCTGATGTAGTCATCGGCGCCGTTGTCCAAGCCCGTGAGCTTGTCCAGTTCGTCGGCACGGGCGGTGAGCATCACGATGAAGGCATCAGAGAATTCACGGAGGAGTTTGCAGACTTCCAGCCCGTCCACGTCCGGGAGGTTCAGGTCCAGTGTGATGAGATCCGGCTTGGCGCGGCGGACCTCCTCCACGCCGGGCAGGCCGGCTTCAGCGTGGGTGACCTCGAAACCCTGCTTGGTCAGGATCCGGACAAGGAGGCCTCGGATGTCCGGATCGTCCTCAATCACAACGGCACGGCGCGGTTCGGGCATGGAAGGCATGCCTCTACTTCTACAGTATTAGGGCCCGTGAAGCATGTCATAGACCTGACAACGAGGGTTGAAAGTCGGGTGCAGCACTCGACATTCCGGGGCGGTCGGCCATTGACCGGCCTGGCGTGGCCCAGACTTGCCGGAATACTTGCCCGCCCTTGATGGGACCTTGAGGCTCCTTGGCCACACTCGAAGGACCAGCTTTGAAGGAATTGCGCGGATTGCCGGAGGACGGTGCAGGACTTATGGAACCAACGGAATCCGTCAGACTGCCCGTCAGACTGCCCGGCAGGCTGGGGCGCTCGTGGCGGCGGCTCTTGAAGCAGGGACGCCGCCCGCGCAGCACCGTTCACTACCTGAGCCATTCCTGGAAACTCCGCTCGCTATCCCGCTCGCTGGCCCAGGCCCTGGGGGAGTCCTGGGAGGCCTCGAGCTGGCCGGGGGACCGGCTGGCCGTCGGCGTGGAGCTCTCGGAAAAAGTCGAACAGCTCACCCGCCTCCTCAACCGCGAAACCGAAGTTCACGGCCGCCTGGCGGCGCTCGCAAAGTAGCCGTTCCCTCCTGACCCTTTCCGTGCCACACTTGGTGACAATCGAGTGGCTGGGGGATACCAGGTCAGGAGATTGCCGTGCATTGGTACACCGGGTGGGCTTATCTTTTAGCTGGGCTTCTGACCATGGACGCGGTGCTGCTGGCCTTGTGGTTCATAGACAACGACTGGCCGAGCAGCTGGTGGAAGAAACCCTGATGTAGCGCAGTTTGCGTCAGCTGGTCCCGCGTCAGTACGCGCGGAATCGGCGCAGGTCCCGGCGCATCAGGACGCGCGGGAATCCGTTGAGTACCGAATCCGTATCAGCGGCCTTGACGAACCCGGCCTTCTCGAAGAGCTTGCGCGTGCCCACGTACGCCATGGTGAGGTCCACCTTGCTGCCGCCGTTGTCCACCGGGTACCCCTCAATGGCGGGCGCGCCGTATCCGCGGGCCAGCTCCACGGCACCTTTGAGCAGGTGATGGGAGATCCCTTTGCCGCGGTAACCGGGCCGGACCCGGATGCACCACACAGACCAAACATCGAGGTCGTCCACGTGCGGAATCCTGCGGTTGCGGGCAAAGCTGGTGTCGGCGCGCGGATGGACAGCTGCCCACCCGACTACTTCGTCGCCGTCGTACGCCAGAACCCCTGGCGGCGGATCCTGCGCCACCAGCTCCTTCATCAGGTCGCCGCGGGCTGTTCCGCGCAGCGCAAGGTTCTGCTTGGACGGGATGCGGTAGCTCAGGCACCAGCACACGTTGGCATCGGGCCGCTTGGGTCCAACCAGCGTTTTGACGTCTTCGAACAGCGTTCCGGGACGGACTTCGATCGCCATGCCTGACTCCCGGTTGGTGGGTACCTGTGCCCCGTCAGACTAGACCCCCAGGGACTCCCGCAGGGCAGCGACGTGACCCTGCGCCTTGACCTGGTACTGCGCCAGCGCCACGTTGCCCGCCGGATCCACCACCACGGTGGAGCGGACGAGGCCTTCGACGATCTCGCCGTCGACCAGCTTTTCTCCCCACGCGCCGTAGGCCAGGGCTACTTCGTGGTCCTCGTCGGAGAGCAGCGGGAAGGTCAGGTTGAAGTCGCCGGTGAAGTTAGCCAGCTTCTCCGGGGCGTCGGGGGAGATGCCCAGGACTTCATAACCGGAGGACTGCAGGGATAAGAGGCTGTCGCGGAAATCGCAGGCCTCGGTGGTGCACCCGGGGGTTGCCGCCTCCGGGTAGAAGTACACGATGACGTTCTTGCCGCGGTAGTTGGCCAGGGAGGTTTCCTTGCCCTCGGCGTCCTGCAGCGTGAACTCGGGGGCCTGGGTACCTGGCTGAAGTTTGATGGTCAGTTGGGGGCTCATGGCGTTCCTTCGGGAGACTCTGATGGCAAAAGACAGGAAACCAGTGAATCGGCTTTCCACTTTGAACAACAACTCCGGCGTCATTTGAAGTATTCCGGCTGGTCCGGGGCAGGGACGTGTGCGGGGGTCAGTTACCCGTTCTGCGAATGTCCGGCGGTCCATTGACTTGAGGCGCCGTATGGATACGGTTAGAGGTACGCACTTCTGGTCTCCGCAGTACGTGATCCGCACTACGTAGCCGCTAGCCGGCATCCACGCACAACCGCTTGGTCCCAGCCCTAAGCGCCCGCCGCAAATGATCCCAAGGCTGTTTCCCCATGACCGCAAATTTCATCAGAGCACTGGCTGTTAAATCCCTTGACATCCCGGACAAGAAGCGGTGTCCGGACAAGGCCGAGTTCGATCTCGTCACGGTTGACGACTACTCGGTGGCCCGCCTCATCCTCGCTCCAGGCTGGCGCTGGTCCGAGTCCGCCAAGCCTACTGAACTGACGGACTTCTGCGAGCACAACCACCTCGGTTACTGTGTGTCCGGAAGCCTGGAGATTCAAACGTCCGACGGCGTGAGGTCCACCATCCGCGCCCATGACACCTATGCGTTGCCTCCCGGGCACGATGAGTGGGTGGTTGGCTCCGAGCCGTTCGTCGCCATTGAATTCCTGGGTACGGCGTCCTTCGGTCGGCCGCGGAGCAGGGGATCCCACGCGCTGATTTGAGCGCGCTGATTTGAGTCGGAGCTGGCCTGCCGGGGCTAGGGTGGGGGCTATACAGCCACGGCAATTTCCGCGCGCACGAGCCGCTTGTGCACGATCCGCTTGAGCCTGGCCACAACCTCGGCCGGCGGGCAGTCGGCGTCGAGCTGTACGAAACCGGGGTATTCGGGCATGGAGCGGTAGGCGTCCCGCAGGTCCACCAGGTCAGCCAGCGTCTCAGAATCGGTGCCGCGGGCCACGATGCGCTGGTGTGCCAGCGCGGGCTCAACGTCCAGGTGCACCACGGCGTCAGGCTCCGGCAGGGACGAAATCAGCCAGGGGAGCAGGCGGCCACGCCGCAGTCCTTTGGCCGCGCGCAGGGCCAGCTGGCAGTGGAGGTGCCGGTCCATCACCACCAGTCCGTCGACACGGCCGGCTCGGGCATGGGACACCAGCACGTTGGCCACGCGGAGGGTGGTTTCCACGGCGTCGGCCAGGCGGCGGGGCCAGCGGATGGCCAGCCGTTCAGCCAGCACGGACATGCTCCGCCTGCCGGCATGGTTGCTGAGCAGCAGGGCGTTTTCGCCGTCAGCCTGGGCCGCATCTACCAAGGCGCGGGCGGCCGTGGATTTTCCCGAGCCGTCGATTCCGGTTAAGACAATAAGCACTTGGCCTCCTTTCGCCAATGGTTTAACGGAAGGGACAGCGTGATCGTCCCATCATGAGGCGGAGGTCACATTAAGCTTACGTCCGGACGGCGCCTGCAACAGGCACCCGCAGAATGGGGATCTTCGATGCAGTTAGCCCAGCTAGCCGCGATTGTTGCGTGTGTACTTTTGGCCGCGCTCGCGGTTTTTCAGGCCGCCCTGATCGCGGGAGCGCCACTGGGACGGTTCGCGTGGGGAGGCCAGCACAACGTCCTGCCCACCAAGCTGCGGATGGGCAGCGCCACCTCGATCATCCTTTACGTGCTCTTCGCCTATGTTGCCCTGGCCAAGGCTGGCATGGCGGCCCCGCTGGTGAACCAAGGCATCACGGACGTCTTCTGTTGGGTGCTGACGGCCTATTTCGCGGTGGGCATCGTGCTGAACGGAATCTCCCGCAGCAAACCGGAGCGCCTGGTCATGACACCCACAGTGGTGATCCTGACAGTCCTTTACCTGGCCCTGTCCCTGAACTAAAGGCCGGCACGAGGGCCGGCCACAGGGGACCCGTTCCAGGGACCCGTATCAGTGCTGTGGTTCGAGGGCGAGCCGCAGCCCGAAACCGATCAGGATGGTGCCGGTGATGCGGTCGATGGTCCGGAGGCTGCGGGCGCTTTTCAGCCATTTGGAGGCGAAACCTGCTCCGAAAATCAGGAAGGTCAGCCACGCAAGGCCCAGGACGCAGTGGACGCCGGCCAGCAAAATTCCCATCAGCAGCGGAGGCGCCCCCGGCGGGATGAACTGGGGATTCGTGGCGATGTAGAAAACGCCGACCTTCGGATTGAGCAGATTAGTGCCTGTCCCGGTCAGCCAGCCCTGGAACAGTTGATGGCGGGAGGCGGCCGGCGCTCCAACCTCGGCGGCAGGCGAGGCGGACGACGCGTCCTTGGCCCGGCTCTTCCACAGCAGGGAAGCGCCAAGCCAGACCATGTAGGCGGCACCGGCGATGGTGAGCGCCCGGTACGCCAGCTCAGATGCTGCCAGCAGCGCTGAGACGCCCACAGCTGCCGCGATTCCCCACACCATCAGTCCGGTGGAGATGCCCAGGGCCGTGGCGAAGGCGAAACCGCGGGTCCTGGCGAGGGATGAACGGAGCACCAGTGCCGTATCGATGCCCGGAACCAGCGTCAGGAGTCCGGCCACAAGGCCGAACGAGAGCAGTGACGGATAGAGATCCACGAGCCAAGGATAAGCCGACGACGGCGGCCAACCGGCCGCCGTCGAACGTTAACGCGGGAGGCGTCTTAGCTGCAGTGCTTCGTGAAGGCGGCGCCGGCTTCCTGGTACTTGGCCTCCAGCTCGGTGAGCTTGGCCTCGTCCGGGGCTTCCTTGGCGGACTCGTCCGTGAACTCGATGATGGATCCGAGCGCAGGCTTGAGGTCATCCGATGCCACAACTTCGATGGGCCGGATCTGGTTGGCGAGACGCACCAGGCCGGTCTTGCCCACGTTGTTCGCGGGGTTCGCCAGGACAGCCTTGACGCGGTCGCAGGTTTCGGGGGTGGAAAGTTTGGTGGGCGTGGTGCACGCAGAAGCGGAAAGCACGAGGCCGGCAGCGATCAGGGCGGTGGCGAGTTTCTTCATGGGTCCCTCAGTAGTTGATTGAGGTTTCGATTGTAAGCAGAGACCGCGGCAGCTTGCGGATCCGGGGGCTCAGGAGGGCGGAGTGTGACCGCACAAGGAGGGGGCTCCGGACTCTGGCGGGCCGGTTCTCAGGGTGCATAGACTGGCAGGACAATCGTGCGGGCCTGCCGCAGGTTGGCCCGTGCGGATCACCTAAATTCAAGGAAGAATCATGGCCCGCACAACCCAGAATTCAGGAAAAGTACAGCGCCGTACCGCCATTGGGTTCATTGCACTCATGGGGCTGTTGGCGCCTGTCCTCCCGGCCTCGGCGTCGCCGCCGGAAGACTCAGTCATTGTGCTCAAGGGCGCCACCTCCGCCGAGGGGATCGCCGCCGGAAGACTCAGTCATTGTGCTCAAGGGCGCCACCTCCGCCGAGGGGATCGCCGCCGGCAAGGGAAGAACCTTCTACGCCGGAGACCTGGCACTTGGGGACATTTACCGCGGCGACATCCGTGAAGGCAAAGCGCGGTTATTCATAGACGTATCGGACTTTGATTCGCAGCCCAGGGCCGCCGTCGGGATGAAGGCCGATACCCGTAATAACCTGCTGTTCGTAGCGGGCGGCGGCACCGGCAAGGCCTTCGTGTACGACACCGAATCAGGCGAGCCTGTTGAGGATTTCACGCTCGCTCCTGGTTTCATCAACGACGTCGCCCTGACGCGGGACGGCGCCTGGTTCACGAACTCCGCCGCCGGCGAGCTCTACTTCCTCCCGGTGGGCAGGCACGGCGAGCTGGGCACTGTTGAGATCCTGCCGCTGTGCGGGCCGGCTGCCGAGCTGACTCCGGGCTTCGACCTCAACGGCATTGCCGCCGCCAAGGGCGGCCGGGTCCTGATCGTGGCTCATTCGAACAACAGGGCCCTCTACACCGTCGACCCGGAGACCGGCGATAGTGCCTTGATCGAGGGTGTGGATGTGCCGAATGTTGACGGCATCCTGGTCCGGGGCCATACCGTCTGGGCGGTGCAGAACTTCCTGAACCAGATCGTCCGGATTGACCTCTCCAATGATCTCTCCTCCGGCGAGATCGAGGATACCATCACCAGTCCCCACTTCGATGTTCCCACCACGGTTGCGCGGTTCGGGAACACCCTGGCTGCTGTGAATGCACAGTTCATGCGGCCGGCCAGCCCCCACGAAGTAGTGCTGGTGCCGGCCCGCGATTAGGCCGCTTACGTAGGGACGGTGCTGCCCCGCTTGAGCGGTGCGGGGCAGCACCGCTCGTGCGGGGCCGGGCAGCTTGTATGGGGCAGGGCAGCTGATGCCGCGTACTGTTGTTGCAAAGTACGACGGCGGGCGGCACCGTAGGTTCGACTCAGCCAGTCTGCGACTCCGCCAGTCAGCGACTCCGCCCGTCAGCGGTCGCCCAAGGTACCGCCGAGCGGTGGGATGGTGCCGTCGTCGTCCGGTTTCTTGACCTTGCGTTGGGCCGCGCTGCGGATCTCGCCCTCTGCCGAGCCGTCCGACTCGCCCTCAAGATCGACCATCCCGCCGGTCTGGTCGAACGGGTGCGTGTACCGGTTGTGCGCCGACGGCTCGCCCTTGGGGACGGATTCCCGCCAGGCGCCCGTGGCATGGCCCTCGTGTTCGATGAATTCCTTGAACTTCTTCAGGTCGTGCTCCGCCTGGCGGGCCACGACGTGGAGGAGGTCGCCCACCTTCTCCACCATGCCCTCCGGCTGGTACTCCAGGGTGAGGGAGAGCTCGGTCTTGTTGCCGCCGGCGTCGGAGAATTCCACAACGCCGGAGTTCGTGGCCCCTTCGGTGGACGCCCACTCGATCCTGCGGTCCGGGATCTGCTCCACGATGGTGGCTTCCCACTGACGGCGGACCCCGGCGATATGGGCCACCCACTTCAGGCGGTCCGCACTGAGCTGGGTCACGCTCTCCACGCCACCCATGAACTGCGGAAAATCCTCGAACTGGGTCCACTGGTTGTAGGCGGTGCTGACCGGCACGTCAACCACAATCCGCTTCTCGACTTTGCTGCTCACGAACGTCTCCTTTGACTGGAACGGTCTGATGACAAACTGAATACAGTCAGTATGCTTACCTATCGCCGTTGTGGGCAAGGCGTCAGAGGCAAGGCTTCAGGGGCGGGGCGAGCCGGAGGGGAGGGAGACGGCGGTTAGTCGTCGTCCGTGTCGACGCCTTCGGCGGGTTCCTGGGAGTGCACTCGGATGTCGGTGGGGTCCGCCAACTCGTCCCCTTCGGCCGGAGCCTCGCTGTGGATGCGCTGCGCCACGACTGGTTTTTCCTTCATCTCAACCGCTCCTATGGTGTGTGAAATGTGCCTCAACCATCATTCAGCGCCTCCCGAAGCGGGGTGTCAAGAACCCTTCCAGAGCTTTGGCCGCGGCACGTGTTCTGTGCTGGACGCGCCCTCTTTGGCGACGACGGCGACGTCCGGAATGAGGGCACCGCCAAGTTCCTGCGGAACTACATGGAGGAATACGGCGCGTTCGTCCAGCGCGTGCTGGCAGCGAACGCCCCGGGCCACATCGGCGACCTCGAACCGGACCCGGAGAAGCTGTCCCGGTAACTAAGCGTGTCAGTCCAGGGGCAGGGTTACCGTCACGGTAGTGCCCTGCCCCGGCTTCGAACGGACGTCAATGGTGCCGCCGGCCTCGTGCACGGCCACCGACATCAGCCGCAGCCCGTACCCGTGGTGCCGGCCGCGCAAGGCGAGCTGGCTGTCAAAGCCCGTGCCGTCGTCGGACACTACAAGACGGATGCCGTGGTCAACGGCGGACAACTGGACGGTGAGCTCGGCGGCGTCGGAGTACTTGAAGGCGTTGCTCAGCGCTTCGCGGGCCGATTGGTAGAGGAGGAGCGCGCAGTCCGCCGGGATCTCGATGCCCCAGTGCGGAGTATCCCAGCGGACTGCTGTTCCTTGCTGACGGAGGGGTCCGGTCAGCCGGTCAATGCAACCGGCCAGCCCCAAGGTGTGGAAGTCGAGGGGGTGGTGATCAGTGATCAGTCCTCCCACCGCGACGACCTCGTCCAGAGCTGATTCCTTCCCCATGAATCTTCCTGCTTCCCCGCCGTTTTGTGGTGATGGATCCAGCGTGGACCGCCAACTGCATGGGTTGCCAAGGGTTAGCTCAAGATTGGATCAATTCTTCGGGGAAGATTCCGTGTTGTTTTACCGGTGTCGTCGCAAGGCCGGCAGCCGGCAACGTGAATCCGGTTTCGAGGGCTCTCCTGAGCAGTAGATTGCCGAACTCCGACGTTTTCCGTCCCTGCATCCGCGGGCCCGCGCTGAACACACCAATTCAACGGCCGTCATGGTCGCCAGCGCCTGGACGGTGGAGTCCAGCCGGGATGCCGCCAGGCTGGCGAAGCTGGCGTCCTCCTCGGCGTCGAGGGACAGGACCACTGTCTGCAGGCTCGCGGGCTGGGCGTTGGCGTGTACAAGCCCCGCGGCGGCTGCAGCGACGTATTCGAGCATCATGACGCCGGATTGGCCGGAATCGTCGGCTGCCAGGAACCGGTTGAGACCCGTGAACGCGGGGTCGCAGAGCAGGTCTATCCGGCGGAGGTTGGTGGCGCAGGCCGTCCCCAGGGCCACGTGCAGTGCGTCTATCCGTCTGGCAAGGGTTGTCATCTGGAAGAGGCCGTGATGGGCCACCCCGTTGGTCCCGTCGGTCTCAGAGCCGAAGACCATCGCCCGGGCCACCTCAGGGCTGAACGCTTCCGGATTGCCTGACATTGCGGTGAAGGACAGAGCACTCACCAGCGTGAGGTTGTCCATCAGGACGGCAAGTTTCTGATGGCCCAGCACAGCCTGGGCAACGGTGAGCGCGCTGGAACTGATAAATGGCAGGGCGTCCTCCGTGGCCCAGCCGTCGAGCGCCTCGGGGATGATGCCGCCGCCCATCGTTGGCCGCTCGCCCAGGAGTGTCAGTGCGGTCCCGGCCAAAGCCGCCAGGTCGGCCGTCCCGATCCCGCCGAATTCCCGCACCTCCCCAGCTCGACCACCGAAGGGGTCGGTTACCGGGTTTCGTTNTCGTAGCCGGCGTCGGCGTGGCGGATGACGCCCATGCCGGGGTCGTTGGTGAGGAGGCGTTCGAGTTTCTGCGCGGCGAGGTCGGTGCCGTCGGCGACGGAGACCTGGCCGGCGTGGATGGAGCGGCCGATGCCGACGCCGCCGCCGTGGTGGATCGAGACCCAGGTGGCGCCGGAGGCGGTGTTGAGCAGGGCGTTGAGCAGCGGCCAGTCCGCGATCGCGTCGGAGCCGTCGGCCATGGCCTCGGTCTCCCGGTACGGGGAGGCGACGGAGCCGGAGTCCAGGTGGTCGCGGCCGATCACGATGGGCGCTTTGACCTTGCCGTCCTTGACGAGCTGGTTGAACAGCAGGCCGGCCTTGGCGCGGTCGCCGTAGCCGAGCCAGCAGATCCGGGCCGGCAGGCCTTCGAACTCGACCCGTTCCTGGGCCGCGTCGATCCAGCGGTGCAGGTGCTTGTTCTCGGGGAAGAGTTCCTTGATGGCCGCATCGGTGACCGCGATGTCCTCGGGGTCACCGGAGAGCGCGACCCAGCGGAACGGGCCCAGACCCTCGCAGAAGAGCGGGCGGATGTAGGCCGGGACGAAGCCGGGGAATTCGAAGGCGCGGGTGTAGCCGCCCTTGCGGGCCTCGTCGCGGATGGAGTTGCCGTAGTCGAAGACCTCGGCACCGGCGTCCTGGAACTCCACCATGGCCTGGACGTGCCGGGCCATCGAGGCCTGGGCCTTCTTGGTGAAGCCTTCGGGATCGGCGGCGGCCTCGGTGTGCCATTCCTGGACGGTGATGCCTTCGGGCAGGTAGGACAGCGGGTCGTGGGCGGAGGTCTGGTCCGTGACGATATCGACCGTGAGCTCGCCCGCACGGTGGCGGCGCAGGATCTCCGGGAAGACCTCCGCGGCGTTCCCGACGTACCCGACGGACCAGCCGCGGCGCTCTTCCTTGGCCGCCAGGACCTTGGCGATGGCGGTGTCGAGGTCGGTTTCGACCTCGTCGAGGTAGCGTTTGCCGGCGCGGCGGCGCAGGTGGCTTTCGTCGACGTCGACGATCAGGCAGGCGCCCTCGTTCAGGGTCACCGCGAGCGGCTGGGCACCGCCCATGCCCCCGCACCCGCCGGTGAGGGTCAGGGTCCCGGCGAGGGTGCCGTCCTCGTCGCCGGTGAGCTTGCGGGCGATCGCTGCGAAGGTCTCGAAGGTGCCCTGCAGGATCCCCTGCGTGCCGATGTAGATCCAGGACCCTGCGGTCATCTGGCCGTACATCATGAGGCCCTCGGCCTCGAGCCGGCGGAACTCGGGCCAGTTCGCCCAGTCGCCCACGAGGTTGGAGTTCGCCAGCAGCACCCGCGGCGCCCACTCATTGGTCCGGAACACACCCACCGGCTTGCCGGACTGGACCAGCAGCGTCTCGTCCTTCTCCATCGTTTCCAGGGTGCGGGTGATCGCATCGAACGCCGCCCAGGACCGGACGGCGCGGCCGGTCCCGCCGTAGACCACCAGATCATCGGGGCGCTCGGCGACCTCGGGGTCCAGGTTGTTCATCAGCATCCGCAGCGGGGCTTCGGTCTGCCAGCTCTTGGCGGTGAGCTCAGTGCCGCGGGCAGCTTTGACCGGGCGGGCACCGGTAGTGAAATCGGCGGGTGAAATAAGGGACTCCTTCAGGTGTGGTGCAGTACTAACCTTGGTGTTTACCTTGCGGCGGCGGCGGGGCGGTGGCCTGCCTTCGCCAGCTGGATTTGCTCGTATACGTGGTGGCGCAGTTCTGTGAAGCGGGGCAGGGACCGAGTGTTGAGCTGGTCGCGTTCGGCAGGGAGGTCGATGACCAGGTCCTCCTGGATGACCGTTGGTGAGGACGAGAGGATGATTACCCGTTCCCCGAGGTAGACGGATTCGTCGATGTCGTGGGTGACGAACAGGATGGTGACCCCGAGCTTTTTCCATACCGTCCGAATCAGATCTTCCAGGTCTGCGCGGGTCTGGGCGTCGACGGCGGCGAACGGCTCGTCCATGAGTAGGACTTCCGGCTGGTAGGCAACGGCGCGGGCGATGGCTACGCGTTGTTGCATGCCGCCGGAGAGCTGCCAGGGATAGGACATCGGAACGTGGGAAAGGCCCACAGCCTCGAGCGCTTCATCCACGAGCCTGTCGCGTTCAGCCTTCGGTATACGCTGGTTTTTCAGGGGCAGTTCGACGTTCTCACGCACCCGCATCCAAGGGAACAGGGAGCGGCCGTACTCCTGGAAGACCACGGCCATTTTCTTGGGCGGACCGGAAACCTGAACCCCGTCCAGCAGCACCTGCCCCTCGGTCGGAGCCATCAACCCCGAGATGCATTTGAGGAGCGTTGTCTTGCCGGACCCGGAGGGGCCCACCAGGCGTGCAAGCTCTCCTGCGCGGAGATCGAAGGTCAGGTTCCGGACGGCTTCAATGGGTCCCCCGTCGGTTTGGTAGACCTTCTTCAGGCCGCGGACCGAGAGCATGGCGTCATTGTTCTGCAGTGTTCTGCCGGCCGGCGCAGGTTTGGTCACGTTGTTTTTGTCGGTGGTTTCAGACGGCATTTTCTACCTCTCGCAGGCCGTGGTACCAGCGCAGGATGCGGCGCTCGGTGAATTGGAAGATGAATGACATGGCCACTCCGATCAGACCCAGGATCACGATGCCGGACCACATTTCGGGGATGGCGAAGGAGCGCTGGAACTGAACGATGGTGAAGCCCAGCCCGGAGGAGGAGGCGAACATTTCGGAGATGACCATCAGGATCAGTCCGATGGACAGGCACTGGCGAACTCCAGCCATGATCTGCGGGCCTGCGCTGGGCAACACGAGGTGGCGGATTCGGGCGCGCCCGGTGATCCCGTAGGTGTGTGCGGAATCGGACAGTACCCCGTCGATGGCCCGTACGCCTTCGATGGTGTTCAGCAACACCGGCCAGATGCAGCCGGAGATGATGACCACCACTTTCATGGAGTCCGTGATGCCCATGAGCAGCATGAGCACGGGCACCAGGACCGGCGGTGGGATGGCCCGGAAGAACTCGAGGACCGGTTCCGTCAGGTCCCTCAGCCATTTCACTGAGCCGATCAGCAACCCCGCCACGATGCCGATGATGATGGCGGCGGTCACGCCGACGATGAGTCTACCGATGCTGGGCAGCACATCGGAGAGGATCCTGTCTCCGAACCAGGTCTCTGCAAAGGTGGCCAGGAGAGTGGCTGGGGTGGGGACGAAGAAGTTCGCCTCCCCGGCCGTGGCCACCGCCCAAAACAGGACCAGGATTGTAGGCAGGCCGACGGCGTAGCCGATACCTTTCAGAATTTTCATACGATCACTTCCGCGCGGACCGAGGAGTGCCAGGACAGGGTCTTGCGCTCCACGAAGCGCATGACGAGGTTGATCAGAACCCCGATGAGGCCGGTGGCCAGCACCAGGGCGTACATGCCTGCGATGGCGCCGCCGGATTGGGCTAGGGCAATTTCACGGCCCAGCCCTGGGGAGCCGATCACCAGTTCGGCAGTGATCGCCAGAATCAACGCGACCGACGCTGCCAGACGGACCCCAGTCATCAGGTAGGGCAGCGCTGTTGGAAAGACCACATGGCGGATCCTCGCAAACTGACCCAGCCCGTAGCTTTTGGCTGTATTCATGGCGACGTTATCCACATCGGCCACTCCGTATAAAACCTGGATGAAGATCTGCCAGAACGAGGCGTAGATGATGAGCATCAGTGATGACTCCATCTTGACGCCGAACAGCAGAACAGCCAGGGGGATCAGCGCCACCGAAGGGATGGGCCGGAGGAACTCCACTGTGGAGTTGGTGAAGCTGCGCAGGAAGGCGGAGGAACCAATGATGAAGCCCAACAGGGTCGCGGCAAGGACCGCAATGACCAAGCCGATGAGCCACGCGAGCATTGTTTCACCGACGGCTAGCCAGAACGCGGCCAAGCCGAAGTCACGGACCAAGGCCAGGATCACCTCCGACGCCGGCGGCAGGAACCGGGCGTCCACGATGCCGACTCTGGGAATCACTTCCCAGACCAGCAGAAACCCTATGATCCCGGCGATGCCCAGCAACTCCTTGGTCGGCCGTCGTCGGGCCGTCTTTGTGTTGTCCATTCTTCTTCCTGAAGGATCGGGTGCAGGAACTGACATGAGGTTTTTGTCGGGCTACTTGGCGATCAGTGCGTCGTAGTCCGGGTCCTTCTTCAGGACGTCATACTTCCTAGCGGCAGTGCCCAGCTTCGTGAGGGCGTCCATGTTGACATCCTTGTACCACTTGGACATCACGATACTTTCGGCGAGTTCCGGTGTGACTTTGGCGTAGTCCTGGATGATGGTGCGGACTTTGTCCTCGTTCTTCATGGCGAAATCAAGCGACTTCTCCAGGGCCCGGCGGAAGCGCTCCACGAGTTCGGGGTTCTTTTCCAGGGTCTGCTTAGACGTGAAATAGAAGGCCGAGTCAAAGTTTTCGGCCATGTCCGTCATGGGGCTGGCAACTATTTTTCCGCCTGCTTGAAGGATCTGGGTGCGGAAGGGCTCGGTTGTCCACGCTGCATCCACATCTCCGCGTTCGAGGGCGGCCGGCATGTTCGGGTACGGCATCTCCACGAATTTCACGCCCTTGGGGTCCCCGCCTGCCTGTTCGATGGAGTTGCGGATGGTGATGTCGGCGAAGTTGTTCAGGGCATTGACTGCAACGGTTTTGCCCACCAGGTCGGCTGCGTTCCCGATGCCGCTGTCCGGCATGGCTGCCACCTCTGTCGTGTCGCTCCCGGGCTCGTTTGTTGACGTGGAGCCGTTGGACACCACTGTTATAGGGAGACCCTTGTCCTGGGCAACCAGCAGCGAGACGACGTTTGAGTATCCGAACTGGTAGTCCGCGGTCATCACTGCAGGGACGATGGCCGCGCCGCCCTGCGCCAGCTGGACGTCAAGCTCCAAGCCCTCCTCTTCGAAGTATCCCTCCTGCACGCCCAGGTAAACGGGGGCGACGTCGGTGATTGGAATCAAACCAACACTTACCTTTTCCAGGTTGCCGCCTGCCTTGTCACCCTGGGGCGTTGCGGCTGTTCCGGACGAGGACGGGCTGCCCGCACCGCACCCGGTCAAGGTAAGCATTCCGGCAAGTACTGCCGATGCCGCTGTGACAACAGCCCGCCGGCTGGGAGCGGATACGGGAAGGGATTTTGCTGACATGGGGATTCTCCAGGAGGTTCCGGACTCAGATAATTTCGAACAGTAAAATGTAACTGCCATCACATGAAACTACCCCGTGCTGCGGGATGGAGTCAATGGTTCTTGCGCACTAAACTGCCGTAGAGTGAAATGTGAGTTTCAGAGTTGCGCCGTCCCGCCCTTACTGCACGAATGAGGAACCATGACAGTTCGCCCGACCCAGGACCCTACGACCCGGGCCGCGGACCGAGCGCTGGGGTTGTTGCGCGCCGTGTGTGAAAACGATGGCGTAAAGCTCGTCGACGCCGCCAAGGCTGTCGACCTGTCCGCCAGCACAGCACTGCGCCTCCTTCGCACCCTTGAAGCCAACGGTTTCGCGGCGAAAACTGAGGACGGCCTTTACCGCCCCGGATTCCGGATGGTCCAGCTCGGGGTCCAGGCACTGAGCCATGAATCCCTCGTAGCCACGAGCCGCTCTGCGCTGCAGGTCCTCGTCGAGCAGACAGGCGAATCCGCATACTTAAGCGTCCCGGTAGGAAACAACGTGCACGGGTTGTATCTGGCGATCGAGGAGGGAACTCACACCGTGCGCCATATCAACTGGGTTGGCAGGACGTTCCCACTTCAAGGAAGCGCAGCTGGTGCGGTCTTACTGGGGCAAGTGGAGCCCGGAACGTTTACCGTGGTTGCCGACGGCGTGGAGGCGGATGTGACTGCCGTTGCAGCACCGGTCATGGTGGGCTCAAAAGTCGCTGCAGCCCTCAGCATTGTGGCGCCCAGCTATCGGACCACTGCGGAGGCCGCTCAGAAGCTGGGCGCCCTGATCGCCGGCGAGGCCACAAGGCTCTTTGCGACACCCCGCAGCGGGGCAGCCGTCCTGGCCTCACCGCAAGCTTCTTAGCCCTACTCGCAGTCCACTTCACCCGGCATCCGCGGCCTGTTGCCGACTGCCAGGAGTCTGAACGGGATTTTCCGCTACAGATGCTAATCCATTCCGGCTGATGGTGGGAATTAGCGAATCGGCGCCGCTACCTGCGACACAAGAAGGGGAACGGGTCAGCGCAGGCCCGCCGTCTACGACTGCTTGATGGAGTCCATCCACGGCTGCTGACGGAACAGCGCCTCCCGGGCTGGAACGCCTGAACATGCAAAAGGGGGACGTGATCTGTCCCCAGGCCTTGCCATGGAGTGGAAAGTAGATTTTACTTGGTGGCAGTTCGTACCAATCGGAGGTTCATGTGGAAACCGTCAACCAACTCCTCGATTCCATCAAGGACGTGGGGCGCGATGCGGTCCGCGGAGGCTATTCCCGGGCTGTCTACTCGACGGCGGAACTCGACCTGAGGTCCTGGTTCATCGAGCAGGCAGCGCAGCGTGGCCTGGACGTCGAGACCGACCGGAACGGCATCATCTGGGCGTGGTGGGGCAAGCCCCAGGATGGTGCCCTGATTACCGGCAGCCACCTCGACTCCGTCCCCGGCGGCGGGGCCTTCGACGGTCCCCTGGGGGTCGCGTCCGCGCTGGCCGCCGTCGATCTCCTCAAGGCCCGGGGCGTCCAGCCGCGCCGCTCCCTGGCCATTACCGCCTTCCCGGAAGAGGAGGGTTCCCGCTTTGGAGTTGCCTGCCTCGGATCCCGCCTCCTGACCGGAGCCATCGACGTCGACAAAGCGCGGAACCTGCGCGACGGCGACGGCAACACGTTCGCCGACGTCGCCCGCGCCAATGGCCTGGACCCGCGCCACATCGGGCCGGATCCGCAGGCGCTGGCACGGATCGGCGACTTCGTTGAACTGCATGTGGAACAGGGCAAGGGCCTCGGCGCGGGCGGCCCGGCCATCGCCGTCGGCAGTTCCATACTGGGCCACGGGCGCTGGAAGCTGAGCATCAGCGGCCAGGGCAACCACGCCGGGACCACCCCGATGGCGGACCGGGCGGATCCGATGGTGGCGGCCGCCCAGATCATCGTGGCCATCCGGCAGGCCGCCGCCCGCCAACCCGATGCGCGCGCCACGGTGGGGCGCCTGATCCCGGTGCCGGGCGGCACCAACGTCATCGCCTCCCGGGTGGATATGTGGCTGGATGCGCGCCACCCGGAGGACGCCGTCACGGCCCGGCTGATCGAAGCCATCCATGGGAGGGCCCAGCGGGTGTCAGCGGAGGAAGGCTGCACCGTGACCCTGACCGAGGAGTCCTACAGCGGGACGGTGCATTTTGATCCGGACCTGACCCGAAGCATCAGCGGGATGCTGCCGGACGCGCCCCTGCTAGCCACCGGGGCAGGTCACGACGCCGGTGTGCTGGCCGGGTTTGTGCCGTCCGCCATGCTGTTCGTCCGGAACCCCAGCGGAATTTCGCACTCGCCGGAGGAGCACGTCACGGACGAGGACGCCGGCGCGGGGGCTGCCGCCCTAGCCGACGTCCTGGCAGGCCTGCTGTGAAGCGGTACTGGTGCGAGCAGGCAATGGTCGACGTCGGTGCCGGTCCCACAGTTGCTGAACGGGTGGAGATCGAGGCCGAGGACGGCCGGGTCACCCGCATCACCCCCTCCGTTGACGCCTCGCCCGGCGCGCATCTCCTGCCCGGCGTAGTTTTCCCCGCCGCGGCCAACGCCCACTCGCACGCGTTCCACCGGATCCTGCGCGGCCGCACGCACCACAACCGCGGCGACTTCTGGGTCTGGCGGGAGCACATGTACCGCAGCGCAGCCGAGTTGACGCCCGAAGCCTACGAGCAGCTCGCGACAGCGGTCTTCACGGAGATGGTGGTGGCCGGCTTCAGCAGCGTGGCCGAGTTCCATTACGTTCACCACCAGCCCGGCGGCAAGCCGTACGCGGAACCGCATGCCATGGAGCTTGCCTTGGCCAGGGCTGCTGCTGCCGCCGGGATCCGGCTGACGCTCCTGGACACCCTGTACCTGGCCGGCGGCATTGGCATGCCGCTGAGCCCTGAACAGGCACGGTTCGGGGACCGGGACGTGCACGCATGGCTTGACCGGCTGGCTTCCCTTCGGACCCACATCGCAGGGACCTTCCCGCCGGACATGGTCAGTGTGGGGGCGGCGCTGCACTCCGTCCGCGGGGTACCGGAGGCGGACCTGGCCGTGGTGGCCGAACAGCTGCCGCACGACCTGCCGCTTCACATCCACCTGAGCGAGCAGCCCGCCGAGAACGCGGCGTGCCTGGCAGCGCATGGGCTCACGCCCACCGGACTCCTGGCCCGGCACGGCCTGCTCAGCGCGCGCCTGTCGGCAGTCCACTGCACCCACTTGACGGCTGAGGACATCGACTTGCTCGGAAACGCCGGGGCAACAGCTGTCATGTGTCCCACCACCGAGGCGGACCTGGCCGACGGCATCGGCCCCGCCCGGGTGCTGGCCGACGCCGGCGCCTCCATCGCGCTGGGGACTGACCAGCATGCCGTGATCGACCCATGGATCGAGATGCGGGCCCTGGAGTACGGGGAACGCCTGGACTCCGGGGAGCGCGGCCGGTTCTCGCCGGAGGAGCTGCTCCACGCCGCCACGCAGGGGGCAGTCCGCTCCATGGCCACGCCGGTGGCACCGGAGGCCTTGAGGGTTGGTGCTGTCTGCGATGTGGTGGCTGTGGCCGCCGGCTCGGCACGGACCGCGGGATCGAAACCGCAGCAGCTCCCGTTGAGCGCCACCGCCGCCGACGTCACGTCCGTGGTCATCAACGGGGAATTGGTGGCGTCCGACGGCGTGCATCACCGCCTGGGAGCGGCGGGGAACCTGCTGACGGCAGCCCTGAAGAACTTCTCCTGACCAGGGACTTTTAGCTGTTCTCCTCTAATGGTGCAGGGGCTCTGGTCACAACGTGGGGGTTCCGTTTGCCGCCGGCATCCCGGGCACCGGTGGGCGCCGACCGGCCCCGGCGGTCAGGGCAGCGTTGGCCGCTGCGATCAGGAAAATGCCGGCCCACTGCACCATGCCCAGGGCTTCACCCAGGGCCAGCGCCCCGACCAATGCCGCGAAGACGGGGTTGATGCTCATCAGGACCCCGAACAGGCTGGTGGGGATACGGCGCAGGGTGATCACGTCCGCGACGTACGGGACCACGGACGCCAGTACGCCGGCGCCTGCTGCGCAGAGGATGGTGAAGGTGTCCGGCTGGTGGTTGATGAACGTCACCAGCCCCACGGGGAGGAAGAGAGCGGCCGACACGCCGGTTGCGGCAGCCGTCCCCTGGATGCCCGGGATCCGCTTGCCCACCGTCCTGTTCAGGAGAATGTAGGCGGCCCAGCTGCACGCGGCGACCAGTCCCATGCCGATGCCCGCGTAGTCCGTGGACGCTTCCGGCTGAGTGATGGCCACAACCCCGGCCGCGGCAAGGAGGGCACAGGCGGCGCTCGCCTTGGTCCGTGAACCGATCAGGGCGAGGGCCAGCGGACCCAGGAATTCGAGCGTGACCGCGAGGCCCAGCCCGATGCGCTCCACGGCCGCGTACAGGGAGAGGTTCATCGTCCCGAACACCAGTGCCAGCAGAAGAATGGGCCACCACTGGTGGCGGGTGAAGGAGAAGACGCGTGGCCGGACAAGGGGGAGCAGCACCGCCGCGGCAATGAACTGCCGCGCCGCGACGACGCCCACCGGGCCGATTGCGGGGAAGGCCAGTGAACCGCTGGCCGCACCCAGCTGGTTTGAGAGCGCGCTCGCCACGAGGATGGCGCCAGCCCGGCCTCGGCCGGCAGTTAATGTGTTGTCCATCCTTGGAGTGTGGGGCCGCAGCAGGTTCCTCCAAAATGCATAGACGGGCTCTCTTATGCGTCGAGCTCATGCACCGCACCACCAGGAGCATTGAGTTCACGGCCGCCGGCGACCGGACCGTCCGGCATGCGCGCCGTGTTCTCTCGATTCTGGAGGCCATCCAGCAGGAGGCGGCCGACGGCGGCGGCACGGTAAGGATCGGCTACGCCTGGTCCGCCCTGGGCAGGCACACCACGGAGTTCCAGCGCAGGTGGGCGGACGCGTTTCCCAACACGGAGCTGCGCCTCATCCGGACCAACACCCCGACGGCGGGACTGGCGGAAGGAACCAGCGACTTCGCCATCCTGCGGCGGGTCCCCGACACGGCGGCCACCAGCCTTGTGCTCATCGGGCTGGAGAGCCGCTTCTGCGCCATGGCAGCGGATGACGCCCTTGCCGGCAAGCGAAGCATCACCCTTGCAGAAGCCGCGGCCAAACCGATTGCCCTGGACCGGCGCACCGGAAGTACCAGGCTGGACCTGTGGCCGGAAGGTCAGCAGCCGCAGCGCACTATCGCCACGGACGACGTCGACGATTGGCTGACGGTGATCGGCAGCGGCAAGGCGCGGGGCATCACTGCGGAATCAACGGCGCACCAGTACCGGCGCAAAGGAGTTGTCTACCGGCACGTGCGCGACGCCGCCCCAGTCCCCGTTTACGTCGCCTGGTCCAAGTCCGACCCGCCTGCGGGGACGCAGGGCGTCGTCGAGCTGCTCGCGGCCCTCTATTCCTGAGCCGCGCGTTTGCTTCCTGCCCCGGGCGTTGCGGGATCCGTTCGTTATCCCCGCAACGGTTCGGCGCCAATCGGGCCGCTGCTGGATCCTAATGCGCCCGGCAGCACCACAATTTAAGGACCAAACTCGGACCCAAAGGAGGGTGTGATGCGCAGTCCCGCCGCGTCAGCCGCGGTAATTCCCACAGCTATCCTGATGGCGCTGATGCTGGCGGGGTGCGGCCCGCAGCCAGGCCCGACGGCGAGTCCCAGCCCCACCGTCACGTCCGCGGCCACCGGAACCACCACTGCCGTGCCGACGGCGACAGTCTCGCCGAGCGCCACCGGCGCCGCGCCGGCGTCGGCCGCTTGGTCAAACTACACGACAGCGGACGGCCAACTGACGTTCGAACACCCGGCCGCGTGGAGCGTCCGGGACCCGGCCGGCGAACTGCCGGAGGGCGGCGGTGCCTTCGCCGAGGTGACCAACCAGGCCGGTAAGCCGCTCGCGACGCTCCGGACCAACATGGCCACCGGGTCCACGTGCCTGGAGCGGTTCCCGTACGAGGTGCTGGAGTCTGAAGAATTGCCGCTGCTGGCGCAGGGCGGCCCGGCGCCCTGGTTTGTTTTTGAGACCCGCGGCAACGATGCTGCGCCGGGTCCGGCCAACACGCCGGCCGCGGCCTACGGCATCGCGTGGGCGGCGCCCACGGGCGACTCGGCCTGCGCCATCTTCCACTTCTTCACGTGGCCGCCCACCGCTGCCATGTTCGGCGCGTTCTACAACCCCGAGAACAACGTGACGCCGGGGGCCGAGTCTCTGCCGTACCTGGAGCAGGCCAAGAAGTACGCGGCGACCCCGGAGTACCAGGACATCAAGCGGATGATCACCTCATTGCGGCCAGCGGATTAGGCGCCTGCGGGCTGGCTCAAGGTTCACACAAGATTTGTGCCGGCAGGCCAATTTCGACCTTTGCGCCCGCACGGATTCGGTAGATTGATCTCGGTTTCGGTCCCCCCACCGAAGCCCTGGAAGTCCCCGCGCTTGAGTTCAACTCGCGTGGGGGCTTCCAACCAGGGGGCCTGCAGCTGGGGCTGCCACGTCAGAGGTTGGTCATCCGTTCCCCGGCTTCGTTGTAACGGCCACCCTGAACCTGGATTTTGGCGGCCGCGTCCTCGATGTCAGCGAGTTCGTCCGCGGACAGGGTTACGTTGGCGGCGCCGAGGTTCTCGTCCAGCCGGTGCAGCTTCCGGGTGCCGGGGATCGGGACGATCCACGGTTTCTGCGCCAGCAGCCAGGCCAACGCAATCTGGGCCGGAGTGGCGCCCTTGCGCTCCGCGATCCCGGCCAGCAGGTCCACCACGGCACGGTTGTTCTCCCTGGCCGCGGGGGTGAAGCGGGGGATGGTGGCGCGGATGTCGTTGCCGGCCTCGAAGCTGGTTGAGGTGTCGATCGTCCCGGTGAGGAAGCCCTTGCCCAGCGGGCTGAAAGGCACAAATCCGATGCCCAGTTCCTCGCAGGCGGCCAGGACGTCCTCTTCGGGGCGCCGCCACCACAGCGAGTATTCGCTCTGGACGGCGGTCACGGGCTGGATGGCGTGGGCCCGGCGGATCGTGCCGGCGGCGGCCTCGGACATGCCGAAATACTTGACCTTGCCGGCGTCGATCAGTTCCTTGACGGCGCCCGCCACGTCCTCGATACGGACATCGGGGTCCACCCGGTGCTGGTAGTACAGGTCGATGGCGTCAACGCCGAGCCGCTGGAGCGACCCGTCCACCACGTGCTTGATGACGTCGGGACGGCTGGTGACCCTCCCGCTCGCCTTGCGTTGCGTAGGGTCGATGTCCCAGCCGAACTTGGTGGCAATCACCACCTCGTCCCGGTGTGGGGCGAGGGCCTGGCCGACGAGTTCCTCGTTGGCGTGGGGGCCGTAGATCTCTGCCGTATCAAAGAAGGTGACGCCGCGGTCCACGGCCGCGCGGATCAGCGCGATCATTTCCTGCCGGTCGGGCCGGTCGCTGTAGCCGCCGCTCATGCTCATGCAGCCCAGCCCGATGGCGGAGACCTCCAGGCCGCTGGTGCCGAGGGTGCGCTTGTCCATATGTCATGCTCCTGGGGTCGAAGGGAGGGGCGGGTCGCACTTTCTGAGAAGTGGAGTTGCCCGTTCCAACAACGCTAACGGCACTTCGAGACCGGCGGGAGGGCCTGTCAGTACCACCCTTCCACATGGCCGGGGCCTGTGCGCGCTGACAGCCACTTCGGGTTTGGAAGGCCATACAGGGCCATGAACCGTGGAAACTTGGTCCGCAAACCGAAAAGCTGCCACTGCATTTGGGTTCCATTCCATATTTTGGGGGAGCCTGCCTCGATAGCATGAAGTGACCGGACAGAGCCGTCCGGCCAGATCGACGCAGAAGGAAGCCCATGGCAGCGGTTACGGTGGACGATATTCTCTCGGACCTCCCCCTGGGTTTCGCCAGCCTCATCCTCCGGCCTGCCCCGGCCAGCTCTGCGATCGAACGGTTCCTGATCGTGGATGCGGATGATGAAACGTACGACGGCGGCGCAGCCTTTGTCCTGCTGATCGGCGTCCGCGGCCGCTCGGCTTTGCCCACGCTGCGGCGGCTCCTGAAGAACCCTCCGCCGGTGGTCGCCGTCAAGGGAAGATGTGAAGAGCTCGCCGAAGCCGAAGAACTGCTCCGCGATGCCGGCACGGGCCTGCTCCTGGTGGATCCGGGGGCTGACTGGGACCGGCTACTGTCCATTGCCAAGGACCGCATCCAGCCGCGCAGCTACCAGAGCGAAGTGCTGACGCTGCTGGAAGAGGACCTGTTTGCCATCGCCCAGACCACGGCCAGGCTCACATCCAGCCACGTGGTCATCGAAGACGCCGCCAACAAGGTCCTGGCATACTCCACCGTTTCGAACGACATCGACGAGCTGCGCAAGGCCTCCATCCTGGCCCGGCGTGGTCCGCGTAAATACGAGCTGCTGCTGAAGGACCTGGGCGCCTACCGTGAACTGCACAGGACCCGGCTGCCGGTGCGGGTACCGGCCCGGCCCCAGGACGGGCTGCGGGAACGGGTGGCCGTCACACTGTTCGCCGGGGACCGGATCATGGGCTACATCTGGCTGCAGGAAACCGGGGACGGCTTCGGCCCCGACGTTGACTATGTGCTGAAAGGATCTGCTGCACGGGCCTCCGCCGAGCTGATCCGACACCGCAACCAGCAGTCCGTGCACATGCGCGAGGACCGCATTGTGCGGATCCTTTCAGGTTCGGCGGAAGCCGCTGCCAGTGCTTACAGCGAGAAGATCTCCGCTGAGCGCCCGGCCGCACTGATCCTGATAGGAATGCCCGATTCCGAAGCCCAAGCCGACGACGCAGCACTGAAGCACGGCGAACTCGCCAATCTGGCGTCCATCCACGCGGCCGCCTACAAGGCGTCCGCCGTCGTAGGCCAGTTCAAGGGCGACACTGCCGTCATTGTCCCTGGCCTGCAGTCAACCTCCGCGGAGCCCGGACTGCGGAGCCTGGCCGAGTCCATCGTCCGGGATGCCGGCAAGCACCTCGGCATCAGCCCGTTCGCAGCCGTGGGCCCGGTAGTCCCGGACCTGCTGTCCCTGCACACAACCACCCGGATCACCGAGGCCCTGTTGAGTTGTGTGGGCACGTCTTCGGACAGGGGCGTTGCCACGGTGGACGACTTCGAGGGGGAGATCCTCTTCCGCGAGGCGGTTCGGAATTTCACGTCCTCCACGTTCCGCCACCGCAGTCTTTTCGCCCTGCTGCGGCAGGACGCCGAACTTGCGGAAACCCTGCACGCGTACTTCGAAGCCTCGCTCGATGTCGCCGAGTGCGCCAGCAGGATGGGGCTGCACAAGAACACCGTCTATTACCGGATCAGCAAGGCATCCCGGGCGACCGGCCTGAACTTCGGCGACCCGCGGGACTCGCTGGTGGCCCTGCTCCACATCCAGGAATGGGCCGGCACACCTAAAGAACAACTGGGCAGGAAATGACCACAGCACTCAAAGCACCGCCGTTGGACGCAATACTGGACGACATCGTCCGCGGACACAGGCCACAGCGGGAAACCGGTTCTGTCCCGGCCAACATCCCCCTCCTGGCAGCGGTACCCTTCGACAGGTTCGGGATCGCCGTCGCCACCACTTCCGGTGAGGTGTTCCGTTCCGGCGATGCCGACGTCCCCTTTTCCGTCCAGAGCATCTCCAAGGTGTTCACACTGGCAATGGCGCTTCGAGGCGACAGCTCAGGAACACTGTGGTCCCGCGTGCTGCGCGAACCGTCCGGCACCTCGTTTAACTCCCTGGTTCAGCTGGAACTGGAGCACGGCATCCCGCGGAACCCTTTCATCAACGCCGGTGCCCTGGTGGTCACCGATCACCTGATGGAAGAAACGTCCGACGCCGCCACCCAGGTGTTGCGGTTCCTCACCGACCAGGCGGGCAGCGCAGGGCCCTTCATCGATGAGGCCGCGGCAGCCAGCGAGCTTTCCAGCAGCAGCCGCAACCTGGCGTTGGCGCATTTCCTGAAGGGCTTCGGCAACCTGAGGCAGCCTGCTGAATCAGTGGTGGAAAACTACGTCCGCCAATGCTCCATCATGATGACCTGCGTTGAACTCGCCAAAGCGGGACTCTTCCTCGCCCGGGACGGCAACGGAGCACTCGGAACGGTAGTGTCCCGCAGCGACGCGAAACGCATCGGCTCCATCATGCTGACATGCGGGATGTATGACGCTGCTGGCGAGTTCGCCTACCGGGTGGGCCTTCCCGGGAAAAGCGGTGTGGGCGGCGGGATCCTGGTCATCGTTCCAGGTGTTGGTGCCATCTGCGTCTGGAGCCCTCGGCTGGACGCCAAAGGAAACTCCCTGGCCGGCACCGCGGCTCTCGCCGACCTTTCCGACCGCACTGGCTGGTCTGTTTTCTAAACCCCCGGTTGCACGCCCCACAACTTCTTCCCAACCCAGCAGGATCTTCTCCGTATCGAAAGGATCAACCATGCCCATCAACCCCAATGACGAGGTTGTACTGCAACAGGCCGACGGCGGTCATGCGCACGCCTCCGAGTCCGCCTTGCATGCGGAGGACAAGGGTTATCACAAGAACCTCAAGCCTCGGCAGATCCAGATGATCGCGATCGGCGGGGCGATCGGCACCGGCCTGTTCCTCGGCGCCGGCGGCCGCCTCAACGCCGCCGGCCCCTCGCTGGTCATCGCCTACGCCGTCTGCGGTTTCTTCGCGTTCCTCATCCTGCGGGCCCTGGGCGAACTGGTGCTGCACCGCCCGTCGTCGGGTTCGTTTGTCTCCTACGCCCGTGAGTTCTTCGGCGAGAAGGCCGCGTTCGTGTCCGGCTGGTTCTACTGGATCAACTGGGCCACCACCACCATCGTGGACATCACCGCCGCCGCGCTCTACATGAACTTCTTCGGCCACTACATCCCCTGGATGGCCGCCGTCCCGCAATGGGCCTGGGCCCTCATCGCCCTGATCGTGGTCCTCGCCCTGAACCTCGTTTCCGTCAAGGTCTTCGGCGAACTCGAATTCTGGTTCGCCATCATCAAGGTCGCCGCCCTCGTGGTCTTCCTCGTCGTCGGCACCTACTTCGTCATCTTCGGCACCCCCGTCGACGGCCAGCCCGTGGGCCTGAGCCTCCTCTCGGACAACGGCGGCGTCTTCCCCAACGGCCTGCTCCCCATGATCATCCTCATGCAGGGCGTCCTGTTCGCCTACGCCTCCATCGAACTCGTCGGCACCGCCGCCGGCGAAACCGAAAACCCCGAAAAGATCATGCCCAAAGCCATCAACTCCGTGGTCTTCCGCATCGCCGTCTTCTACGTCGGCTCCGTCATCCTCCTCGCCCTCCTGCTGCCCTACACCTCCTACGAAAAAGGCGTCAGCCCCTTCGTGACATTCTTCGGCTCCATCGGCATCCAGGGTGTAGACGTCATCATGAACCTCGTCGTCCTCACCGCCGCGCTCTCCTCCCTCAACGCCGGCCTATACTCCACCGGCCGCATACTCCGGTCCATGTCCGTGAACGGTTCCGCCCCCAAATTCGCGGGCCGCATGAACAAGGCCGGCGTCCCCTACGGCGGCATCGCCATCACCGCCGGCGTCTCCCTCCTCGGCGTCCCGCTGAACTACCTCGTCCCCGCGCAGGCCTTCGAAATCGTGCTGAACGTCGCCTCCGTGGGCATCGTTATGACCTGGGCAACCATTGTCCTCTGCCAGATCCAGCTCCAACGCTGGGCGAACAAAGGCTGGCTCAAACGCCCCTCCTTCCGGATGTTCGGCGCCCCCTACACCGGCTACCTCTCCCTGCTCTTCCTCGCGAGCGTCCTGGTGATGGTCTTCATCGACTCACCCCTCACCATGCTCGTCACCGCCATCGCCTCCGCACTCATGGTCGTCGGCTGGTACGCCTGCCGCCAACGAATCCGTGAGATCGCCGAAACCCGCGAAGGCTTCACCGGCACCGCCCCCGTCATCGCCAACCCGCCCGCGGAGACCTTCAGATAAACCCCGCACCATCCACTACGAACGCCAAACCAGTCCAAACAGCCAAAGAAAGCCCATGACAACGGAAACCGAAGCAACCCTGACCGCATCCCACACCCTGCCCGCCGCCGTCGGGAATTCCGAGCAAGGCTCCCGGCAGGCACGCCATTCGGAGGAGCCCCACGCCGGCGCCGGCCAGGCACTGAAATCAGCCGGGCACGTGATTGTTGATTCGCTGGTGGCCCATGGCGTGGAGCGCACCTATGTGGTTCCCGGCGAGAGCTTCCTGGACGTCCTGGACGGCCTGCACAACTCGGATATTGAAACAATCGTCTGCCGGCACGAGGGCGGCGCCGCCTACATGGCCGAGGCCGACGGCAAGATGCACCAGCGCCCGGGCGTAGCGATGGTGACCCGGGGGCCCGGCGCGGCCAACGCGCATGTGGGGCTGCACACCGCATGGCAGGACTCCACCCCCATGCTGCTGTTCGTCGGCCTGATCCCGTTCGCGCACCGGGACCGGGAGGCGTTTCAGGAGTTCGACATCAAGGCCTGGTTCGGTACGGGCGCGAAGCGCGTCATGGTCCTTGACCACGCGGAGCGGGCGTCCGAGATCGTGGCCGAGGCGATGTTTGCGGCCATGAGCGGGCGGTCTGGCCCTGTGGTGGTGGGCCTGCCGGAGGACATCATCCGGCAGCAGATTGACCCGGCGCTGCATCCCGCCATTCCGGTGGCGGCCGGGGGCATGAGCAGCTCCGACGCCGCCGCCCTGGAGGCTGCGCTGGCAGAGTCCAGCAAGCCGCTCTTTGTCACCGGCGGCAACGACTGGACGCAGGCAGCCGCGGACCAGCTGACCGGATGGCTGGAACGGCACCATATCCCGGCAGCAGCTGAATGGCGGACGCAGGGAACGGTCTCCTTCGATTCCCCGTCCTACGTGGGCCCCATTGGCTACGGCCGGCCCCGCCCCACCTACGACCTCCTGGAGGAAACCGACCTGCTGGTGTTTGTGGGGACAGTGCCGGGCGACGTGATTACGGACGGGTTCGTCTGCCGGCAGGACTGGAACAAAAAGAACTTCCTGGTCACAGCCGACCCCTCACTCCGTGGCCGGTCGGGGCCCGTTTCACGGCAGATTCTGGCCAAGCCCGAGGCCTTTGTCCGCGACCTTGTGGGGATCGACCTGCCGGTGAAGGAAGAGTGGAAAGCGTGGACGGACCAGATGCGGGGCGAGCAGGAGCGGTTCGCCGCGCTACCGCCGGCGGCGCCGGCAGCGGGGCAGGCGAGGATGGACACTTTGATGGCGAACCTGGTGCCAAAGCTGCCCGAGGATTCACTGGTGACGTTCGGCGCGGGGGAGCACACCAACTGGGCCCACCGCTACTTCCCCACCCGCCGCTACGCCTCCATGATCAGCGCCCGCAACGGCTCCATGGGCTACTCCGTCCCCTCGGCCATCGCCGCTTCGCTGGCCGAACCCAGACGCCGAGTGGTCACCATCGCCGGGGACGGCGAGTTCCTCATGAACGGCCAGGAACTGGCAACCGCGGCCCAGTACGGGGCCACGCCGCTGGTGATCGTTATGGACAACCAGGAATACGGCACCATCCGCACCCACCAGGAGCGTCACTATCCCTCGCGCGTCTCCGGAACCCAGCTGAAGAATCCGGACTTCGGCCTGATGGCCCGGGCCTTCGGCGGTTTCGGGATCACTGTCACCGAGGACTGTGACGTTCCGGCCGCACTGGAGGCCGCCTTGGCGGCCATCGACGAGGACGGTGTCTTCGCCCTCATCCATCTCATCGTGGAACAGCGCGTTAAGGCCTACTGAGCCCCAGTAATCCTCACAGAACAGCGGACGACGGCGGGACTGCTCAGTACGATCCTTACGCCTTGCCCGAAGTCAGGCATCTGCTCACCCGCCCCGGCTGTGCACAGTCTCAACTAGCCCGGCATCTGCTGGACGCGGAGCCGGAAATTTCCCATGGGCTACGGCGAGACCGCGCATGGGAACCACCAACCAGGCAGCAGAGCCTAACAGCGCGTCCTCAGTTGCGCGGTTTCGTCAGGGCAGAGACCCGGCCCGTGCCGTCGTAGCCTCCCGCAGGGGCCTTGAGTCCGTAGATGCTGCCAACGGTGGGCGCGACGTCGACGGTCCGGGCTGGTTCGGAGGATACCGAGCCTTTGACCACCGCGGGGCTGCCGCCTGATATGAAGAAGGGAATGGGCTCTGTGGCGGGGTGACCGTGGTTGCCAGGGATCGGGTTGGACGCGACGTACGGGTCGGAGAAGCGCCAGCCCGCCCGGCAGTAGGCCACCAGGTCTCCGGCCTCGTCGCCCAGCCGCAGGTCCGCCGGCTTGTTGACCGAGAGCACGCCCTCATGCGCTCTGACCAGCTGTTCGACGGCGGCCAGCCCGGCGATACGGTCCGGTTCCGGGCCGGTCCAGTAGAGCAGGTCCGCGCCGCCGTTCTGGGCAATCGTGATGTTCGACTGCAGCTCCGGACGGGACTGGAGGATGAGGTTGACAGAGATGAGGTTGCTGGGGATGGACCAGTCCATGGAATGGTCGGCAAGCACCATCACCAGGCTGGAGTCCCATTTGCCGGCGTTCTTGAGGTGGTCGATGAAGCGGCCCACCTGCAGGTCTGTTTCCGCCAGGGCAGCCTCACGCGCCGCCCGCAGCGTGGTTCCGGAAACGTCAGAGTGGCCCACGCGGTCGATGTCGCCCAAGTTGGTAAACACAAAGTCCGGGTCCGGGCCGCTCACCATCGCCAGCAGGGCGTCCATGGTGGCGGCGTCGGGCGCGTGGCCGGTTACAGGAAGCACCGGCTGGGGTTCCCACCGATAGCTGGCGCGGGCACCGAAGATGCCGTAAAGGTACTTCTTGCTAAGCACGGAGCCGGTCGTGAGGCCGAGCTCCTGCAACCGCTCCAGGAGAGTCGGGAAGTGCAGGTCCGTGGACCGGTCGAGGTCGCGGACAACGCCGTCGGTCCGGTCGAAGATGGAGTTGGCCGGCACGCCCGAGCGGTCCGGGCGGACACCCGTCATCATCATGACGTGGTTGGGGATGGTCTCCATCACCGGCAGGGAGCGTGCCGCGGGGAAATTGGTGCCTGCATCGCGCAGCGCAGCCAGCCTCGGCGTCAGCGCGGGCGTAATCTCATCCGGCCGGCAGCCGTCCACCACCAGCACGTAGCTTCGCGTCCGTCCAGCGGCGGGGGCGGCCCAGGCGGTGCCCGGTGCCGCTGAAAGGACGATGGCGGCCCCGCCGGCGGCGGCGATTTGCAGGAACTGCCGGCGTCCCGGCGTCGAAAGTCTGCTGCTGGCGGGCGTGCCCGGCTGCGGTGAACGGCTCACTGGAGTCCTCCCTGCGTCGGGGTGACTTTGCCGGAGTTGGCTTGGACGTTGAATGATGTGGACAGTGTGGCTCCTGAGCTGGCGGAGGTGCGTTCGGCGAGGACGTACCAGTCCATCCGAACGCCGGCGGCTGTCACGTCCAGAACGGAGTAGCCGTGCGAGTCGAAGTCCAGGTACTTCACGTGCGGGTTGGCCGCCTTGATGGCGTTCTCGACGCCGACGGAACCGGTCCGGGGCGGAACGTTCAGGATGTCGTCGAGGTTGTCGCTCGTGACGGAAGTGCAGACGAGTTCCGCGGCCACGGAATCGCCGGTGGCCGGGTAGCTGGCCGGATCCGCGGGGATGTCGCAGGCCCAGCCGGAGTGGATGTCGCCGGTGAGGAACACGGTGTCCTTGACGGCGTTATCCCGCAGGTGGCGGACCACGCGGTTGCGGTCCGCCTCGTAGCCGTCCCATTGGTCCACGTTATAAGGCACGCCGCTGATGCTCGTGCCGCCCATCAGCTTCTGCACACCGGCCAGCTCTGCGGTGTTCAGGGTCGAGGGAACTCGGACAGGCGCAATCATGACGGGATTGCCCACAAGCTTCCATTGCGGGCCCGTGGACTTGAGGTTGCCCAGCAGCCAGTCCATCTGTGCGGCGCCGGTGATAGTGCGGGCGGGGCTGCTGACGGAGGGATCCGCACCGTTGGCGGCCTGCTGGTCACGGTAGGAGCGCAGGTCCAGCATGGACAGGCTGGCCAAGGAGCCGAAGTCCAGTCGGCGGTAGAGCTGGCCTTCCGGCTCGTAGCGCACGGGCATCCATTCGGCGTAGGCCCGGTGCGCGGCGGCGACGCGCTCGCTCCACGCGCCTTCGGCGCCCTCGGTGTGGTTTTCGGCGCCGCCCTTCCAGGCGTCGTTGGCCGATTCATGGTCATCCCAGGTCACGATGAACGGGGCGGCGGCGTGCAGGGCTTGCAGGTCAGGGTCGGTTTTGTACTGGGCGTGACGGCGCCGGTAGTGCGCGAGCTGTGTCATTTCGTGGGCGGGTTCGTGGGGGCGGACGACGACGTCGCGCGCCTGGTATTCGCCGGGCCCGTATTCGTAGAGGTAGTCGCCGAGGTGAAGCACGGCGTCGAGGTCGCCGCGGGCGGCGAGATGCCGGTAGGACGAAAAATAGCCCGCCTGCCAGTTGGCGCACGACACGACGCCGAACTTCAGCCGGTCCACGACCGCACCCGCCGCGGGGGCGGTGCGGGTACGGCCCGCCGGCGATACGGACTGTCCCAGCGTGAAGCGGTACCAGTAGTTGGTGGCGGCGGCCAGCCGGCCGGCGATGACCTTGACCGTATGGTCCCGGGCCGCGCCGGTGGCGGCAGTACCCCTGGCCACGATCTTCTTGAAGCCAGCGTCCGCAGCGATTTCCCAGCCGACGGACACATCCGGGCCCAGCCCGGTGCCTGGCAGCGCTGCGGGCGCTGGTGTCACGCGGGTCCAAAGCAGCACGCTGTCCGCCATCGGGTCTCCCGAGGCGACCCCGTGGCAGAAGACGCCACCATGGGAGGCGGAAAAGCCACTTGCTGCGGTGCCGGAGACCATGGCCCCAGCCACGGCAGCGACCCCTGCTGAGCGCAGAACTTGACGACGAGTAAAGTTAGTCATGCCTTCCAGTATCCGCACGCTCAAAGGGTCAAGGGGCGGCTTTTTGACCTGGTTAGCCAGACGTTCACCCAGTGTTTTCCGTGGCGCAGTCCATATCTTGGCTTATCCAGCACTAGGGAAGCGAGAGGTTCTCCGCCCACATCCCCTCGCTGGTTGGCATCCGCAGTGGATTGACGAGGCCCGCCGTGCCGGCCCGGTCACTGGCCCAGGGTCATCAATCCACTGGCGCAGCCGCAGGACCGGCGAATGATGAGCTCTGCGGGGAGGAGTTGGACCTTGCCGTCGGAATGGTTGGCAGAGAGCGCTGCTTCGGCAATCTGGTCGATGGGCTGCTGGACAGTTGTGAGCTGAGGCCAGCTGAGCTCCGATTCAGGGGGTTCCGTTTGGGTCCGTCTCAGCTGCTCACAGTTCCTCAAGGCTCATTGTGGATCCAATGGACGCCCGTCGCTTTCCGCTCCCGGCTCTTGCCTCGGGCCCCGCGATAGACTGGGCGTCGCGGCGATCAGGAGGGCAGCCACGGCCACCGCGGCGCTCAGGATCAGGCCCGGCCGGTACTGTTCCAGCATCGCGGCCGCATCGACGGCGGCACCTGCCTCGGGCGCATTGCCGTGACCGCTCACCATTGCCGTGGTGACGGCCAGCACCAGGGCGGCGCCGACCTGGGTGCTCGTCTGGATCAGGCCTGCGGCCAGGCCTTGCTCGGCATCCCGGATGCCAGTGGTGGCCTGGACGTTGATGGACGGGAAGGCCAGCGCGAAACCGACGCCCAGCAGCAGGACGGACGGCAGAATGTCGGTCACATAATTGGGCGAGGTCCCTACGCGAAGGAACAGGACGTAGCCAAGCGTCAACGACGCCAGTCCCGTCAGGATCAGCCTCGGGGCGCCGAATCTCTCGATGAGCCGGTCCGCGAAGGGTGCGCTCGAGGCAACCAGCAGGCCGGTCGGGAGCAGCGCCAGGGCCATGCCAAGGGGGCTCCATCCCAGCACGGACTGCAGGTAGAGCGTCAGGATGAACTGGAAACTCAGGTAGGAACCGAACAGCCCCACCGCGCTGAGGTTTGCCCGGGCAACCCAGCCTTCCTTGAGGATGCTGAACCGGATCAGGGGGTGTTTGACGCGGTTTTCGATCACGGCGAACGCTGCCAGGACTGCGGTGGAAGCCACGAATCCGGCGATAGTTGCCACAGATCCCCAGCCGTTCCCCGGCGCCGAAACCAGTGTGTACACCAGCCCCAGCATGCCGCCCGCGAGCGTGATGGCGCCCCAGACGTCATGCCCGCTCTCTGGTTCCCCGTCTGCGGCCTTGCCTGCGGCCTTGCCTGCGGCTCCGTCCCGGGGGATGTACCTCAGGCCAAGGATCACAACGGCGACTGCCACCGGAACGGAGACCAGGAAGGTCCAGCGCCAGCTCAGGGCGGTCATGAGGCCGCCTACCACCAGGCCGAGGGAGAATCCGCTGGCGCCGAACGTGGTGAAGATGGATAGGGCACGGTTGCGTTCGCGCCCTTCAGCGAAGTTGGTGGTGATGATCGAGAAGGCGGCGGGAGCCGTGAATGCGGCGGCCAGGCCCTTGACGAAGCGGGTCGCGATCAGCAGGGCCGGGTCATCCACCAGCCCGCCGAGCAGGGATGCTGCGGCGAAAACGCTGAGCGCAATCAGGAAGATGCGCCGCCGGCCGAGCAGGTCCGCCATGCGACCGCCCAGCAGGAGCAGGCTTCCGTAGCCGAGTACGTAGGCGGAGACGATCCACTGGAGGGATTCGGTTCCGAGATGAAGTTCGGTGCCGATCGAGGGCAGGGCCACGCCGACCATTGATACGTCCAGTGCGTCGAGTGCCAGGACGGTGCACAGGACCAGGAGGAGCATCCATTGTGCGCGGGTCCAGCGCACAGCTGTAAGCCGGCCTCCGGCTGATTTTTCAAGGGTGGAAGTTGAAGTCATGGCTACAACTTATATGACACGTCATTGAATGACAAGGAATATTATGACGTGGACTTTTAATTCGTCTTGAACTAGAATCGCTGCATGGCAACACCGCAGGACCGCCAGCTGGTTGATCAATGGCGCGGCATCCAGAGCACCTACTTCCGCACCGCGGCCGCGATCGACCGTGCGCTGGAATCGAAGTTCAGCATCGGCCTGACGGAGTTTGAAATCCTGGACCTTGTGGCCGAAAGTACCGATGCGGCATGCCGCATGAAGCAACTCGGTGAGCGCACGCCCATGACTCAGAGCGCCATGTCCAAGGTGGTGGACCGGCTCGACAAAGCCGGACTCATTTCCCGCCAGTCCTGCGAAGATGACCGGCGCTCGCTGTTCCTGGAACTCACCGACGCCGGCCGCGCGCTCCACCGGGAAGCCGCCATCGAACACCGCGCCCTGCTCAGGGAAAACCTGGGCAACGACTAACCGTCAGCCCTTGCCGTCCTGGCCGGGATCTTCTTCATCCGGGCCCCACTGACTGCGATTCTGGTGAACACGCTGTAGCCGTACGACGCCGGCCCGCACGCGAAGTAGGGAGAGTTCGGGGCCGTGGGTTAGCTGCGAACGGGACGGAGGCTGCGGAGCTTGGAGGTGACGTCGTCGGCGGTTGCCTCGATGCCTTCCTGGGCTGCCTCCACGGCAAGGATGGATAGTTGACCCAGGGTACTCACGTCGCTCCACGTGGTCAACCATCCGATTCCGCATGCTTTCGCGGGACGTTTGCCCGCTGACCGCCTATGTCAGCGGTCAGCAACAATTCTTCGACGCGCGCGATTTAGACTGCACCCATGTCTGAAACTGAACGAACCACAGACCCGGTCTTCGAGGCTGCCTACGAGGCTGCACAAAAGAGCCTCCGAGAGGGCGGCATCCCGATCGGTGCTGCCTTGGCCAGAGGCGGGGTGGTCATTGCCAGCGGCCACAACAAGCGTGTCCAGCATGGCGATCCAATCGCCCACGGCGAGATGTCTGCTCTGCGGGCTGCCGGACGCCAGAAGAGCTACCGGGACACAACCCTCTACACCACCCTGGCGCCGTGTGCCATGTGTGCCGGGACTATCATCCAATTCAAGATTCCGCGCGTGGTGGTGGGCGAGGCCGAGACGTTCCCCGGCGAATTCGAACTTCTCCGCTCACGCGGCGTCGAAGTGGTGGTGTTGAATGATGCCCGATGCGTCGAGATGATGCGCACCTTCCAGGACGAACACCCTGAACTATGGGCGGAGGACATCGCCGAGTAAGGACCTCGCTGCACATCGCCAAGTTACGCCATAACAGCCATCAGCACGCGTGGCAGGACCGACATGTCAGCCTGCGTCGCACGCGCGCTTGTCCGTGGGCCTGATATTTGAGAAGTCTAAGGCGGGTGTCAGTCCGCGCACTGCTGCTTTCATCCCCAGGGGCTCCCTGACACCGGAGGTGGCGACGGTGATCAGGCGTTTGATGAACACGCTCTATGCAAGCGACCTCGCGGCCGCGTGGTGCTGGTGGGCGTCCCGACGCCGGACATGTTCCTTGAGCTGCCCCTGCTGGACGTTTTCGGGCGGGCCAGTAGAAGGCGCTCAGCCCTCGAAGAGGAAATGTGCAAGGTCCGCGCGGATATGCGCAGGAATGTACATAAGGGCGAAAAGCGCAGAAACGCCTGATATCTCGCCCTGCGCCGGAGGTCCCTGGCGGGCCTTTCCGTAGGGAACGGGCCAAGGTTGTCGCGGCCGCCGAGTCAAGTGACGGGGACGACGCGTCCGGTCCGAGGTCGGTAGCTGGCAGTACCCTTCGCAGCCTGGTCGCAACCTTTGAAGTTCTAGCATGGGGGCCAGGACGAAGACGTCTGTTTTCCAGAGGAGTGACCATGACTGTTTATGTACAGCCCGGCCAATCAGGATCCAAGGTCCAGTTCAAGGACCGCTATGAGAACTGGATCGGCGGAGAATGGGTGGCTCCAACGACCGGCCGATACATCGAGAACGTTTCCCCGGTGAACGGAAAGCAATTCACCGAGGTGGCCCGCGGCGCCGCCGCGGACGTTGAGCTCGCACTCGATGCCGCGCACAAGGCCGCACCGGCGTGGGGCAAGGCTTCGGCCACCGAGCGCGCCGCCGTGCTGAACAAGATCGCCGACCGGATCGACGCGAACCTTGAGATGCTCGCCGTCGCCGAGTCGTGGGACAACGGCAAGCCCATCCGCGAAACCTTGAATGCGGACATCCCGCTCGCGGCGGACCACTTCCGCTACTTCGCCTCCGCCATCCGCGCCCAGGAAGGCCGGCTGTCCCAGCTCGACGACGACACCACGGCGTACCACTTCCACGAACCCCTCGGCGTCGTGGGCCAGATCATCCCGTGGAACTTCCCCATCCTGATGGCCGTCTGGAAGATGGCTCCCGCCCTGGCGGCCGGCAACGCGGTGGTGCTCAAGCCCGCGTCCAACACCCCGGCCTCCATCCTGGTCCTGGCGGAACTCATCGCGGACCTGCTGCCTGCGGGCCTGCTGAATATTGTCAACGGCTTCGGGGCGGAAGTGGGAAAGCCGCTGGCCTCCAGCCCCCGGATCCGCAAGATCGCGTTCACCGGCGAGACCTCCACCGGGCGCCTGATCAGCCAGTACGCCAGCCAGAACCTGATCCCGGTCACCCTGGAGCTCGGCGGCAAGAGCCCGAACATCTTCTTCAACGACGTCGCGGACACCAACGACGCGTTCTACGACAAGGCACTGGAGGGCTTCACCCTTTACGCCTTCAACCAGGGCGAGGTCTGCAGCAGCCCGTCCCGTGCCCTCGTCCAGGACGGTATCTACGATTCCTTCATGGCTGATGCCGTGGCCAGGACAGAACAGATCATCCAGGGCAACCCGCTGGACACCAACACCCAGATCGGTGCCCAGGCCTCCGTGGGCCAGATGGAGAAGATCCTCTCCTACATCGACATCGGACTCGAAGAGGGCGCCAAAATCCTGGCCGGCGGTGCGCAGTCGGAGCTTGACGGGGACCTGGCCGGCGGTTTCTATGTCCAGCCGACCATTTTTGAGGGGCACAACTGGATGCGGATCTTCCAGGAGGAGATTTTCGGCCCGGTGGTCTCCGTTGCACGCTTCGGCGACTACAAGGACGCAGTCAGCATCGCCAACGACACCCTGTACGGCCTTGGCGCCGGCGTCTGGTCGCGCAACGGCAACGTGGCCTACCGTGCCGGCCGCGAGATCCAGGCCGGCCGGGTGTGGGTGAACAACTACCACGCCTACCCTGCCGGGGCAGCGTTCGGCGGCTACAAGTCCTCGGGCATCGGACGTGAAAACCACTCCATGATGCTGGACCACTACCAGCAGACCAAGAACCTCCTGGTAAGCCACTCAGAGAACAAGCTCGGCTTCTTCTAGAAGCAGCACCCTTGTCAGGCACGCCCGCACCTGACCGCCCGCTGCACCATAACTACCGGTAGCAGCACAAAAGGCCCGGTACGACGGCGGGACCTCCCGCCGTCGTACCCTGCTTGAGGGCACCACCGACAAAAAAGCGGCACCACGAAGGGACATCTGAATGACCAGAATGCTGATTATTGGCCCGCCCGGTTCGGGCAAGGGAACGCAGGCGGAACAGATCTCCGAACGCCTCGGCGTTGTGGCGATCTCCACCGGCGACATCTTCCGCGCCAACGTCAAGGGCGAGACACCGCTGGGCGTGGAGGCGAAAAAGTACATGGACAACGGGGATTTCGTTCCTGACAGCGTCACCAACGAAATGGTCAGGTCGCGCCTCAGCGAGGATGACGTGGACGCCGGCTTCCTCCTGGACGGCTACCCCCGGACCACGGCACAGGTGGACTATCTTGACTCAATCCTGGCCAACGGTGACCAGAAGCTCGACGTTGTCCTGCAGCTGACCGCTGACGACGAGGAGCTGGTCACGCGCCTGCTGGGCCGTGCCAAGGAAACGGGCCGGAGCGACGACACGGAAGCCGTCATCCGGCACCGCCTGGACCTCTACCACGGGCAGACCGAGGCCGTGGTGGCCAAGTACGCGGGACGCGGAATCCTCGCCAGGGTTGACGGGATTGGCGGGGTCGGCGAGGTCACCGACAGAGTGATGGGCACGCTCGGAGATCTTCTTGAGGTCTCCGGCGTCATCGGACGGTAATACTCAACCGCCTGCATCGCTGATCAGTAGCGGTGATCGAGCCTGTCGGAAACCACCACTGGAATCCGGCAGGCTCGACATGGCTGTACGGGCGAAGGCACGGTTCGTCGCCGTCATCGCTCGCTGGCGGCGGCACTGGCCAATTCCTGGGTGCGGCTATGCGGGGGCCAGAGCCCGCACCGAGTTTCGTTCCACGGCGGGACAGTGGATTTTTGTGGGGTCAGCGGCCGGTCCTTCTTCAAGGCCCAGGAGCATCCGCACTCCGGCTGCGCCCAGTTCGTAGTGGGGGAGGGCTACGGTGGAAAGTGGGGGCCGGACGTGGGCGGCGATGACTTCCTGGTTATCGAATCCCACCACTGCTATGTCCTCGGGGATGGAGAGCCCGTGCTCGCGTAGCCCGTCGTATAGTCCCATCGCCATTCGGTCGTTGTAGCAGAACACGGCAGTGGCTTCGCGCTTGAGGAGTTCCTCGGTCGCTCCGTACCCGCCTTCCTGGTCTGGGTAGGCTTCCAAGACCAGGCCCGCGTCGAACGGGATGCCTTCCGCTTCCAGCGCTTCCCTGTAGCCCTGGAGTCGTCCGTCCTTAGCCGGGGCAGGGATGGTGGCGTTGATGAAGGCGATCCGGCGGTGACCGTGTTTCAGCAGGATCTCCGTGGCTGAACGGCCGCCCTGTATTTCATCCGGGACCACGGCCCGGGAGCCTGGTTCCGTGGAAAAGCAGTTGACGAGGACGAAGTCCGACTCCTTCAGGGAGGCCGGGATGTCCGTGGGCCGGTGGAACCAGGTGGAGTAGAGGATTCCGCGCACCTTGTATTCGAGCATCATGGCAATCGCGTCCGTCTCCAGCTCGCGGTTGCCTTCGGTGTTGGCGATGAGAAGTGCGTAGCCGTGCTTCCAGGCTTCATCCTGGGCGCCGTGGATGATCTGGCCGGCAAAAGGGGTGGTGGCAATGGCATCGGCTACGAGCCCGATGAACCGCGAACTCCCGCTGACCAGGGTTTGCGCCATGGCATTCGGCCGATAGCCCAGGTCCCGGATGGTGTCCCGCACGCGCTGGCGGGTTTCGTCGGATATCCGGGCAGTCTTTTTCTTGTTCACTACCAGGGAGACGGTGGCAGTCGAAACGCCCGCGGCCTCGGCTACCTGCCGGAGCGTGACGGGTTGAGGCCGCCCGGGACGTCCGAGGGGTGCAGCCGCACCCAGCGGTGTGACCGAACTATTCTCCTGCGAATTCATGAGCCCTCCTTGAGGAGTATATCCGGCTGTTCCTGCTGTCATCCCTTACTCCCACCGCTCTCCAGGCCTTGGATCATGGCTTTGTTCAGCACGAGGAAGACCAGCAGCAGGGGCGTGATGGTGATGCAGACGGCGGCAAACGTGGCCGTCCAGTTTTGGGTGTACCCAACTGGACAGTGGTCGAAGAGCCATCCCCAAGCCGAGGGTGGAAGACAAGAGAAATCGGACTCTCACGTCAACAAGACCCGCCCCGATGTCCCAGTAGCCTGCCTCGTCGGCGACGATCGGGTCTCAACCTGCGTAACTTCGGCCTAACTCTGTTCAGAGGTAGGGCTTGCCCCAAGTTCCATCTGCTGCGCCTATTGCTCCATGTGGGAGCAGCTGCGCACGGGAACGGGCTTGGAGGCTTCGTCTTTGCGAACAGTTGGGCGTGTGCGCTCAGGTGCACGTGGCTCCTGATTTAGCATGCAGCTGATTAGCACTGGATCTTTCAAAACCGGAAAAGCGGCTCGATCTGAACGCGAAGGCGCTCGCGGAGTTTTTCCCAGAGATCCTCTGGGCGGAATCCGCGCGCCGGGGTGCGCAGAACTTCGTGGATGTAGGTTCCGTTGCAATTCTGCGCAACGACCAGGGAGTCGACGTCGGCGCTCAGGTACCCTGCGTCCCTCGCGTTGTCGAGGATGGCGGCGATCAGAACGATAACCCGGTCGCCCTGAGAAATGCTTTGGGCCCCAAGCTGGCTTCCGGCCTTGAAGCCGTGGTGCAGGTAGCTCGTGACGTTCTCCGGGTCGGTTGCGTAGAACCGGGCGCGTGCACGGAAGATGGCGTAGAGCCGCTCCACATAGTCCCGCGCGGTGGAAGTATTGGCGGCAAGTTCCTTGTCCGCGTCCTCGATGGCCTGGAGCGTCATATCCATGCGCTCGCCGATAACCAGCAGCAGCAGCTCGTGCTTGTTACTGACGTAGCGGAAGAGGGTGGCCTCTCCGACCCCGGCAAGCTCGGCCACTTCCTTGGTGGTGGTGTGCTCGTAGCCCCGCTCGTTGAAGAGCTGTTCTGCTGCGGCGCGGATGTTCTGGTAGCGCTCGATCCGGGCCTTCTCACGCAGCCCGACGGGAGCACCAGAGGCGGTGGCCTCCGAAGTCATCGTCTTCATCCTTTATTAACGCCCCTATCAGCGGTTAGGTACCGGACGGCCGTTCGCAGCCGCCGGGTTGCAGTTCTGGTGCCGATAACACTCAATTGAACATCACGATCTGGCGGATGGCGTTTCCATCGGCGAGTTCATCCATCGCCTCATTGATCTTGTCCAGGGTGATCACCGACGAGGCCAGCTTTTCGACGGGCAGCCTTCCTTCGCGCCACATCTGCGCGTAGACCGGAATATCCCGGGCGGGCACTGCGGAGCCCAGGTAGGAACCGACGATGGTGCGGGCCTCGGCCGTAATCCCCAGCGGTTCAATGGATGACAGCGCTCCCGGAGCCGGCAGTCCGACCGTCACCGTGGTGCCGCCGGGCGCCGTGGCTTGTACCGCGGTTTCGAAGGCCCGGGGGTGGCCGGCCGCCTCGATGACGAGGTGGGCCCGGATGCCCAGTTCCGCGGCCTCGGCAGGCGAGTACGTTTCTGTTGCCCCCAGTTCCCGCGCTGTGATCAGTTTCTCCGGGTTCGCGTCGATGCCGATGATCCGGGCGGGTTCAGCCCACGCTGAGGAGACTGCGACGGCGGTCAGCAGCGCTGCCATGCCGACGCCTCCAAGGCCGACGATCATGATGTTCTGCCCCTCCTGGGGGTTTCCCGCGTTGATGACGGCCCCGCCGCCGGTCAGCACGGCGCACCCAAGAAGTGCAGCGACCGCCGGCGGCACGTCGCTTCCGACCGGAACCACCGAGCGACGGTTGAGCACGGCATGGGTTGCAAAGCCGGAGACTCCGACGTGGTGACGGACCGGCTGGCCGGCGCGCGTGAGCCGGATGGATCCGCCGGGCAGTGTTCCGGCCCCGTTGGATTCTGTTCCGACGCTGCAAGGCAGCTTGCCCCCGGTGCGGCAGTTGGGGCACTCCTCGCAGCGCGGCAGGAAAACCGTGACCACGCGCTGGCCCGGTTCGAGGTCATCGACACCCGCGCCGACACTGACGACCGTACCGGCGGCCTCGTGGCCGAGCAGCATGGGCAGGGGACGGGGGCGGTCGCCGTTGACGACGGAGAGGTCCGAGTGGCAGATGCCCGCAGCCTCCATCCGGATCAGGACTTCCTCGGGCCCTGGCCCGGCAAGGTCAAGCTCCGCAACGGAAAGCGGGCGGGACTGGGCGTACGGACGGGGGGAGCCGATGGTCTCAAGGACCGCGCCGGTAATCTTCATTGTTTCCCTTCCAGGGATTGTGCTTCGTATCACTCTTATGCTTTTATGAGAGTGTAATCCGCACGGAGTGCACTTTCAATATCGCGCGATGCGCGTTTCCTGCACCCGGTCGGATCCCCTCATCGCTATCAGCACCGGCCAGTCAAATTCGAAGGGATTGGAATTGAAGATTCATCCAGATGCAAACGAGGGTGCCGTCCACGTCGGGGGCCTCTCGGTTCCTTTCCACGACACGCTTGCGCCGGAGGACTCGCGGGACACTGTGGTCCTGGTCCACGGAACGGGTGGAAGCGCCAAGACTCATTTCCGTACCCTCTTTCCCATGCTCGCCGCCAGGTACCGTGTCCTGGCCCTTGACCTGCAGAGCCCCGACGGGGAACTGACCCTCGGTGGATTGTCGGCGCAGGTCGCCGCTGTCATTGACCAGCGCGCTCCTGCACAGCCGGTACATGTCGTCGGCTACTCCCTGGGAGCCCTGGTCGCGGCCGACCTCGCCGCTTCCCGCCCCGAGAGCGTGTCAAGCCTGACCCTGGTGGCCGGCTGGGTCAGGGCCGACACCCAGCAGCGGCTTCGCAACCGGATCTGGAAGCAGCTTTTCGAGTCGGACCAGGATCTCCTGCGCGAATTCGTCACCTGGACAGCCTATGGACACCCGTTCCTGGCCGGCCGGGGCGAGGCCGATATCCGGGCCCTGGTTGATGCCCGGACCTTCCCGGACGGGATCGCCGGACAGATGCGGCTCAACGCCGTCGCCGATCTGAGTGGCAGGCTTGCAGCGATTACCGCTCCGTCCCTGGTCATCGCCGGCGCCCACGACCAGATGGTGCCGGCCCGGCAGACCCAGCTCCTCTTCGGAGGCCTTCCCAATGCCCGCTACGCGGTCATCGACAGTGGTCACGCCGTCCCGCAGGAGCGACCGGCCCAGCTGTTCCAGCTCATTTACGAATTCGTGACGGACCCCGCCGCTGCTCCTGCGGGCGGGATCCGGGAAGCACTCTTTGTCTAGCCCGTCGGGACCAGCACACAACAACACACACATTGGAGGAACAGTGGAAAGTACCCCTATGGGATACCCCGCGCCCGGTTCGCCGGTCGATGTCATCATCGTGGGCACCGGCTTCGGAGGCCTCGGCATGGGTGCGAAGCTGGCCCGCGAGGGCGAACGGTCATTCATCATTCTTGAACGGGCGGAGGACGTGGGAGGCACCTGGCGTGACAACCACTACCCCGGCGCGGCCTGCGACGTGCCGTCGCTCCTGTACTCGTTTTCCTTCCGACCCAACCCTGAGTGGTCCCGGATGTTCGCCCCCCAGGAGGAAATCCTGAACTACCTGCGCAGCGTCGCCCGGGAAGAGAACCTCCTTGAACGGATCGTCTTCGGCGCCGAACTGGCCGATGCCCGGTGGGATGAGGCGGAAGCGCTGTGGAAAGTCAGCACCCCCAAGGGTGAGTTTGCAGCCAAAACCCTGGTGACCGCCGTCGGGCACTTATCCGAACCGAAGATGCCAGACATAGAGGGACTGGCTGACTTCTCCGGCGAAGTGTTCCACTCGGCGCAGTGGAATGACGGGATTGACCTGGCGGGCAAGCGGGTGGGCATCGTCGGCTCGGGAGCCACGGCCATCCAGGTTTTGCCCGAGGTGGCAAAGATCGCCGGGGAGGTCGTCGTGTTCCAGCGTTCCGCCCCGTACGTGACTCCGCGTCCGGACCGTTCCTACACCGAGGAGGAAAAGGGTCTTTTCCGCAAGATGCCCGAGGTGATGCAGGAACTGCGGGAGGAGATGTTCTGGTCCAACGAGGAGCGCTACGCCCAGCGCCGGGGCACCCCGACGCTGGTCTCCGCCGCAGCCCAGGTTGCCCTGGACCATCTGCACCGGCAGATTGAGGATCCGGAACTCCGCCGGAAGCTGACCCCGGACTATACGTTCGGCTGCAAGCGGGTGCTGAAGTCCAGCGATTACTATCCCACGTTCACGCAGGACCACGTCCGCCTGGAAACCGGCGGCGTCACGCGTGTGGAGGGCAACCGTGTAGTCGGCGGAGACGGGGGCAGCCACGAACTGGACGTCATCATCGCCTGCACGGGTTTTGAAGCGACGGATCTGCCCATCGCCTACCGTATCTTTGGCCGCGACGGCCAGCCGCTCAGTGAACGCTGGGCGAACGGCATGCAGGCCTACGCCACCACGGCCGTGCACGGTTTCCCGAACCTGTGGATCATCAACGGGCCCAACACGGGGCTGGGCCACAACTCCGCCGTCTACATCGCCGAGGCCCAAATCGACTACATCATGGCCGCGGTGACCTTCCGCGACCAAGCCGCGGTGCCGGCACTGGAGGTGAGCAGGGAAGCGGAGGATGCCTTCATGGATCGTGTGGACCAGCTGGCGCAGGGCACTGTATGGCTCGACGGCGGCTGCAGCAGCTGGTACGTGGACCACCGCAACGGGCGGCTGACCACCCTGTGGCCGGAACCGGCCTATACCTTCCGCCAGGTCAACGCACCCTTTGACCCTGAACCCTATCTGGCCGGATCCCTGGACGAAGCCACGGAAGAAGCCCTGGCCGGAGTGCGCTAACGGCCCCACCGGGGGGGTGCCTAAAAGGAGGCACGCCTCCCGTTCAACGAGGAACGGAGAAAGCATGAGTAACAACCCGCAGCACCAACGAACAGCCGTCGTCACCGGCGCGGCCGGGGGCATCGGCCGCAGCATCGTGGAGTCATTCCTGGCCAGCGGGGACCGGGTGATCGCCGTGGATGCCTCGAACTCCGCACTGGCCGGCCTCCAGGCGGACCTGCATCCGCAGGGCGGATCCCTGCAGACGCTGCACTGTGATGTCACCGAGCCCGGCGACTGGAAGCGGATTGCCGAGGCGGTGGAGGCCACCCCGGAAACCCCTACGGTACTGGTCAACAATGCCGGCATCTCCCCGAAACGGGACGGGCAGAAAATCCCGGGTGATGAAGTCCCCCTGGACGAGTGGACGAGCGTTCTGTCGGTGAACCTCACGGGACCGTTCCTGGGTATCCAGGCGCTGGTGCCGCACATGAAGAACACCGGTTTCGGCAGGATCGTCAATATGTCATCCCTGGCAGGACGGGACGGCGGCAGGCTCGGCGGGGTCCACTATGCCGCGACCAAAACGGGCCTGCTCGGCTTGACCCGCTCCTTCGCCCGGGAACTGGCACCGTTCGGCATCACCGTCAACGCCATCGCCCCGGGGCGGATCGACGCCGGCATGGCGGCCGGCGTCTCCGATGAAGTCAACCGGAACTATCTCAGCCGCATCCCGGTAGGCCGGCTGGGACTCGCCAGTGATGTCGCCCAGGCCGTACAGTACCTGGCCGCCGTCGAAAACGGCTTCGTCACGGGTGTCACGGTTGACGTCAACGGAGGGTCGTACATGGGATGAGATTCCAATCCATGAATCCCCCGAAGGCGGATGGGAGAGGGGTTGGCCGGTCGCCGGCGCCGGACAGGCTGCGGGGCAAGGTAGTACTGATCACCGGCGGTGCCGGAGGTATCGCGGTGGCCACGGCTCACCGGCTGGCCGCGGCAGGAGCATACGTATCCCTCGTTGACCGCGACCAGCCAGCCCTGGACCAGCTTGTCTCCACGCTGGGTGACGGCCACCTGGCCACGGCAGCGGATGTGACGGACCACGTGTCCTTGCAGGGCGCAGCCCGACGGACAGTGGAGCACTTCGGCCGGCTGGACATCGTCTTTGCCTGCGCCGGCATCGGCAGTGCCTCCACCGTGGCCGCTTCCAGCACCGAGGACTTGCTGCGGATCGTCGACGTCAATCTTGGCGGGGTAATCAGGACCGTCAAGGCTACCCTGGAGGAGGTCACCGCAAACCGGGGCTATTACCTGCTCATGAGTTCGGCCGCCGCGTTGAAGAATGTTCCGCGGGCCAACGCGTATGCCGCCTCCAAGGCGGGCGTGGAGGCCTTTGGCGGGGCGCTGCGGCTGGAACTGGCCCACAAGGGCGTTGACGTGGGTGTCGCGCATCCGGCATGGGTGAGCACCGGCATGATTTCCGGGGCGGGAAGCCGGGCCGGGGAGAGCCGCTCCCTTCCGTGGCCCTTCAGCGTGGTGTCCAGCACAGACGCCTGCGCCGGCCTGCTCGTCGGTGCGATGGCCGCGCGCCAGCGCAAGGTATTCGTCCCGCGCAGCCTGGCCCTGATGGATCCTCTGCGGTGGCTCTCAACCGGGCCGCTGTGGGACGCCTTCATGAAACCCCGGGCGGCGCTGAGCGTCGCCCTGCTTGAGTCCGCATCTCTTAACGAATGATTAAAATCACCCGCGGCAGTTGTGCCCGGGGTCACAATCCTGTTTACTGAGAGGGCACTCCTTGCGGAGTGCACTCTCAACTTCAGCCCGAAATCATCAGAGGTTACCTTGAACAAGACTCGCGTGTTCTCCGCTGCCGTCACTGTCGCCGGCCTTGCCCTTACCGTTACAGCCTGCTCCGGTGCTTCTAAAGCATCGACCGAGGGCTACCCGACCAAGTCCATTACGTTCGTTATGCCCTATGCCGCGGGAGGTCCATCCGACACGACGGCGCGTGCCTACGGGGCCTGCCTTGGAAGGCTGATGGGCGGCACTTTCGTGGTGGAGAACCTTGACAGCGGAGCAGGTGCGGTGGCCATGCAAAAGCTGGCCGGCGCCAAGCCCGACGGTTACACCGTAGGCCTCAGCACCAACGGGCCTATGGTCCTGAACCCAATGAGCAACGACCTGGCCTACTCCCAGGACGATTTCCAGGCCCTGGGCACCATGGCAGCGATCCCCACCTTGTTCGCTGTGCCAAAGGACTCTTCGTACAAGACCCTGCAGGAGTTGTTTGACGCCGCCAAGGCGAACCCGGGGAAGATCTCCATCGGTGTCCCCGGGGCAACCAGCTCGCTGGCCACTGAACTCAAGCGCGTGCAGAAGGAGAGCGGCATCGAGTTCGCCCTGGTTCCCACCTCCGGCAGCGCCGAACTCATCACCAACCTGCTGGGCGGCCACATCGACGCCGGATTCGTCAACGACTACGTCGACGTTGAGGCCCAGGTGAAGGACGGCGCCCTCGTCCCGCTCGCTGCTGCCGGTGAAGCGCGCTCGGAGGCCTTCCCCGACGCTCCCACGACCCAGGAGGCCGGCTACGACGTCAAGACGACTTCGGTCTACGGTCTCTTCGCCCCCAAGGGCCTGCCGCAGCAGGTTTCCGACAAGCTCGAAAGCGGCGTCGAAACCTGCAGCAAAGACGCCGAGGTCATCAAGCAGATCGGGGACCGGTTCGTGCCTAACAGCTTCTCAAATGCGGAAGCGACCCAGCAGGTCTTTGCCGACATGCGCACCCGTTACGAACCCCTCCTGGCGAAGTAACAAGACAACGACTCAACCGCCGGCCAACGACGACCGGCACGAAGAAGGGTGAACCCATGGTTTCTTCTCCCGTGGAAGCGGCCGCCGAGATCAGGGAGCCGGAAAGGCCCCACTCCGGCTCCCTGCGCTGGCAGCGCAGAATCGCTCCGCTCGTCCTGCTCGCACTGGGCCTCGGGGCAGCGTCCGGGTCATGGCAGTTGAAGCTGGGCACCCTGCACAATCCGGCACCGGGCCTCTGGCCGTTCGTCATCTCGCTGGCCATCGTCCTCAGCGCCACGGCCCTGATCGTATGGCCGGGACATGAGCCGGTGGAGGCTTGGGGCCGGAAGAGCCTGTCGGTAGTGGCCGGCATCGCCAGCCTTGCCGCGTTCGTGGTGCTCTTCGAACTGATCGGCTTCTTCATCCCGGCCGTGTTGATGCTCCTTCTATGGCTGCGCGTTTTCGGCCGGGAGTCGTGGCGCTGGACGGCGGTTTTCGCTGTGGCCGGCCCGGCAGTGCTTTACGTCATCTTCGACCGGCTCCTCGGCGTACCCTTCCCCGCCGACCTGGCGCTTGACGCCTTCGTCTAGAAACGGAAAATGACATGGATATCCTGAGCAACCTCGGTGAAGGCTTCTCGGTCGCCTTAGACCCGGTGAACCTGCTGTTCGTACTGATTGGCGTGGTGGTGGGGACCGCCATCGGTGTCCTGCCCGGCCTGGGCCCCACCGCGACGATTGCCCTGCTGCTGCCCATCACCTACACGATGGATCCGACCGCTTCGATCATCATGCTGGCGGGCATCTACTACGGGTCGATGTACGGGGGCACCATCACCTCCGTACTGCTGCGCCTGCCGGGCGAGGCAGCCTCGGTGGTGACCACCTTCGATGGCTACCAGATGACCAAACAGGGCCGTGCCGGTGCCGCCCTCGGCATCTCCGCCATAGGTTCTTTCATCGGCGGCACCGTGGCCGTCATCGGCCTGACGTTCCTGGCCCCCGCGCTGGGCAAGATCGCCCTGTCGATGGGTCCGGCCGGCTTTGTTGCCCTCATGGTCATGGGCCTGTTCCTGGTCACGTCCCTGGGCACCGGATCCGCCATCAAGAGCGTGTGCATGGCCGCCGTCGGCCTGCTGCTGTCCACGGTCGGGCAGGATCCCGTCAACGGGTCGGCGCGTTTCACGTTCGGTCAGGCGCCGCTGCTGAGCGGCCTGGACTTCGTGGCCGTGGCGATGGGCCTGTTCGGCGTCGCTGAACTCCTGCGGTCCCTGGAACAGACCGAAAAAGCCCAGATCATCAAGACCAAGATCAAGAACATCTGGCCCACGCGGAAGGACATGAAGGACTCCGCCGGTGCCATCGGCCGCGGCTCGGTTCTCGGTTTCTTCATCGGCATCCTTCCGGGTGGTGGTGGTGTCATTTCATCCTTGGCCTCCTACGCGCTGGAGAAGCGGCGGGCGAAGGATCCCAGCCGGTTCGGCAAGGGCGCCATCGAAGGAGTGGCCGGGCCGGAAACGGCGAACAACGCCTCCTCGACCACCGCGTTCATTCCCCTGCTGGTCCTTGGTATTCCCTCCAACGTGGTGCTGGCAATGATCTTCGGCGCCCTGCTGATGCACGGCATCACGCCGGGACCGCGGCTGATGACCGATCACTCCGGACTCTTCTGGGGCGTCATCGCGTCGATGTACATCGGCAACCTGATGCTGCTCATCCTCAACATTCCGCTCGTGGGCATCTTCATCCAGATGCTGCGCGTGCGCCAAGGCATCCTGGTCGCCTTTTCCCTGCTGATCGTGCTGATCGGCGTCTACTCGATCAACAACACGTCCTTTGACATGTGGGTTGTGCTGGCCTTCGGCGTCCTGGGCTGGATCATGTCCAAGACAGGCTTCGACGCCGGCCCGCTGGTGCTGGCCTTCGTCCTGGGCCCGATCCTGGAGAAATCCTTCCGCCAGTCCATGCTGATTTCCGGCGGCAGCCTGGACATCTTCGTGACCGATCCGGCCGCGGCGATCATCTTCAGCCTGATCCTCGCCGGCATCGTCATCAAAGCCATCAGCGGGTTCCGGCACCGCTTTGCCGGAGCCAAGGCTTCCCCCCAAGCGCCGGTGGCGGAGGAGGAAGATCCGCGGGCCACGTCCGACGGCGGTGGGCCGGCAGCGTTCCCTGCCGCGCCACCGGGAACGGGTGAGGGGGCGCCGGCAGCCCAGCATGCCGACAAGCAACACAGCCCCACCGCACCCTGATCGCCACGGGAATGCCTCCTCGCGGGAAAGGCAGAGCATCCAAGCCCAGGGCTGTCAGCAGGCTCCTTGTGCCGGTGCTCTGCCTGTGCGGAACAACCGTGACCCTCCAGCAGGCCACGGTTGTTCCCCTGCTTCCCGAGCTGCCGCGCCTGCTCGGAATCTCCGTCGAGGACGCCTCGTGGGTCCTCACGGCCACCCTGCTGGCCAGCGCGGTGGCCACCCCGGTACTGAGCCGTTTGGCAGACATGGTGGGCAAGCGCCGGATCATGCTCGCCTGCCTGATCATGATGACCGCCGGCTCGGCATTGGCGGCTCTGGATCTGGGTTTTCCGGCCATGATCGCAGGCCGGGCGCTCCAGGGATCCGCAGCAGCGCTTGTGCCCGTGGGCATCAGCATCCTTCGGGAGGAGCTGCCCGGCACAAGACTCGCTCCGGCCGTCGCGATGATCAGCGCCACCCTGGGTTTCGGGAGCGCTCTGGGCCTTCCGCTGGCCGGTGTGCTGTATGAGTTCCTCGGCTGGCAGTCCATCTTCTGGAGTGCCGCCGCAGCTGGCATCGTCCTGATCGCGTTGACGCCGTTGGTGATGCCGAAATCCGGCGTGCGCACCCCGGGCAGGTTCGACTACGGAGGCGCCATCCTGCTCTCGATCGCCCTGACCGCGGCGCTCCTTGCCTTGACTAAGGGCGGCACCTGGGGCTGGACCAGTGCACCAACGCTGGTAGCTGCCGCAACCGCCGTCGTCGGCTTGGCAGTATGGGTCCCGGTCGAACTGAAAATCAGCCAGCCGATGCTCGACCTGCGAACCTCCGCCCGGAGGCCTGTGCTCCTGACCAACATGGTGGCGGTGCTCGTGGGTTACTCGATGTACTCCAACCTGCTCTCCACCACTCAGCAGCTGCAAATGCCCGAGGCGGCCGGGTACGGGTTCGGCCTGAGCGTGATGGCCGCCGGCCTCTGCATGGTTCCCACCGGGCTGGCCATGATGATCATCAGTCCGGTGTCCGCTCTGGGCACCCGCCGCTACGGCGCCAAGACGGCCCTGATCATCGGCGCCCTAGTCTCTGCCGCCGGATACACCGGCCGTCTCTTCCTGACCGAGGAGCTCTGGATGGTGATGGTGGGGGCCGCTGTCATCGGCACCGGCAACGCGATCGCCTATGCCGCGATGCCGACCCTGATCATGGGATCCGTCCCCATGACCGTTACCGCCGCTGCGAACGGGCTCAATGCCGTGCTGCGCATCATCGGAACGACAGTCGGCAGCGCCGCGGTAGCCGTGCTTCTGGCCTCCACCACACTGACCCTTGACGGAACAGAGCACCCATCCTTCCGAGCGTTCGAACACGTCTTCTGGATTGCCGCGGCAGCAGCCCTTACTGCTGCGGTACTGGCAAGCTTCCTGCCCCGGCAACGCCCCACATCAACCGGGAACTTCGGCCGGATCGACCGCAGCAGGAAAACAGCGCCGGCAATGTGATGGCAGTGGCAGTGGCAGTGGCAGTGGCAGGTCCAGGGCGGCGCATGCCCCGCAATGTCGTCCTGCCCACCGCGTTAACTGCGACACCGCCCATATCAGTGCAGGAATGTCGCGTATACCGAATCAAGGCTCAGCGCAGGTATACCCGTTCCGGATCCAGCACGTCCCGCAGCAGGGCCAGCTCCCAGCCGGTCGGCGGGACGGTGGTGACCAGGTTCTCCGAGACTTGCAGGTCCCACTCCGTGGCTGCCCTGACGTCGTCCACCTCGACACCCGGATGTACAGCGGAAAGGACAAGCTCTTCGTCGATGCCCCGGCGCGTCATGATGCCCAGATCCGTAATGACGGTGGTTACGCCCAAGCCCGCGGGCATCACACCACCGCGTCCCGCCGCAGCCCGGCGAGGTCCGGGCGTGGTGCAGAAGTCGAGGTCCTCCACAAGGGATCGGGGATTGTGCCGGCGCATCACCACGAAGACCTTGCCGGCGCCGGCCATCGCTTCGATGGCGCCCCCGGAGCCGGGTAGTTTCGTAACCGGCGCGTCCCAGTCCTTACCGATCAGGCTTGAGTTCAGGCTGCCGAATTTGTCCACCTGGGCGGCACCAAGGAATCCGACGTCCACGCGCTGTCCCTGCAGCACGAAGTTGAACAGCTGCGCCATAGGCAGGACCCCGGCCGCACCGGTGACGAGGACCGAATCCGAAATACTCCGCGGCAGATCTGCCGGCTGCGCGCCGGTAACGCCTGACTCATAGATTATTTCGACGCCGGGAGAAACGGTCCGCTGCGCCAAGGACACTGCCAGGGTGGGAAGTCCGTGTCCGGCGAACACCACATGCTTTCCTTCCAGGGCACGGGCGGACAGGGTAGTGAGCAGCTCGCTGCTGGTCGCCTCCAGCGGCAAGGGTTCCGTCCGGCGGCCGGGGAAGCGGGCCGGTGGTTGTTCCCGCGGATCCGGTAATTTCGTGACGTTCATTTACGGCCTCCGTAGTTGACCGGAACGGAAAGTGCCGCTTCGACCTCCAAGCGATCCCAATAATCCGGTCCGAGCCGGGCAATGTACTCCCCGTGGTCCCGGGTGCCGTGGATGTTTTCCTGCAGCCAGTCGCGTAACCGCTGCGGATCGCGGGCGAGCTCGGACCAGCGGCGGCTGAACCCGTCGTCGCGGTCATAGTAGCCCTGGACCGAATGAGGATGCGCGCCACGGGGACAGTGGACCACTGCGTCGACTGCGTGGGATGGAACGATGGTGCGGTTCGGATCCGAGCGGATGACGGCGTCGTCGACTATTTCCTCAACGGTAACGATGACCTTCCTGGCGGCGAACGCAGCTTCGGCCTGCACCCCGAGAATGCCCCAGGCCTGGATGTTGCCCGCCGTGTCGGCCCGCTGCGCGTGAATGATCGTCACGTCGGGATTAAGTGCCGGGACCACGTGGATCTCCTCCCCGCCGTATGGATCCGTGACGGATCGGATCCGCCCGTTCAGCGCCACCAGATCGCTCCCCCGGTAGGAGTTGATCGGATAAAAGGGAAGCTTCGAGGCGCCCGCAAGGTACCGGCAAACCATGCCCCCATGGCTGTATTCCTCAAGGTCCAGCGGAGCCGGGTCCGAGTTCTCCACCCGCCGCCGCAGTTCGTGGAGTGAACCCGCCGAACTGTTGCCTACAAAGGAGCTGATGACCCCCCTCAGGCAGTCGGCCGCCAGGAGTTGATCGATCAGCACGTCCCCGGTCATCCTGGCCAGCGTCAGGTCACGGAACCCCTGCCGGATTATTTCGTGGGCCGCCGCCACCGGAACCAGGTGCCCGAATCCCTCGATTGCCACGGTCTGGCCGTCCCGGACGTGTTCCGCCACGGCCTCGCTAAGGGTTGCACTCTTGTCCACCGCCATGCTGTCCCCCCTCAGCCGACCATCAAGGAAACTGTTTCGGCCACACAGGCTGGTCTGATCCCGTGCTCAAGCTCAATCTCGTGACGGATCACCACCTGGCTTCCTTGGGCGCCTGGCGTCACGGAGACGAGTGTGAGGCGGCTGCGGACCCGGGAACCCACCGGGACAGGGCTGGGGAAACGGACCTTGTTCAGCCCGTAGTTGACGATCATCTTCAGTCCGTTTACCTGGTAAACCTCTTTTGCAAAGAACGGGATCATCGACAGGGTCAGATAGCCATGGGCGACAGGACGCCTAAACGGCCCGGTTGCCGCTCTCTCCGGATCGACGTGGATCCACTGATGGTCACCGGTCACATCGGCAAAACCTTGAATCCGGTCCTGCTGGACACTGTGCCACCCGCTCACACCCAGTTCTGCGCCGATGAGCGGCTCGAGGTCAGATAGGCCATGTAGTTCCCTCACCATGAAAATCTCCCATTTGATTTGTTGCGGATTTGTTGGCCTGAACGTGACCGAAAGCTACTGCGGCCCAGTCGCCGGTTCACCGGCCAAGGATCGGTTCATAAAGCGCCTTGATCTGCGCAAAGTTGGCGCCCAGCTCGTCGGCACCAATAAATTTCTTCGGCACAAAGTTCTTTCCGATCTGCGCAACGACCTTCGGATCACCGAGGCACGTTTCGAGTTCGCGTTCCAGTGTGGAAACGACGGCGTCCGGGAGGCCCTTGGGACCGAACAAGCCGTAAATCGACGTTGCATTCACCAGGTCCGGGAACCCCAGTTCGGCCAACGTCGGTATGTCGGGGAGCCAGCCAAGCCGTTCAGGGGTGGTGGCGGCAAACGGAAGGAAGGACCCGTCGGCGATCCGTGCCTGGACGTCCGGATGGTCATTGATGAAAAGCGCATCCACATGCCCGCCCAACAGATTGGTGGTCATTTCCGCGTTGCCCGAGGCTGGTACGGCGGTGACCTCAACGCCGTAGTCATTTTTCAGCCGCTGCAGTTCGATGGCTGCTGGACTCGTAGCGCCCGGAACCCCCATCGTGATTGCTCCGGGATCCGCCCTGGCCGCTTCGAAGAGCTCTGCTGCGTCCTTATACGGGGAGTCCGTTCCGACGACGATCAGGGTCGGATTATCGGCCATCACACCGATGGGTTCAACGTCCGCAAGACTGTAGCTCAGCGAGTTGACCAGAGGGGCCATGACGAGCGTGCCGGTAGTACCGAGCGCCAGGGTCTGGCCGTCGGGTTTAGCGCTCGCCAGCTCCTGCATCGCCACGGCGCCGCTGCCGCCGGGCTTGTTTTCGACGACGAAGGCCTCCCCGAGGCTGTCCCCCAAACAGGCTGCAACCGAACGGGCGGTAAGATCCGAAGGTCCGCCGGCGGCATAGGGCATGAGGATGGTGACCGGCTTCGCAGGGTAGTCGGATCCGGCGTTCCGGGCGGTGCCGGAACCGTTCGCCCCGCATGATGCCAAGGCCAGGGATGCCAAGGCAAGCCCGGCGGTTATTTGGAGGCGTAATGCGTTCTTCAAGGTGCTCCCTTGTCTTTCTGTCGAATTGAATTTGATAGCGCGGCGGGAGCGTGGACGAGCGTATTGCTCTCTTCCGGGCCTGCAGCGGCTGCGCGGCGCGTGCCCTGCCGCCGCCGGCTGCGGGTGATGAATCCGTACAAAATGAACAGCCCGATCAGGATAAAGATCGCCGCGGACACCGGATCCGAGGCGAAAATGCCGAAGCTGCCTTCGGAGATCAGCATCGTCTGGCGGAAGGATTTCTCCAGGATCGGACCCAGGATGAACGCCAGCACCAGCGGGCCGGGGTCAAAGTGTGCCTTGATCATGACCCAGCCAAGAACCCCGAACACCAACACCACCCACATGTCGAACGGGTTGTTGTTGATGGAGAAGACGCCGACCATGACCACCAGCAGCGCGAAGGTCGAAAGGATCCCCGCCCGTACACGGAGCATCTGGATAAAGACTCCGACCAGGGGAATGTTGAGGATGATCAGCATCAGATTGCCGATGTACATTGACGCCACGACACCCCAGAAGACATTTGGATGGTCATTGATCAGCTGCGGCCCCGGGGTGATGCCGTGCAGCAGGAGCGCTCCGTAGATCAAGGCCAGCACCACGTTGGACGGGATGCCTAAAACGAGCAGCGGAATGAATGCCGAGGTCGACGATGCGTTATTCGCTGTCTCGGGACCGGCGACACCCTCGATGGCCCCCTTGCCGAACCTGCTGGGATCCTTGGCGCGGCGTTTCTCCATGGCATAGGACGCGAGCGATGAGATGACGCCGCCGCCGCCGGGCAGGACGCCGATGAAGAAGCCCAGCACGGAACCACGGGCTATGGCGCCGGAGGAATCCTTGAAGTCTTTGCGGGAGGGCCAGATATTTTTGATTTTGGTGGTGACGGCCTGGCCCTTTTCGCTCCGCTCGAGGCTGTGGAGCAGTTCTCCTACGCCGAAAAGTCCCATGGCGATAGCGACGAAATCCAACCCGCCCAGCAGCGACGTCTGGCCGAATGTGAAGCGTGCGGTTCCGGTAACGGGGTCCTGGCCCACGGTCGAGAGCAGGAGGCCGACTCCTGCCATGAACAGGCTCTTGACCGTTGAACCGGTGCCGAGGGAGGTCACCAGGAAGAGTCCCAGAATCATGATGGCGACGTAGCCGGCCGGGCCGACCGCGACGGCTACCTTGGAAAGCAGCGGGGCCAGGAAGGTCAGGCCGACAATGGCTACCGTACCGCCGATGAAGGATCCGATCGCGGAAATGCCCAGCGCTGTCCCGGCCCTGCCCTGCTTGGTCATTTGATAACCGTCAAAGGTGGTAACCACCGAGGCGGCCTCGCCGGGAAGACGCAGCAGTACCGAGGTAATCGTGCCGCCGTACATGGAGCCGTAGTAGATACCGGCCAGCATGATCACCGCCCCGGCCGGATCCATCGTGTAGGTGATCGGCAGCAGGAGCGCGATGGTGGCGGTCGGACCCAGCCCCGGCAAAACGCCGATGGCGGTTCCGATGACCACGCCGATGAAGACGAACAGCAGGTTCATCGGGTCGAAGGCTACAGAGAAGCCCTGGCCCAGGTTGTTCAGGGCGTCCATATCAGAATCCGATCGTCCGGGGCAGGGTGGTGACTACGATGTCGTCCGGAAACGGAACACCGAGCAGGCCCGCAAAGATAACGTGCAGCACGACGGCGCCTCCGACGGCAAGTGGTATGGTCCAGCGCCACGGCTCACGGCCGAAGGCCCGCAGCCAGAGCATTAGCATCAAAAATGCCGGAATCAGGAAGCCGATGGACTCAAAAAGCACTACAAACACGCACAGGCTGCCCACACCGCCTGCAATACCCGCCGTCCGTCGGGTCCAGGTTTCGGGAACCGCCGAGTCCGGAACGAGTGTGAGGATGGCCGCGGTGATAGTCACCGCTATCGAAACGATAAACGGCCACAGGCCGGGGCCGGGGCTGTTCAGTTCTCCCAGCGAGAGCCGCCACGAACCGATCACGGCCGAGACGCCGGCCGCGACCAGGACAAGCGGAACAAGGCGGCGCTGCTGATGCCCTGGCCGGTCATTCTTTCCTGCCGGCGGGCGGTCATACTCCAGTTCCGCAGGTCCAAGAGCGAGCTTCGTCATATCCATGCCCATTGCTGATTTGCTACTGCCCTAGGATCGGTTTGTAGAGGTCCTGCATTGCGGTGAACGCAGTCTGCAGCTCCTCCGACCCGTCGAACTCGTCGGGTACAAACCGGTCGCCGATCTGCTCGACAATGGCCGGATCAGCGGCGCACGTTTCAAGCTCCGCCTCGAGCTTGGAGAGAACGGCCGCCGGCATGCCCTTGGGACCGATGACGCCGAACACCGAAACGGCGTTGACCAGTTCCTTGAATCCAACTTCGGCCAGCGTCGGAACCTGGGGGTACCAGGCGGCGCGTTCCGGGCTGCTGATTGCAAGCGGCTTAAAGGAACCGTCCTCGATCCGCGCCGCAACGTCGGAATGGTCCGTAATGAACAGTGCGTCGACATGGCCGCCGAGCAGGTTCGTGGTCATTTCCGCGTTGCCGGCGGTCGGAACTGCCGTGACCTCGATGCCGTATTCGTCCTTCAGCCGCTTCAGCTCGACCGCCGCGGAGGTTGTCGCCCCGGGAACCGCGACGCTGAACTTTCCGGGAGTGGCCTTGGCCGCCGCGAAAAATTCCTGCGCATTGGCATACGGCGAATCAGCACCGACCACGAGCACCGTGGGCATCTCGGCCATGACTCCGACCGAGGTGAAGTCAGCAAGGCTGTAGCCCAACTCATTGACGATCGGGTTCATAACCAGCGGGCCGTTGGTGCCGAGCCCGAGCGTGTGGCCGTCCGGCTTGGCGCTGGCCAACTCCTGCATGGCTACCGCGCCGCTGCCGCCAGGCTTGTTCTCAACCAGGACAGGCTGGCCGAGGCTGCCTTCGAGGCAGGACGCGTAAGCCAGGGCCGTCAACGACGAGGGGCCGCCGGCGGCGAAGGGGACCAGGAAGCGTACGGGCTTTTTTGGGTAGTCCGTTCCGCCCTCCTTGGCACTGGCTGCCCCGCCGCCTCCGCAGCCCACAAGAGCCAGGCAGAGCCCCACGAGGCCCACAGAGACCTTCAAATGCATTTCGCTTCGCTTTTTCAACACGGACCTCATCGTCGTTTGGGTTGGTGGTGGTTTTGCACGTTGTTTTGGTTGCTGCTGTGTTAGCTAGATCACTCTCGCAGAGTGTCCCATTCGAATCCAATACCAAATGGGACGCCGATTGATGTGTTGTGAGCATCAATCGCCAGGCGGATTGTCGCGGCGACAACCGGCGCTGCAAAGTCACCCGTCGTCGGCTTTATTCCGCGATTTCAGCGAAAAATCCGCGTCAAACTCTTTCGAGCAACATCGCGGTACCTTGCCCGAGCCCCACGCACATGGTTGCCAGGCCCCTGGCCGCGCCTTCGCGCTCCATCCTGCCCAGCAGAGTAACGGCGATTCGTGCACCGGAGGAACCAAGGGGGTGGCCGAGCGCGATTGCGCCGCCGTCCCGGTTCACGATCTCCTCGTTCATTCCCAGCCTGCGCATGCAGGCCAATGCCTGCACCGCGAAGGCCTCATTGAGCTCGATCGCACCCACGTCATCGAGTGACCAGCCGGCCCGCCCGAGCACCTTGAGCGTGGCCGGCACCGGGCCGATGCCCATGATCTCCGGCGGCACACCCGCGGAGGCGCCATCGACGATTCGTGCCCGCGCGTGAAGGTTCAGCCGCTCGACGGCACGTCCGCTGGCAACGACGACGGCGGAGGCACCATCGTTGAGCGAACTGGAGTTTCCGGCGGTCACGACGCCGCCGGGGCGCACCACCGAGCGCAGACCCGCCAGCGCTTCGAGGGTCGTTTCCCGTCGGGGGCCCTCGTCCTCCTTGACGGCTCCCCTCTTGGTCTCCACCGGAACGATCTCCGCCAGGAAGCGGCCTTCGTCCACAGCAGCCAGGGCCCGTTGATGCGAACGGAACGCGAAAGCATCTGCATCCTCCCGGGAGATACCATCCACACGCGCCAGCTCCTCTGCCGTTTCGGGCATTGAAAAGGTGGATTTGGGGCGTTCATGGAACTTCGGATTTAAGAAGCGTGAACCGATGGAGGTATCGGCTATTTCGCCCGGGCGTCCGAATGCCTTTTCGGGCTTCGCCAGCACCCAGGGGGCCCGGGACATGGATTCCACTCCGCCGGCCACCACAATATCCGCCGCACCTGACTTGATCATCTGCGATGCGATGATGATGGCGCTGAGTCCGGAGGCGCAGAGCCGGTTCACGGTCATCCCCGGGACACTGTCAGGGAACCCTGCGAGCAGGGATGCCATCCGCGCCACATTGCGGTTGTCCTCTCCCGCCTGGTTGGTGTTGCCCAGGATGACCTCATCGACGTCGGCAGCCTCGATTCCTGCCCGCCGGACAGCTTCGCCGAGAACGAGCGCCGCCAGGTCATCCGGCCGGACACCGGACAGTGAGCCACCGTAGCGCCCGACCGGGGTGCGCACCCCGCCCACCAGGAATGCTTCAGCCATCAACGTGCTCCTCCATTGATATAGAGCGTCTGCCCGGAGACATATGAGGAATCATCGCTGGCGAAGAACGCAATGGCGGCGGCCACTTCCTCCGGCTCCCCGACCCGACCCAACGGAGTGCGTTCGGCCACGGATTTCTGGTGCTCCTCCGGCGTGCTGCCGACCCGTCCAGCAGTCGCGGCAGTCATGGCCGTGGCGATGTAACCAGGTGCCACGGCGTTGACGTTGATATTGAACGGACCCAGTTCCAGTGCCAGCGTGGCGGTGAGTCCCTGGATCCCCGCTTTGGCGGCAGCATAGTTAGCCTGCCCGCGGTTGCCGAGCGCGGAGCGGCTGCTCAGGCTGACAATCTTTCCGTACCGGGCCGGCACCATGAACTTCTGCGCGGCCTTGGCGCAGAGGTAGGCGCTGGTCAGGTTCGTGGCCAGGACGGAATCCCAGTCCGGACGGTCCATTTTGAACAACATGTTGTCCCGGGTGATGCCTGCGTTGTTGACCAGGATGTCGACGCATCCGTGATCGGTGAAGATCCGCTCAAAGACCTCGGCAACCTGTTCCTCGCTGGTGACATCGCAGACGGCGCTGACTGCCGAACCTCCGGCCGCCACGACGGCGGCGTTTGAGCTGATCCCGGCGGCCGTGGCCGCTGCCCTCTCGGCATTCAAGTCCAGGATGGCAACTGTTGCGCCCTCCGCGGCCAGCCGGAGGGCCGTGGCAGCGCCGATGCCCTGCGCGCCGCCGGTGACGATGGCAGTCTTGTTTTTCAGCCTGTTCATTGGCTCTCCCTCTTGGTTTGCTTTACGTTTCGATTGGCTTGGTCTTTGCAACAGGGGTGCGGCGTCATCCGGAGAATGCGGAGATCCCGGTGATGTCGCGGCCGATCAGCAGCGACTGGATGGAGTCCGTTCCCTCGTAGGTGTGGACGACTTCCATATCGGTCATATGGCGCGCCACATGGTTCTCCAGCAGCAGCCCGTTGCCGCCCAGGATGTCGCGGGCTTCCTGGCAGATCCAGCGCGCCTTCTGAGCGGTGTGCATCTTGGCCAGGGACGCCATCGGGCCGGTCATCTTCCCCTGGTCGGCGAGCGCGGCCAGCCGAAAGCAGATCAGCTGCATGGCGGTCAACTCGGCCAGCATGTTGGCGAGCTTGTTCTGCACCAGCTGATAACTGGCAATAGGCTTGCCGAACTGCACGCGTTCCTTCGCGTATTTCACTGCGGCCTCGTAAGCGGCGATCCCGTGGCCCACTGATTCCCAGGAAGCACCGCCGCGGGTCGCGGTGAGCACTCGGGTGACATCGCGGAAGGAGTTCGCCTCGACGAGCTTGTTCTCCGCCGGAATCCGCAGGTTTTCGATAGTGATATCGGGCTGCAGGATCGCCCTTTTGCCGATCTTGCCGGTGATCACCTCGGCCTGGTAGCCCGCCGGGTAGGTACCGTCGCTGTTTTTTTCCAGAATGAACGCCTTGACCTTGCCGTCCGCCTCATCCCGGGCCCAGAGCACGACGACGTCGGCGAAGCTCGCGTTGCCGATCCAGCGTTTGCGCCCATTCAGGATGTAGTGGTCACCGTCCCGGCGCGCGCTCGTTTCCAGCCTCACGGAGTCCGAGCCGTGGTCCGGCTCGGTGAGTCCAAAGGCCCCGATCTTTTCCAGCCTTGCCATCCCGGGAAGCCACCGCTGCTTCTGCTCGTCGCTGCCGAGCGTATTGATGGTGCCCATCGCCAGGCCGGACTGGACCCCGATGAAGGTGTTGATGGAGCCGTCGCCCCGGGCCATCTCCATGGCCACCATTCCGGCAGCGAGGCGGCTCATGCCGGGGCAGCCGTAGCCTTCGATGGTGGTGCCGACGATGCCGAGTGCCGCGATCTTGGGGACGAGGACGAACGGAAACTCCGCCCGGTCCCAATAGTCATTGATGACCGGCAGAAGGTCGGTTTCGACAAAATTACGGACCTTCTTCCGGATGATCCGTTCGTCTTCGGAGAGGAAGTCATCGACCATGAAGTAGTCGCTGTTGATCTCTTCTGTAACCACAGTTTTTCCTTTGTTTCTGGACAGCCGGGCTCGCCGGTAGTGTTCGTCCGGTTGTTGTTTGGGTGGCGCTCAGACCGGCACTTCGGTGCGTAGATAGCGCTCCAGGTAGTCTCTTTCCCCGGCGTTCAGCGCGCGGGCCCTCCCGGTCGCGTCGTCGAGCGAAACCATGACCGTTGAGGCGTCCAGGACCAGATTCCCTTCCTGGTATCCGGCGTAGCCCATGGTGTAGGACCTGGCCCCGATGCGGACCACCCAGATGTGCACGTCGACATCCTGGCCAAACTCGATGGGCCGGCGGTAGTGCAGCGTCAGGGACGCCACCAGCGTGGCTGTCTCCGCGGCAGCGGCCGCGGAGGCCGCGTGGCGCCGCCACTGAATCCGGGCCTCTTCCAGCAGCGTTGCCACGCGCGCATTGTTCACATGGCCGTTGATGTCCTGATCGGACCAGCGGACTAACACCTGTGCGCGGAATTCCTCAGCCAACGAGCCGCACCTCCTTGGCGGCCAGCCAGGTGCGGACCAAGTCGGAGCTGGCATTGAGTTCCGGCGGAGCCAGTTCATAACTGACCGGGGTTTGGGAGAAGGCAACCGGGTGGCGCACGGAGGGAATCCGGCGTTCGCCGTTTCCAGCCATGACGACCGGTTCCAGCCCCAGCTTCCGGGCAAGTTCAATGCCACCCCTGACGTCCTGGATGGGAGCGCATGGCAGGCCTAATGCGGAGAGGTGTTCAAACCACTCCGCCGCGGAACGCGCGGCCAGGCGGTCTTGGAGAATGGGCCGCAACTGCTCACGGTTGGCGTTGCGCTCCTGCGGGTTGCCGAAGCGCGGATCGGCGGCAATTTCGGGAATGCCCAGAGCATCGCAGAGTTTGGTGAACTGGCCGTTGTTTCCGGCCACCACGATCAGCATTCCGTCGCCCGTAGGCATCGGCTCATAGGGGTACAGGCTTGGATGCTCGTTGCCCATGCGGGTGGGTACCACCCCGCCGGTGACGTACGCCGCGGACTGATTAACCATTCCTGACAGGGCCGACGAGAGCAGGTTCAGCTCAACACGCTGCCCTTGGCCGGTATTGTCCTTGTGGTGGAGTGCCCCCAGGATGCCGATGCTGGCATGCAGGCCGGTGATCACGTCGAATATGGCCAGTCCGGCGCGGTATGGCTCGGTGTCCTGCCCGCCGGTGAGGTTCATCATTCCGGACACCGCCTGGACCAACAGATCATAGCCCGGCAAGCCTGCGCCACCGGCGGTGCCGAAGCCGGTAATGGACGCGTAGATGACATCCGGGTTCACCGCGGAAACGCAGTCGTAGTCCAGCTTGAACTGATCCAGTCCACCAGGCTTGAAGTTCTCCACGAGGACATCTGCCTTGGCGGCCAGTTCATGGGCGACTTCAAGGTCTGACTCGTCCTTGAGGTCCAGCACAATCGAATGCTTGTTGCGGTTGACCGACAGATAGAACGTGGCTTCGTCTTCACGGACGGGCGGCTTCCAGCCGCGGGTGTCATCGCCGTGCGGGCTCTCGACTTTAATCACCGTAGCCCCCATGTCCGCCAGCAACATGGTGCAATAGGGCCCGGCGAGGACGCGGGTGAAGTCCGCAACCACCAGACCGCTCAGCGGCCCGCTGCCGGAGCGGCCGAAAGCCTGGTTCAGCCTTGATGCAGCGTCAGTTCGATTCATGTCATGCCTTCCGGTTTGTGCTCCACATCACCCACTGTCCCAAACCCATTACGTCGCGTCCAATACGTATTCCGGCCCTGTTTGATGCCCAAAGCGCAATAAACATCCTTGTCGAGCCATCCTTTCGCAGGCCCGGCGAAGAACATTGATGCTGAAACGCTCTTAGCGTTTGACGCTTCTATCTGTCTGACGCATAATTTGCCCCTATGGAGATTCAACAGATCCGCGCGTTCCTGGCCGTTGCCCAGGAACTGCATTTCGGGCGGGCCGCCCAGCAGATGCATATGGCCCAGCCTCCGGTCAGCCGTGCCGTTCAGAATCTGGAACGGGAGCTCGGCGCCGCCCTCTTTGAGCGCAGCACACGCTCTGTGCGGCTGACCCCGGCAGGCGAGGCCCTGATCCAGCCGGCGACGGATATTCTCGATGCCTGCCGGCGAGCCAGGACCATGGTGACCAATGCCGGCAAGGGCGAGACCGGACGCGTGAGGGTCGCTTTCGCCGGAGCGTCGTCGCACGTCATGGTCGGCAAGCTGGCCAAGCTTGTCCGCAAGACACACCCGGGCATCGACTTCGAGCTGTACAGCTCGAATTTCGCCATCCCGGCCCTGGACAAAGTCGCCAACGGTGCCATGGAAATCGGTCTGGGACGGTGGAATTTCATACCGGCCGCCCTCAGCTCGCGGGTCATTGCCAATGAAAAACTCGTCATAGCCGTGCACGCCGGCCACCCGCTGGCGGGGCGAGCGTCCGTGCGGATGGCTGACTTGGATGGTGAGCCATTCGTGACCCTGCCCGCGGACCCCGGCGCCGTCCTGCGCGACCACCTCCTCAAGCTCGCCAGCGATGCCGGATTCCTGCCATCGATTGTGCAGGTAGCCCCGGATTCACTGACGCTGGTCTCACTGGTGGCTGCGGAAATCGGGGTGGCGATGACCGTATCTTCCGTTGCGGAGAATATTCACTATCCGGGCGTGTTGTTCCTGCCCCTGGAGGACCCCGTGGACCCCGTCTTGCTGCGGATAATTTGGCGCAAGGACAACACCAGCCCCGCCCTCCGTGAGGTCCTGAGGCTCTCTGAAATAGCGCTGCCAACGCCCGAACTCGCATGAGAAACTAATGCGCCAGACGGATCAATAGCGCCGTCATTTGGTATTGGCTCCGAGCATAAATTGCTGTCAGAGTGAACGGGGCGAACGCAAACCGACGCCCTTCAGGCCGTCACTGTCGGAGGATCAAAGATGAGCGTCACACCAGAAACCCTGTCCGAACCGGAACTGCGGACTATTTCCACCGCTGCCGGCCCCGCCGACGAGATCCGCTCGGACGTGCTGGACCTGCGGGGGCTGCTCAGCAGTGACGAGCTGCAGCTACGGGACACAGTCCGCCGGTTCGTGCGCGAACGCATCAAGCCGAACATCAAGGACTGGTACGAAGCTGCGCACTTCCCTGTGGAAATTTCGCGAGAGATGGGTGCCCTCGGGCTCTTGGGAATGCATCTGAAGGGTTACGGCTGCCCGGGCCGGTCCGCAGTCGAATACGGTTTAGCGGCGATGGAACTGGAAGCCGGAGACTCCGGGCTGCGGACGTTCGTCTCGGTCCAGGGCTCCTTGGCGATGAGCGCTATCCACAAATGGGGTTCGGAGGATCAGAAGAACCAGTATTTGCCCGGCATGGCGAAGGGTGAAATTATCGGCTGCTTTGGCCTCACCGAGCCCACGGCAGGCTCGGATCCTTCCAGCATGCAGACCTTTGCCCGCCGCGACGGCAACCAGTGGGTTATTAGCGGCGCGAAACGGTGGATCGGTTTGGCCTCCGTCGCGCAGATCGCAGTCATCTGGGCCGCCACGGAGGACGGCGTCCGCGGATTCCTGGTTCCCACCGACGCTCCCGGTTTCACCGCCACACCGATAGAGCCAAAGCTCTCCATGCGCGCATCGATCCAGTGCGACATCACCCTCGAGAACGTCACAGTGGATGACACCGCCAGATTGCCAGGCGCCGAGGGCCTCCGCGGCCCGTTCTCCTGCCTGAATGAAGCCCGCTACGGCATCATCTGGGGTGCCATGGGTGCTGCCCGGGACAGCTACGAGCAGGCCCTGGACTACTCACTGGAGCGGATGCAGTTCGACAAACCGCTGGCCGCCTACCAGATCACGCAGCAAAAGTTGGTGAACATGCTGCTGGAAATCCAGAAGGGCACGCTGCTGGCGATCCACACCGGCCGGCTCAAGGATGCTGGCACCCTTGCGCCCGTACAGATCTCCGTCGGCAAACTCAACAACGTCCGGGAAGCCATCAAGATTTGCCGCGACGCCCGCGCCATCCTCGGCGGCAACGGCATCACACTGGACCATTCGCCCCTGCGCCACGCCAACAACCTGGAGTCTGTCCGGACCTACGAAGGCACCGACGAGGTCCACACCCTCATCCTGGGTAACCACATCACCGGCATTCCCGCTTTCCGCTGAGCAGAGGATTGCGCGGCCGCCGCGGAGTCGTTGGCCGGCCTCGGCGGTACATGACTGTCACCTCATCAGACAGGACCCGGCCTGAGGCCGGTCCGCCGTCCCCCAACCGAAACATCGTTGTCCGGGACGGTTTTCCGGGCAGTAATTCTCAGCGCCGGAACGTCATGGAAATTCCCTTTGCGCACTAGGAGAAGAGAAATTATGCAGATCAACAAGATTTTGGTGGTCGGAGCCGGAGCCATGGGCTCACAGATCGGCATGGTGTGCGCCCTGGCCGGATACCAGGTCACCATTCAGGATGTCGCGGCAGACATGCTGGCCGCCGCCCGGAGCCAGCTCACCGACCGGATGGACAGCAGCGTGGTCAAGGGGCGCAGGAGCCGACAGGACGCCGAGGCCGCCCTGGCGCGGCTCACCTTCACCACGTCCCTGGAGGCCGGCGCGGCGGACGTCGACTTCGTGATCGAGGCCGCCACCGAGAAACTCGAAGTGAAGCGCAGCATCTTCGCGGCGTTGGGACGGGCAGCCCCGGCACACGCCATTCTGGCCACGAATTCCTCCACGCTGGGCTCCTCAAAAGTGGCCGAGGAGACAGGGCGGCCGGAACAGGTCTGCAATATGCATTTCTTCAACCCCGCCCTGGTCATGAAATGTGTTGAGGTGGTCCGCCACGGCAAAACATCTCCGGACACGGTGGACACCACCATGAAGCTGGCGCGTTCATTGGGCAAGTCGCCCGTGCTTATCGACCGCGAGATCCCGGGTTTTGTGGCCAACAGGCTCATGGGCGCCATCCGGGACGAGGCACTCCGGCTTTACGCGGACGGCATCGCCAGTGTCAGCGACATCGACACTGCGGCCAAGACGGCGCTGGGCCACCCCATGGGGCCGTTTGAGCTGATGGACCTGGTGGGCCTGGACGTGAGCTACCTGATCCGGCAAGCGACCTTCGAGGAAACGCAGGACCCGGCAGACCTGCCTCACCCGGCCCTGAAGGAGCTTTACGAACAAGGGAATTACGGCCGGAAAACCGCGCATGGCTGGTACCGATATGACCAGTCCGGAACCCGCATCCAGTAATGCGCCGGCGAAACCCGGCAGGACCACCCCACAAACCCACGCAAGACCGGTCCTCAGCGTCATCATCATGGCCTCACCCATGATCAAGGCCGGGGCCGCTGACACTGACGTGGCTGGCGGCGTCGAGTCCACGAGCCGTGCACGGCGCAATTGTCCTCGCGATCTTCGGACCCAAGACAAGGCCGAAACCCTTGGCAGTCTCCCCTCTGCAGATGCTGTTGCCCTTCTCCCGCACCGTAGGTACTCAGGGCAGCACCACAAAAACCCGCCCAACTTCTCCTCCACAGGCAGGGATCGTTCCCAGCCTCCGGACGTAAACTGACCTTCGCACCACCTCCAGCTCGAACACCAGCGGGACAGAACCTTTGGAGCCGCCCATGCTCTGGAAACTGCTTGTTGAATACCTGCGGCCGCACCGGCAGCTGCTGATCGCCGTCGTGGTTTTCCAGCTGGCGCAGTCCATCGCGTCGCTGTACCTGCCCACCCTGAACGCGGACATCATCGATGAGGGGGTGGCCAAGGGGGACACCGGCGTCATCCTGAGCCTGGGTGGCCTGATGCTGGGGATCACGCTGCTGCAGATCGTGTGCGCCGTGATTGCCGTGTACTTTGGGGCGAAGGCGGCCATGGGGGCGGGCCGGGATCTGCGCGGGACCATCTTCACGAGGGTGGGGGAGTTCTCCGAGCAGGAAGTCACGAAGTTCGGCGCGCCCAGCCTGATCACCCGGTCCACCAACGACGTCCAGCAGGTGCAGCAGCTGGTGCTGATGGCCGCCACCATGATGGTTGCCGCGCCGATGCTCGCCGTCGGCGGCGTGATTATGGCCGTCCGGCAGGACGTGCAGCTGTCCTGGCTGATCGCCGTCGCCGTGCCCGTGCTCATGATCGGCGTAGGGCTGATCATCACCCGGATGGTGCCGCTGTTCCGGAAGATGCAGAAGCGGATCGACACGGTGAACCGGGTGCTCCGCGAGCAGCTCACCGGCATCCGCGTGGTGCGCGCGTTCGTCCGCGAGGACATCGAAAGCGCCCGCTTCGCCCAGGCCAACGAGGACGTCACGGACACCGCGCTACGTGCCGGCCGGCTGGTGGCGCTCGCGTTCCCCGTGGTGATGCTGGTGCTGAACGTTTCCAGCGTGGCCGTGATCTGGTTCGGCTCGTTCCGGATCGAGGACGGCTCCATGCAGGTGGGCACCCTCATCGCCTTCCTGAGCTACCTGATGCAGATCCTGATGTCCGTCATGATGGCCACCTTCATGGCCGTGATGATCCCGCGCGCCGCCGTCTCGGCGGACCGGATCGGCGAGGTGCTGGGGACCGAATCCAGTGTGCGGCCGCCGCTGAAGCCCGTGAGCAGCGCGGTTCCGTCCGGCGGGCGGCGCCGCGGGGAGCTGGAAATGCGCGACGTCGGATTCGCCTACCCGGGTGCCGACCAGCCCGTCCTCTCCGGGCTCAGCTTCACCGCCAAAGCGGGGCAGACGACGGCGATCATCGGCAGCACCGGCGCGGGCAAGACCACCCTGGTGAACCTCATGCCGCGGCTGTTCGACGCCACCACCGGCTCGGTCCGGATGGACGGCGTGGACGTCCGCGAGCTGCACCCGGACCTGCTCTGGGGGCACATCGGCCTGGTCCCGCAGCGGCCCTACCTGTTCACCGGCACCGTCCGCAGCAACCTGCAGTACGGCAAACCGGACGCCACCGAGGACGAACTCTGGTCCGCCCTGGAGATTGCCCAGGCCCGGGATTTCGTGGAGGAGATGGAGGGCGGGCTGGATGCGCCCATCTCCCAGGGCGGCACCAACGTCTCCGGCGGGCAGCGGCAGCGGCTGGCCATCGCCCGGGCCCTGGTGAAAAGGCCCGAGCTGTACATCTTCGACGACTCCTTCTCCTCCCTGGACACCGGCACCGACGCCCGGCTGCGCCAGGCCCTCAAACGCAGCACCGCCGGCGCCACCCTGGTGATCATCGCCCAGCGCGTCTCCAGCATCGTGGACGCGGACCAGATACTAGTGCTCGACGACGGCAGGATCGTGGGGCGCGGAACGCACCGCGGGCTGCTGGAGACGTCCGAGACGTACCGGGAGATTGTCTCCTCCCAGCTGGCAGCGGAGGAGACGGTATGAGCACGCACAACCGGCCGACGTCGGGCGCCACCCACACAGCCGCCCCCGGCGGAACCGCGGCGGCCTCGAAAACCGGGACTGCCGACGTCGTACGTATTCCCCGTCCGGCGGGCGGACCGGGACGCGGCGGGCCGTTCGCGGGGATGAACGTCCCGGCGGAGAAGGCGATGAACTTCGGGCCGTCGGCCAGGCGGCTGGTGGGCACGCTGCGGCCGGAGCGGGCGTGGCTGCTGCTGGTGCTGATCATGGGGGTGGCCAGCGTGACGCTCTCGGTGATCGGGCCGCGGCTGCTGGGGGAGGGCACCAACCTGATTTTCGCCGGGGTGGTGTCGCGGGAGCTGCCCGCCGGGGTGAGCAAGGCGGAGCTGATTGCGCAGCTGCGGACCGCGGGGGAGAACCAGAGGGCGGACATGCTGACGCCCATGGCGCTGACGCCGGGGCAGGGGATCGACTTCGCGGCGCTGTCCGGCGTGCTGTTGTGGGCGCTGGTGCTGTACGTGCTGGCGTCGGCGTTTATGTGGGTGCAGGCGTATGTGCTGAACGGGGTGGTGCAGCGGACGGTGTTCGGGCTGCGCGAGGAGATCGAGGCGAAGATCCACCGGCTGCCGCTGCGGTATTTCGATTCGATCCAGCGCGGCGAGCTGCTGAGCCGGGTGACCAACGACGTCGACAACATCTCCCAGAGCCTGCAGCAGTCCATCAGCCAGGCGGTCACGTCGGTGCTGACGGTGGTGGGCGTGCTGGTGATGATGTTCATCCTCTCGCCCACGCTGGCGCTGATCGCGCTGGTGACCGTGCCGCTGACGCTGGGGATCACGGCGCTGATCGCCAAGCGCTCGCAGAAGCTGTTTGTGGCGCAGTGGAAGCACACGGGGGAGCTGAACGGGCAGATCGAGGAGACGTACACCGGGCATGCGCTGGTGAAGGTGTTCGGCCGGCAGCGCGAGGTGGAGGAGCGGTTCCGGCAGAAGAACGTGGAGCTGTACGACGCGAGCTTCGGCGCGCAGTTCATTTCCGGGCTGATCATGCCGGCCATGACGTTCATCGGGAACCTGGTGTACGTGGGGATCGCGGTGGTGGGCGGCCTGCAGGTGGCGTCCGGGGCCATGCAGCTGGGCGACGTGCAGGCGTTCATCCAGTACTCGCGGCAGTTCACCATGCCGCTGGCGCAGCTGGGGTCCATGGCCAACCTGCTGCAGTCCGGGGTGGCGTCGGCGGAGCGGGTGTTCTCGTTGCTGGATGAGGACGAGGAGTCTGCTGAGCCTCCCGGTGGTGCTCCTGCTTTTGGGCGGGGGCGGCTGGTGTTCGAGGACGTGTCCTTCTCCTACTCGCCGGACAAGCCGCTGATCTCCTCGCTTTCTTTGGTGGCGGAGCCGGGGCAGACGGTGGCGATTGTGGGACCCACCGGGGCGGGGAAGACCACGCTGGTGAACCTGATGATGCGGTTCTACGAGCTGGATGCGGGGCGGATAACGCTCGACGGCGTGGACGTCACCTCAGTGCCGCGGCGTGAGCTGCGCTCGCGGCTGGGCATGGTGCTGCAGGATACGTGGCTGTTCGGTGGGACCATCCGGGACAATATCGCGTACGGTCGGCCTACTGCCACGGAGGACGAGATCCTGGAGGCCGCGCGGGCGACGTACGTGGACCGGTTCGTGCACTCGCTGCCGGAGGGGTACGACACCGTGCTGGAGGACGAGGGCTCCAACGTGTCCGCGGGGGAGAAGCAGTTGCTGACGATTGCGCGGGCGTTCCTGGCCCGGCCCTCGGTGCTGATCCTGGATGAGGCGACGAGCTCGGTGGACACCCGCACCGAAGTGCTGGTGCAAAAGGCGATGAAGGCCCTGCGGTCGGACCGGACGAGCTTCGTGATCGCGCACCGCCTGTCCACGATCCGCGACGCCGACCTCATCCTGGTGATGGAAGCCGGCCAAATCGTGGAGCAGGGGACGCACGCTTCACTACTGGCCGCGGGTGGGGCCTATGCCCGGTTGTACGAGGCGCAGTTCGCGGCTCCGGTGGCGGAGGTTTAGGTATCGTGCAATTGAGCATCCCGACCGCTTCTGCGTCGGCCTGCTGTTCGTTTTCAGATGCGCTTAACTCGCTACGTGATCATCGAACTTAAGACGGGCAAGTTCCAGCCAGATAGGCAGGCGTTTCTGCCGCCCCGTGTCAGATTGGGATTCAAGAGTGTCCACTGGGGTCGTGCGGGAACGCTTTTTGGACCCTATTCTGACGGCGTTTGAATAGCTGCCTGACGTCAGGTTGGGGTGTACCTCTCTGAGACCGAGGGCAAAAGCTGAAGGCGTGCGTCACTGGCGGCCATGGCTGGAAGATGGATCAGCAACCGCTCAGCAGGATCCCGGGACCTGCCTCACTCTGGGCCGGGCCGCCAGCTGTCGAGCGTCGGGGAAAACGGGGGGTGGTTTCCGAAAAGCCTGCCCCTTTCAGTCTTTGCCATCAGTAAATAAATTCATCATGGCTGGCTAGCGTGACTGTCCCGCTCTGCTTCGCTGAGGACAGCGTTGAGGCGTGGTACTGAACAATGAACCATGTCTGACCGTCCCTGCGGAGCACGAGGGATAGCTGCACCGGCACCGTTCTTCCGGCTGGGTAGGTGAAGTGGACGGCGGCGAATCCGGAGACGAGATGCGGGGTTAGTTGGCGGCCTTGGATTACTTGGAAACTGGCCGTGATTCCGGGGGGCAGGGCATCGTAGTAGTCGAAAACCTCGTTACGTCCGGTGAGCAGAGTTGGGCTGAGCCCTTGAAAGAGCGCATCGAGTGAAAAGAGTTCGACCATGCCTGCAGGCGTATGGCGGTCAAAAGCGAGCTTCCAGGCCGTTAGAGATTCTGCCAGGACGCGCGTAGGAAGCGTGGCTGCCGCGCTATTGATGTTCACCTCTCAAGGCTAGTGCAGCTGGGACTCTATCGTCTCGAGGGAACCTTTACGACTGCAGCACGGCAAGTTCACCCTTCTTTGGGCTAAGGCTGGGTGGTGGCGTTGAGTGCTTTCCTGAGGATGTCGATGTCCTCTTGAGTGGAGCCGCCGGAAATCCCGACCCCAACTTTCTCGCCTTCTACGAGGCTGACAGGTGCGCCACCGCCGAAGGCAATGAGTTTGCTTCCTGAGTTGACGGCGAGTCCATACAGCGGCTGGCCGGGCTGCACCTGGTCCGTGAGTTCCTCGGTTGCAACGTCGAATGATGCTGCTGTGTAGGCTTTGCGGAATGCCATATCCAGTGAGTGCAGGGGTGCTCCGTCCATTCTGTGCAGGAGGACCTGGTTTCCGTGGGTGTCTACGATGCTGACGACGATACTCAGGCCGGCCTCTTTGGCTGCTGTTTCAGCGGCCGCGGCGATTTTTTGTGCTTCTTCAATCATGTGGATTTCCTTGTGCTGGAAGGTTTTCTATGTGTAGGCAGGAGTGGGGACATTCGGGTCCAGCAGTCCTTCGGCCGCCAGCTGGTTCCAGAGCTCTTGGGGTATGTCCTGCTCGAGCCAGGAATAGTTTTGGTTCTGTTGTTCGATGCTGCCTGCTCCCATGCAGATGTTGGTGATGGCCGGGTGGGCTGCTGCGAATTGGGCGGCGACGGCTCCAAGGGGAACGTTGTAGCTGTGGCATATGTCTTCGATGGGCCGTACCTTGGCGATGACGTCAGCGCTGGCGGGAGCGTAGTTGAAGCGGGCGTTGGGTTGGGTTCCTGTGGCGAGGATGCCGGATCCGAAGATTCGGCCGTTGATGACTGCGATGCCTCGTTCCCGGCACAGGGGGAGGAGTTCAGTATTGGCCTGCTGATCCAGGAGGTTATATGTCCCGGCGATGAGTATGCAGTCGATGTCCGCGGCGTTGGCTGCTGCAATGCAGACGTCTGTCTCGTTGACCCCGATTCCTATGGCGGAGGCGACTTTCTGCTCGCGCAGTGATTCGAGTGCTTTGAATGCACCGTTCACTGCTTCGTGGAACCGTTGGAGGTATTGGTCTCCGTGGGTCCACCGGTCGGTGTCGTGGACGAGCAATACGTCGAAGCGGTCTGTGCCCATTCTCTGCAGGCTGTCTTCGACCTGTCTCATGACACCGTCATAGGAGTAGTCGTATTCCATTCGCATCGACGGTGTCTGCAGCCAGGGTCCAGTGTCGAAGGTCCCTTTGGGAGCGGGGTGAAGGGTGCGGCCGACCTTGGTAATCAGCGTGTAGTCATTCCGGTCCCGGTCCATGAGGTCGTCGGCAAGCCGGTATTCGGCGAGCCCGTGACCGTACATCGGTGCGGTGTCGAACAGGCGCACTCCCGAATCCCAGGCGTGCCGGACCAGGGAGCGTGCCGTTTCCGTGGTCATCACCTTTCCCATATTCCCGAGGGCCACGGATCCGAAACCGGCCAGGGAGGTGGACCAGCCGGAGCTCCCAAACTTGCGTTGTTCTGTGACATGGAATGGTCCCAATGGTTTTCCTATCGGTGGGCGTAAAGCCAGGGATTTATTGGTTAGACAATGATTGAGCCGGATGGCGGCGGCGCTTTAATGGAGCCACCCGCGTCCAGTGTCAGGACGCGGGTGGCCCCGGGGTGGTGATTTAGCGTGCTGCGCTGGTGAGCTGTTCGTTGGACTTTGTCTGGGCGGCGGAGGAGCGTTCAACCAGGGCTGCGAACTCGTCGCTGGACATCACGTCGGCGTACTGTGCCTGGATGTTGCGCAGGGATTCCCAGTACTGGCCGTAGCCTTCGGGTGTTTCGTGATCGAATTCCGGGTTGCGGCCGTGCGAGTTGACTGGGATCGCAGTTCCGGCGTCCGCAACGACAATGACTTTGTAGCCGCGGTCGAAACCGTCGCGGGCGGTGGTGGGGACGCAGTTGGCCGTTGAGGACCCGATGATGACCAGGTATTCCGCGTGGTCCTGCATCAGGTACTCGTTGAAGGCGGTTCCGTAAAAGCTGCTGTTGCGGTGCTTCTGGAAGACGGGTTCGCCCTTTTGGGGTTCGAATCCGTCTACCAGCGCCCCGTTCCAGGTGCCGTGGTTGAAGGGGGAATCCGGTTCCTTCCAGGAGGGGTACTTAAGCCCCCAGATACCCAGGTCCGCGCCGTCAGGGTTCATGCCCCAGAGCGACCAGTTCACCTTAATGCCCTTTTCCCGGGCGAGTTCCACGATCCGCTTTGCAGGTCCGAGGGATTCCTGGCCGGAGGGGGCGCCCCCAACACTTTCAACGTAGTCGGCGCCCTTGGGGTCAAGGCAGAGATTCTGGATGTCCAGGGCGTGCACGACGGTCTTGCTGAGGTCGATGGTGTCCGGGATGAAGCGGTTGGAACGGTCAACGTACTTGTTGAGCTTGTCTTCGAAGGCGGTCATTGTCGTCTTTCCTCTCGATTTATTTCAGATGGTCCATGGTCGGCTGTGCAGCGCCGGCGACGGGGGTTGCTTGGTTGTCCGGGACGGTCACTGACCGTCCTGCTCCTGTTTGGAGGTGGGATCCTGGCTGTGTTTGAAGCCTGGGACCAGGTCTTCCCAGTCGTACTCCTGGATGAAGAACTCGGCGGTACTGTAAGTGCCGTCCATGGTGTCCTTCAGGCTTTTAGGCCCGACGAAACCGACTGTTTTCCAGCCCATCTGGTCCTTATTCCCCCCATACACGGGGTCGCCGTAGAAACCCTGGCGGACGTGGAGGCAGAGGGTGTCGAAGAAACTCTTGCCTTCGTCAGTGTTTCCCTGAAGGCGTGAGTAGTACACCTCCCGGGATGTCAGCGAGACCGGGATTGGTTTTGGCACCCCGCTGATTTGTTCGAGAACCTCGTCCTGAGTCTGTTCGGATGCCTCCTTGAAGGAGGGGGCACGAAGTTCCCGCGCCTTCTTGTCCAGTTCGTGTATGCCTTCCCGGTACAGGCGCTGCATGTTGGCATTCCTGGCCCGGGCCGCGTGCGCGTCTTTGTCTGCCAGTTGCAGGAAGCCGCTTCCGTCCGCTGCAGCGTAGAGGTAAGCGATGCCAAATAGATACCTGTCGATGAAGACGATGACGCGCGCCTCGCGTGCTCCTGGATCTTGGTCAGTGGGCATGATCCTTGCCGCTGCGGCTTCAATCGTGTCCCACTCGTGATCGGTGAAGAATAGCTTTTCGGTCGTATCAGGATCGATGCGGATGGGAGCGATTTCCCAGTCAGCTTTTGACACCATTTGTTCTCCTCCTTCTAGGATTTCTTGATCGGGGACAGGGTCAGCCGTTCGGAGCGGCCCTTCATGTAGGTGTTGGCGATGTAGTCCGCGCACCGCCAGGAATGGGCCATGATGGTGAGCGTCGGGTTCACACCGAGCGCGGTTGGAAAACCTGCCCCATCGAGGACGAAGAGGTTCTCGACGGAGTGCGCTTGGCCCCACTCGTTCAGCACCGATTTGGCAGGGTCGGTTCCCATCCGGACGGTGCCCTGCTGGTGGCAGGCGTTGCCGGTGAATTCGTCCCCGAGGTAGACGGGCACGGTCTTCTTCGCGCCGGCCGCCTGGAGGATCTCCTGGTTCTGATCGATCTGCCACTTGCTCATTGCTATGTCGTTCGCGTGAGGTTTGTTGGTGATGCGCGCGACCGGCATCCCCCAGGCGTCTTTGACGGTGGGATCCAGATCGACCCTGTTGGTCTCCTGGGGCATGTCTTGGAGGATGAAGCCGATTTTCATGGAATAGTCGAAGTAGTCACGGTCAGCATCCTTCATCGCCTGGCCCCAGGCTGGGCGGCCGGGCATGATGGCGTTGATGGCCTGTCCGATCTGGGTAGTGGCGATGATCCCGCCACCGATGTGCCCGCGGCTCTCGTCCGTTTCGTAGAAGTGTGTGGATCCGCCGCTTTGGTAGTTCCCGGTCCACCCGTTCAAGGGGTCTTCCATGTCCCTGTCAAAAAGTCCAACGGCGAAGATGTACTCGTGGAAGGTGGCATTCTTACCTACCAGCCCTGAGTCGTTCGCCAGCCCGTCGGGGAAATGGTTGGAGGAAGACAGGAGCATAAGGCGGGCGGATTCGATGGCGCCAAGGGCAAGAATCACCACTCGGGCATCCTGTTCAATCTCAGCGCCGCTGGGGTCAATGTAGATGACTCCGGTAGCCTTACCGTCCTTACCGACCTTTACCTCCCTAACGAAGCTGTCTGCCCTGACTTCGAAGTTACCGGTGGCCAAGGCTTCGGGAATGTAGGTGGTGGCCACACTGGAGCGGGTCTGGGTCGGGTCCCCGTACTGGTTCCAGAAACTGGTTCGGTTTACCGCCGGGCGTCCGAGGGCATTGCCTTCAGTCAGATGCGACATCGGCAGCGGGAAAGAGTTGATGCCGAGCTTGTTGGAGCCTTCATAGAACTTCTTGCCGAACCTGGTGGGCGGCAGCGGGGCGCTGGGATAGGCCTTGCTGCGGAAGCCTTCACCTTTGTCAGCTCCCGCGAGACCGGAGATACCGTAGCTCCACTCGACTTTCGTCAGATAGGGCTCAAGATGTTCGTAGCGGTACGGCCAGTCCGCGAGGCTTGCTCCCTCAAGATCTCCGTGGAGGGAGTGGAAGATGAAGTCAGACACACGCGGGCGGGGCATCCATCCCGCCATATGGCTGGTTCCGCCACCCACGTTCGAGGGGACCGGGGAGAAGTTGAAGATGCGGGCCTCGGAGTTCGCGTCACTGCGCACGGTGCGTGGCATGAGATTTACATCCGGCCACAGGTAGCTGCGGTTCTGGAACTTTAGTTCGTCACCGGAGTAGTGCTCTTCAGGCCGCAACCAGGGTCCCTTGTCGAATCCGACAACTTTGTATCCGGCTTCACTGAGTACTTTCGCTGCCGGACCACCGCCGGCTCCCAGCCCTACGATTACGACATCGACCGGGTCCATTTTTCGCTTCATCGCGCGAACCTTTCTTCTATACCTTGGGCAAACGGTGAGGTTTCGACTCCGGGTCCGGCCCGGAGGTGCGGGCCGGACAGGGAATCTGGTTGGTCAGTATTTGCCGGGGCCGCTGAGCACGTTCTTGAGAACACCCTCATGCCAGTCCACGTTGGACTTGTCCACCACGCCGGTGGGGATGCGGATGAACTGGTTGATTTCCTGGTTCAGGAATTCATGGGCGAAGAGGCTTTCGATCATCCGGCTGCCCATCTCCGCGCTGTTGACGTCCACCGTTGCGGTGAGCTTGCCGGCTTTGATGGCGCCCATACCGGAGACCAGGCCGTCGGCGCCGATGGTGATGATGCCGCCGGTGCCGTCCCAGTGCTTCAGGCCTCGGGCGTCAATGGCCTGGGAAGCACCCAGCGCCATATCCTCGTTCTCGCCGTAGATGGCCTTTACGTCCGGGAACTTGGTCAGCAGGTCCTGGGCGGCTGTGAGGCCCTTATCCCGAACATATCCGCCGTCGGCTTCACCAACGATCTTGAGGCCGGGGTGTTCGGCGATGGCCTTCTTGAAGCCCTGCTGGCGCAGCTTTGTCCAGTCCGAACCGGACGGTCCCATGATTTGGATGATGGAACCTTCGCCTTTGAGTTGCTCGGCGATGTACTTGCCGGCCAGGTATCCGGACTGCCAGCGGTCGTCGTAGCCGATATTTGATACCGTGGACAGGCCTCCGGTCGGGTCTTCGGCCTGGGATGGGTTGGCCAGTTCTTCGGTGGAGTTGAACTGGTAGAAGTCAATGCCTTTTTCGGACCCCTGCTTGTAAAGGGTCTGCATCGTTGCCGCATTAGCTGCGGAGCAAACAAAGACCGCGTCGAACTGCCGGGCAATATAGCCTTGGACGATTCCGAGTGTCTCGGTGCCGGAGTGGGCATCGTTAAGCGCTCCTTGGCGTTCCCACTTCCATTTGACGCCGAACCGGTCCTCGTATTCCTTCATCTTGTTGTGCGCGGCCTTTTCCACCTGGGTGTAAAACTCCGAGAGGATCGGGGGTGCAAAACCGACTTTGATCTCGCGTCCGTTGACAATCTTCTTGATCGCTTCGTCGGGGAGGTAGTCGGTTCCTCCGCCGCCAGCCGCGGCGTTGGAGCCTCCGGCGGGCGCGTTCACGGTGGTGCAGCCTGTAAGCAGCAGGGCAGCTGCAGTGGCGGTGGAGATGAAGGCGAGGCGGGCCTTGCCAGGTCGGCGGCGCGCTGTCTTCGAATGAAAAGTGCTTGAGCTCATCTTTGATGCTTCCTTCACTTGTGTTCGTGTCGTTCAAATGCCAAACGGTCGCTTGGCAGGAGTTGTGATGCTGGTATTTCCTAGGCGGGGATTCCTTCAAGGACCATTGCTTTTCTTTGCCGTACCTTGCCACTGACGATCGCGCTGATGCGGTTGGCGAGGACTGCCGCGACGAGGATGCCTCCGATGACTATTTTTTGGTAGCTCGAAGGGACGCCGACGAGGTTAATCAGGTTGACGGCGGCGGCCAGCGTAATTGCTCCGAGGATGGCTCCCAGAATGCGACCCCGTCCTCCTGAGAGTGCGGCACCACCGATGACGGCTGCGGCGATGGCCTGAATCTCATAACCATTGCCGAGATCGGCCGGGACGTTGGTGTTGCGACCTGCCATGATGATGCCCGCCACAGCGGCGGCCAAACCGCTGAAGATGTATGCCTGCATGCGCACCCTGTCCACGCGCACGCCTGACTGCATGGCGCCGGTCTTGCTGCTTCCCACGGCGAAGAAGTGAGTTCCCATGCGGGTGAAACCCAGGATTCCTCCGAGCACCAGCGCGACAAGGAGCGCGATGACCATCGGCAGTGTAAGAGGCCCTGCCAACGGGGTTAGACCGCCGATGATGTAAAACTCGGGAACCATATAGCCGATGATCGGAACACCCTTGGTCCAGATGTACAGGACACCACTGGCGAAACCAAGCATTGCAAGAGTCGCGATGAAGTCCGGCAGCCCGAGACGGGTGATCAGCAGGCCGTTGCCCAGGCCGACCAGAGCCCCCATGGCCAGTGCGGCCAGGAGCGCTGCGAACAGCGGCAGTCCAAAGTTCATGGCGGCCGCGGAGACACCAGCGCAGAGTGCCATCGTGGTGCCTATCGACAGATCGATGCCTCCGGAGACCAGAACGACCGTCATGCCCATGGCCAGGATCATGACCACGAGGCTGTTATTGACGAGGTTGTAGAGGTTTGAGCCGTTGAGAAACACCGGCAGTGTGAACGCTGCCAGCAGACAGATGAGCACCAACAGGGCCAGCACCCCCAGCGTCGGGTCGACAAGCAGACGGGTGACGACGCGGTCGACCACAGTCTGGTTCTTCTTCAATGAAGTCGTTTCCATTTCTCAGTCCTGCTTCCCTGTGCCGAGCAAGTGTGTTTCCTGGAGCTTTGCCGGCGCCGGAGGTGTAGGGCCACTTTTGCTGCGTTTCCTAATACCGCCCAGTACCAACTGCTGGATTCTTCGATCGAAGACAACTCCGGCAACGATGCAGAGTCCAGTCACGATGCTGAAGTACACCGGGTCCACACCGTTAAGCCGCAGTCCCTGCTGGAGAGTGGCGAGCATGAGCCCGCCGGCGACCGCCGCCCAGACTGAGCCTCTGCCTCCGGCGAGGCTCACGCCACCCAGAACTGCCCCGGCGATGGCAACGAATTCGTAGCCGTTGCCAAGGAAGGCCTGGACGGCCCCCAGGCGTGATGCCAACAGGACACCGGCTGCGCCGGCGAGCAGCCCCGAGATAACGAAGGTTCCGAGCCTGACGCGGTTCACGTTCACGCCGGCGACATTTGCCGCACCGGGGGCGATGCCTATGGCAAAGATACGGCGTCCGAAGACAGTTCTGATGAGGAGGAACTGCATGAGGACAAAAATGATCGCTGCTATCCAGAATCCCGTGGGAACCCCAAGGAAGTTTCCGTATACAAGGTCCGAGAAGCCTGGGGTGCTGACGCCCTGGAGTGGAACCTTTTCCGTCAGGACAATGAGCAGGCCGCCGGCTATATTCAGTGTTGCGAGGGTAACGATAAAGTCATTGATTCCAAATACTGTGATCATCAGCCCGTTGAATAGGCCGAAGACCAGCCCGGTGGCAACGCCTACAGCCACGGCCGTCCATGTTGGGGCGCCGGAGACGAGTGCCCACATCGTGGTACCGGCGCTGAGTCCCGCGACGGTTCCGACGGAGAGATCGATGCCGCCGCCGACGATCACGATTGCCACTCCGACGGTGAGGAGGAGGATCGGGATAGCGTTATTGATGTAGTCGCGGACGCTTCCCGAGGTCAAAAATACTGGAGACATGATCTGAAAGACGATGATGACGATGACCAGCGCGATGACGATGGGAACGCCGCTGGTAGAAAGGATGCGGGACGCAGCCCGTTGGAAGTTCATGATTCGGTCCTGCCTGCAGACATTGCGAGGATACGGTTTTTGACGGCTTCAAACTGGCCCGAGACCAGGGCATGGGGGACATGGTCGACCGAGCCCACGAGCCTCCCCTTTTTCATGATGATGACCCGATGGCTCAGCTCGACGAGCTCCCCGATCTCCGAAGCGATAACGATGGCTGCGCCCCCGTTCGCCACGAATTCACGGATCAGGTTGTGGACCTCGACTTTGGCGGAGACATCGATGCCCTGGGTAGGTTCGTCGAAAATCAGCAGATCGGGGTTGGTGTTAAGGCAACGGGCGACAATGGCCTTTTGCTGGTTTCCACCGCTGAGATTCCGAATTTTTTCCCTCACATCGGCGGTCTTGATGCCAAGACGTTGCCGGTAGCTTTCCGCCTGGGACACCTCGTCGCGGCCTTTCAGAACGAAACCCAGCCACGAGACCCGATCAAGGCTGGAAATGGAGATGTTTTCCGAGACAGACAGTTCAGGCAGAATGCCCAACTGCTTCCGGTCCTCGGGCAGCATCGCCAGCCCCTTTTGATAGGCGGCGCTCGAATCGGAAAACTTGACCGCCTTGCCTTTCAGGTGCACAGTCCCACTGCTGATCTTGTCGATGCCCATGATCGCGCGGGCGAGTTCTGTGCGGCCTGCCCCCGCGAGCCCTGCGATCCCCAGGACTTCGCCCTTATGGACGGTAAGGGAAATGTCACGGAGGATGTAGCTGCGGTTGACATCGGTGAGACGGAGGACTTCTTCGCGGGACTCTTCTGCCTCCGTGACGACCGCTGCGGTGGCCGTGGAGCCGAATTCCCCTGCGGCTATGCCGAACATCATGCCCAGCAGATCGTCAACGGAGGTGTCTGGAACCTCAACGGTACCGACGAGGCGGCCGTCCCTGAAGACGGTGGCAGTGTCAGCGAGCCCAAAGAGTTCCTCAAGATGGTGCGTCACCCAGATGAGGGAGACTCCCTTGCCGCGCAGGCGGCGCATGTGCTCGAAAAGATTCAGGCGCTCCTCTTCTTCAAGGCCCGATGTTGGCTCATCGAGGATCAGGAGGCGGGTGTCAAAGGCCAGAGCCTTGACGATTTCGACGACCCGTTTCTTCAGGGCTCCGAATTCGCCGACGGGCAGCTTCAGGTCTTCCTCCGTGAGCCCGAACTCGGAGGCCAGGGACCGCACACGATCTTCCATGTGGCGGCGGTCCAGCCTCACGTTTAAACCAAGGAACCGTGCATTTACTTCTCTGCCAAGAAAGATGTTGTCCAACGTCGTCAGGGCAGGAACCAGGGAGAGCTCCTGGTGAATGGTATTGATACCGCTGCCCAGCGCATCGGTGGGCCGGCGCAGCTCCAGCCGATTGCCCGACAGCATGATCGTTCCGGAGTCAGGGGAGGTGAGGCCCGAAAGAATGTTGATAAGCGTCGATTTGCCGGCGCCGTTGCCACCGAGCAATGCGTGTATCTCGGCGGGACGGACCTGGAGTCCGACGGCGTCCAAGGCGGTAACACCCTGATAGTGCTTGCTGATTCCTTGGACATTGAGCAGGAAACCGTCAGCATCAGGGGCTGGGCGTTCAGTCACGCGTGCGCTCCTTCTCATCGTTGAAAATAGCGTGGGATAAGGATCCCTCGAGGGTGACCCAAGTCACTTACCAACCAATATAGTTGGGTCTAACAACAAAAGCAATGATTGCCGGCCAGGTTTTAATGTCGGATTCTGTCGGCTTGCGAACGTAGCCCTCAAAACCCACACTTTCCAGCCAATGGCGGGCTGCAAAGAGGTATGGCGGCCCGGTCAAGGACCTCTCGTACCGGGGCGACTCGGAGTGCATCACGGGAGTGGCTTTGGAATAAGTGAGGCGATTACCGGCAACCAAGGCAATAAGTTGAGAGGAACCACTGACCTTTAGTGGCAGCTGTGACCGCCTCCTCCAACGCAACGCCAGTGAACGCAGTGCCCGGGTGCCGCAAACGGCACTCGCCTACTACGGGAGCGGCTTGAATTGGTCAATCATGTGGCGCTGAATCGGTAACAGCTGCTGTGGCGGTACTGGCGGCCTGCCGACAGAACAATCGAGGGAAACCCTGGGAGGGCAGGTGAATCAGGGATGTGCTGGGGCTCAAGGCAAAGAGCGTGTCCCGCACCAAAGATGGAACCGTTGCGCCCCGCTATTCTGGGCAGCCGGTTAGCGCTGTAGACCTGCAGTGACGGCTCGGATGTCAACAGCTCCATGGTGCGGCCGCTCGCCGGGTCGTAGAGGGTGGCGGCGAGCTGATGGCTGCCGTCGCGGGCATCCAGCACGTAGGTATGGTCCAGTCCCGGCCACGGCTCACCGCCCTCGGCGGGGAGCAGGTCTGCTATTGGGCGCCGTAGGCGATAATCGAGTGCCGTACCCGCCACGGGCTGCAGGGCGCCCGTGGGGATGAGGTCCGGGCCCGTCCGCAGTACGTTCTGCGCTGCAATCATCAGGTGGTGGTCTGTTACGGGGACGTTCCCACCGGCGAGATTCCAGTAGCTGTGATTAGTGAGGTTGACCGGCGTGGATTGGTCACACGCTGCCGTGAAGACCGTCCACATCTCATTCGTGTCTGTGAGCAGGTATTCGACGCGTGCGTACAAATTCCCAGGGTAGCCCTCCTCCAGATGGGGACTGACATATTCGAAGACGATGCCCTTGCCGCCGTCAGGTTCCGATTCGGTCACCGACCAGTCAACACGGTCGAAACTTCGGGAGCTGCCCCCGTGAAGATGGTTGTTTCCCTCATTTCGGTCGAGCTGGACGTCCAGATCGACCGAAACGAAACGTCCCCCCGCAATACGTCCAGCCACCCGGCCGATGGTGGCTCCAAGGTACAAATCAGTGTGGCGTTTGTAGGACTCCAGTGTGTCCAAGCCTAGGACCACATTGTCAGGTGTGCCGTTTCTGTCCGGCACCTGCAGCTCAACGAGGCGTGCACCGAAGCTGCTGACGGTCATAACCAGACCGCGACCGTTGCTGACAGTAAACTCATCGGCTGCCATTAAGGGCCGTCCTCTCTGACTCTTGGGAGGATTTGTCGGGCACCCTCCCTGCTTTCTGGGCTGATAAGCCAGCGGGATCGGCGAGAAGCGGTGAGAACGCTAGCTCCGCTGCCCCCACCATGAGAAGGTCGGCCCCCAGCTTTGGCCGGGAAATCGTGACGTCGTTCCATGACACTGGAAGGGCCTCATGCGCGACCACTTTGTGAAGGCGTTCGGGGTCCAGCGCATACAGGGATCCGAGGAAGCCTCCCAGAATAATCAGTCGCGGATTAAGAATGTTGATGGCGCCGCCAAGAGCGATGCCGAGAAAGTCCAGCTGTCGGTTCACTTCGGAACGGACCGCCAGTGACTTGGCGGCGAACAGTGCCTGTTCGAGTTCATCCGTGTCGGCGGAGGACAGGCCCAGAACCTCAAGCAACGCCAACCTTGTCACTTCTGACTCGAATGTGCCGCGGACACCGGCGCTGTCGGCCCTGCCGTCGCTACGTACACGAGTGTGGCCCAACTCTCCGGCATACCCACTGGTTCCGCCGAGTGCGACACCGCTGGAGATGACTCCTCCGCCGACGCCGCTGGCTCCGCCGTTGAGATAGATCATGTCGTCAATGCCACGGCCGGCGCCAAACGTCCGTTCTGCACGGGCGCCAAGGCTTGCATCATTGCCGGCGGAAGTGGGGTATCCGGTAGCGTCCGCCAGCATTTCCGTCAGCGGCTCGTCTTTCCACCCAAGATGCGGAGCCAGGCGGACCAGTCCGTTGCTCTGGCAGACCAAGCCGGGAACGGCGATTCCAATTCCAACAATGCGCGTTTCAGTCTGAAGGCCGCCCTGAATGCCCGCAATGATCGCCGAGGTGATGTTCACAGCTTCGCGAACCGTCGGAGGTTTCTCCGTGGGAAAACGGATGCGGTTCTGGACAACCCCTCCCAGCCCGACCACCCCCACGGTTACAGCGTCTACCTCGGGGTTCACCGCAATCGCGACCGTATCGGGGTTGGTTTGCACAACGGAGCTCGGCCGTCCTACCTGGCTGGTTGTCTCCCCCGAGGATTCTGTGACCAAGCGGAGATCAACCAGTTCGCCCACCAGGGCCGCTATGGTGGACCGGTTCAGCCCGGTCCGCCGGGTAAGTTGTGCCCTTGGGATGCTCCCTGCGTGATGTACCAGCGTAAGAATCGTGGACAGGTTGTGCTGACGGACACTGTCCAGGTTATTTCCCATTGCCTGCGGCCGTGGTCCGGCATCCCTGGGCGAAGAGAAGCTACTCGTCGACACAGCATCTCCAACCGTCGTGTTTCCTGCAGAGCCTCAATTGGACACCGTCCCTTCTAAGAGTGAGGGGTGAAGGACCGCAGAGTCCATTGAGTGGCCATCGCGTCCGTCGATCAAATTTTAATATGTAGTTTGCTTGAACAAATGCAGGATAACAGCGTACTCTTCAATTATGACTTCCATCACACCCGAAACTGAGGCAGACCGCCCTATCCGCGTCGGAGTCGTCGGATACGGTCTTGCAGGTAAAGTATTCCACTGTCCTTTCATCGAAGCCAGCCCCTCTTTCTCCTTGGATTTCATTGCAACAAATGACTCGAGCCGCAGGAGGCAGGCACAGCGTGACCACCCAAAGGCCACCATTGTTGCCGACTCCAACGAACTCCTGGACCACGCCCCTGGGCTTGATCTCGTCGTTCTAGCTGGCCCGCCCTCCACGCACCTCGCCCAAGGCATGGCCTTTTTGGACAGGGGAGTGGGTCTCGTTGTTGACAAGCCTTTTGCCGCGTCCGTGGCCGACGCTGAGCGGCTGATCCAAAAAGCCGAAGAGGCCGACAAACCGCTGATCGTTTTCCAAAACAGACGATGGGACGGAGATTTTCTCACCATTAAGAAGATCATCGCTGCCGGCGAGCTGGGAAAGATTTACCAATTCGAATCCAGTTTCGAGCACTGGGCGCCCGAGGCGGACACCAAATGGCAGGACGTTACACCCCCCTCACTTGGTGGCGGAGTGGCCTTTGACCTGGGAAGCCACCTGATTGACCAGGCCCTTGTCCTCTTCGGCCCGGTATCGAATGTGAGATCAGATCTGCGAACAGTCCGAGCCGGTGGCGGCAACGATGACGCTAGCTACATCGAACTCCATCACAAATCTGGGGTGTGCTCACGATTGTGGATGAGCAGACTGGGTGGCCAGCCCGGACCGCGGTTCCGTGTGCTGGGTACGGGGGGAGCTTACGTTTCATACGGGCTGGACGGTCAGGAACCAGCCTTGGCCTCCGGCCTTCTGCCGGACGACGACCGATACGGCATCATGCCCGAGGAGACCTGGGGAACGCTGGGGATCTCAGCCGCCGGTTACCCCCCACCCTCCAAAGTCCCTACCGAAAGGGGCAGCTACCCGGCCTTTTATGAGGGCGTAGCCGCCGCCATTCGTGGAACAGGCGCCGCACCCGTTGCTCCGCACGAGGCCCTGGAAGTTGTCAAAATCCTCGAACGCATTCACAAAGAATCTCCGGGGCACCCCTGACCAAGAGCCTGTCCCAAACGACTGGGCTCCGATATCAGGACCTCAGGCATGCGAGAGAACCGGTCCTATAGCTGGACCACGCTCAGCAAGCCAACCCAATCAATCCCACCATCCCAAAGAGGTGCTAGAAATGACAGTACAACCCACACCCGAAGACCGTTTCACGTTCGGCCTCTGGACAGTCGGATGGACCGGCGCCGACCCCTTCGGCGTTGCCACGCGTGCAGCACTGGACCCGGTCGAGGCCGTCCACCGGCTTAGCGAACTGGGCGCCTACGGCGTCACCTTCCATGACAATGACCTGGTTCCCTTCGATGCCACGGCGTCGGAACGGGAGCTGATCCTGAAGAACTTCAAGTCAGCTCTTGCCGAGACTGGCTTGAAGGTCCCGATGGTGACCACCAACCTGTTCAGCCACCCGGTCTTCAAGGACGGCGGGTTTACCTCCAATGATCGTTCCGTCCGCCGCTTCGCGCTGAGCAAGGTCCTGCGCAACATCGACTCCGCTGCCGAGTTCGGCGCGGAAACCTTTGTGATGTGGGGCGGGCGTGAAGGTAGCGAATACGACGGTTCCAAGGACCTGTCTGCGGCGCTGGACCGGATGAAGGAAGGCGTGGACACCGCCGCCGCTTACATCAAGGACAAGGGCTACAACCTGCGCATCGCCCTCGAACCCAAACCCAACGAACCCCGCGGCGACATTTTCCTGCCCACTGTCGGCCACGCCCTGGCGTTCATCGCCCAGCTCGAACACGGCGACATCGTGGGCCTGAACCCCGAAACCGGCCACGAACAGATGGCGGGCCTGAACTTCACCCACGGCATCGCCCAGGCCCTCTGGGCGGGCAAGCTTTTCCACATCGACCTCAACGGGCAGCGCGGCATCAAATACGACCAGGACCTCGTCTTCGGCCATGGCGACCTCACCAGCGCCTTCTTCACCGTGGACCTTCTGGAGAACGGCTTCCCCAACGGCGGCCCTCGCTACGACGGCCCGCGCCACTTCGACTACAAGCCCTCCCGCACCGACGGTTACGACGGCGTCTGGGAGTCCGCGAAGTCCAACATGGCCATGTACCTCCTCCTCAAGGAACGGGCCCTCGCCTTCCGCGCCGACCCTGAAGTGCAGGAAGCCCTGAAAACCTCCGGAGTCTTCGAACTCGGCGAACCCACGCTCACTGCGGGTGAATCCACGGCGGACCTGCTCGCGGACAAGTCCTCGTTCGAGGACTTCGACGCCAGCAAGGCAGGGAAGCGCTCCTTCGCGTTCGTCCGGCTCAACCAGCTCGCCATCGAGCACCTGCTCAACGCCCGCTAAGGGCGAAAGCACTCCATGCCCGCCGTCGGACCCGGTTTGTCCGGGTCCGACGGCGCACCACACGATTCGTTTTGATTCAAACCCTTTTGAAAGAACCCAGCCATGCCATTGGTCGCCGGAGTGGATAGCTCCACCCAATCCTGCAAAATCGTCATTCGGGACGCCGAAACCGGTGTTCTCCTCCGTAAAGGTTCGGCACGTCACCCCGAGGGCACGGAGATTGACCCGGAGCTCTGGTGGACCGCGCTACAGTCGGCCATCAATGCAGCTGGTGGTCTGGATGATGTGGCCGCCGTTTCGGTGAGCGGGCAGCAGCACGGGATGGTCTGCCTGGATGCCGATGGTGCGGTGGTCCGACCGGCACTGCTCTGGAATGACACCCGATCGGCCCCTGCGGCGCAGGCACTCATCGAGGAGACAGGCGGGCCGGCATTCTGGGCCGAGGCCACCGGGACTGTCCCGGTGGCCTCGATCACGGCGACCAAGCTGCGTTGGCTGGCGGAGAACGAACCGGAAAACGCAGCACGTACCGCTGCCGTTTGCCTGCCGCACGACTGGCTGAGTTGGCGGCTGGCGGGATACGGGCCGGGAAGCGGCGCGGAGGGGCTGGCCGCACTGCGAACCGACCGGTCAGATGCCTCCGGCACCGGATACTGGTCACCTGCCATGGGGAGTTATCTGACGGACGTCCTGGAGCGCACGCTCGGGCACGTACCGGCGCTGCCTCTCGTACTCGGTCCATTGCAATCAGACCTAAAGACACCCTCAGGTGCTCTGATTGGAGCCGGTGCAGGCGACAACGCCGGCGCAGCCCTGGGTGTAAACGCCGGCGTGGGCGATGTTGTCGTATCCGTAGGTACATCCGGTACGGTGTTCGCTGTCTCCGATACACCGGTCACCGATAAGTCAGGACAGGTGGCAGGATTTGCCGACGCAACAGGAAACTTTCTGCCACTTGTCTGCACGCTGAACGCTTCACGTGTACTTGATGCGACAGCCCGTTTGCTCTCCCTTGATGTTGCTGAACTTTCCCGGCTTGCCCTATCGGTACCCGCCGGGGCCGGCGGACTGGTCCTCATTCCTTACTTCGAAGGTGAACGGACACCGAATCTGCCAGATGCAACGGGTTCCCTTCATGGAATGACACTGGCAAATTTCACTCCGGGCCATCTCGCCCGCGCGGCTGTCGAAGGGGTCGTATGCTCCCTTGCCGATGGACTTGCTGCGCTCACCGATCAGGGAGTGACCGTCGAACGTCTCATCCTCGTCGGTGGAGGCGCACGCTCTGAAGCCCTGCAAGCAATAACTGCCGCAGTCTTCGGTCTTCCTGTCATTGTGCCTGAACCGGGAGAATATGTAGCGGATGGCGCCGCGCGGCAAGCCGCCGGGCTCCTAACCGGAGAGTTCCCCAATTGGGCCACCGGGGTTGCGCGGAAAGTTACCGCGTCGCCCACCCCCGAAGTACTCGCGCGGTACCGCGCTGCCGCCGCGAACGCCGCCCTTACTGGTGATCAAGAATAATCGGCTTCGAAAATATTTTCGGTCGTAGCGCCGCCGCTTGAAAATGACCCGCTCTGGCGCCATCTGGTGGCTTTGAAGTACGGGAGGCTCGTCCAAGCTCAAAAGCGAGCACGCAGAGAGGCTGGAATTGCAACTGAATGCAGATATTGCCCTCCATGCAGAACATTTGTAAACCAGCAGTTCAAAGGACCACTACCACAGCGCCCTGCGCGCTACCACGTGTTGCACGCAAACCGGGCGGTTGCTGCTGAACCGTTCTGCTCGATCATGTTCCCCCGGAATTCGCCGTCCTAGGTAGTAGGTCTTCGGACGCTCGTGCACCGGGACCCAGCTCCGCACTAGGCGCCCCGCCGGTGCAGCGGCTGCCGTGAATCCCAAGGATCCTCGATGAGTCGATCCCCGGGCCCCGTAGGTTTCTACATGGGCCTTCGTCGTGATGGGGACCGCAGGAAAAATGCGGGAACACGTGGGGCCGCCCTAACGAAGGGCGGTCACAGTGTCCACCGAGGTGGGGAGCGTGCCGGGCTACCCCCGTCGGTGTAGTTCACCAAGGCCCGGCACGGCCATTCCGATTCCCGCGATCCGGTAAGAGGCGTCCAGCTCCGAGCGCATACCCTCTGTGACGGCCGTTGCGGTGTTGACAGATTCCCTTGCGGTTGGGATGCGTTCGTTGGGAAAGCGGGTTTCCTTCCGGCGGCTTCCGCCGAGGCCGAGGAGACCGATTGTGAAGGCAGGAATTTTCAGGTACACGGCCATCGCCGCAGTCGACGGGCTCGGGTGAACCTCGGGGCTTGGCCTGCCCACCTGCGCTTCGCCTGAAGAGGCTGTCTCGTAAACAAGTCCCCGGCAACGAGCTGGCCGAGGAGGGTGCCCACTGTTGAACTGCTCAGTGCCGTCCTCTTGGTGGTCTGCGCGCGGCTCAGGACCCGGTGGTGATGAACAAGGGGGTAATCAGGCCAAGGTCGTTCCGGCAAGACGGATCCGTCTCGGCGGACGGCGGCAGCTGCTCTGTGACGGACGGCACGGACCGTGGAGTGGGGGAGGGCATCGTAGTGACCCATCAGTTGCCAAAGACTGTGTGCTTGAGGAAGCTGTTGCGGAACTTCCCGGCCGGGTCCAGCCGGTCGGCAAGGGCGATAAAGTCACCAAAGCGCGGATAAAGAGGCGCGATGGCTGAGACACCGCCGTGGAACAGCTTGCCCCAGTGCGGCCTTGCGGCAAACGGTGCGAGCTCCGCTTCAAGGAGGGGCAGGATCGCGTGGACGGCCGGCTGGTCCTGCCGCCACGTGAAGTGCAGGCCGATGCCGTCGCGGCCGTAGTTCGGGCTCAGCCACAGGTTGTCTCGCGCGATGGTGCGGATCTCGCCGATGAGCAGCAGTGGTGTGACGAGATCCGAGATCCTGCGCACGGTGCGAAGCGCGTCCACAGCGTGCTCGCGGGGGATGAGGTACTCGGTTTGGAGCTCCTCGCCCTTGCTTGGGTTGAATTCCATGCGGAAGTGAGCCAGTCTGTCGGACCAGGGCCCGGGCACGCCGAGCTGCTGGGTGCAGCTGCTGCCCGGGATTCCCGGTAACGGGTGCCGGTTCTCGGCAGCCGGACTTCCGCCGTGGAATCCGGATTCCGGGACCTCCTGTCTGGGGTCGCCGGTCCTGCGTTTGAGCCAGGCTTGGGCAATTCTCTGCCCGCTCCAGTCAGTGAAGAGGCTGACGCTGTAGGCAGACGACGTGACGTCGTCAAAGTTCTCGAGTACACGGTTCCAGTCGAGGTTCTCGTAAACGATTTGGAGGACCTGATAGCTGGGTTCGATGTCCAGGGTCAATCGGCTGACGATGCCCAGGGCGCCGAGACCCACCACCATGCCGTCAAAGTATGCGTCTCCGCGACGGGCAGAGAGGATGCTTCCGTCTGCGGTGACGACCTCAAGACTGGCCACGGCGCCGGCCAGATTGCGGTTACCGTCCCCGGAGCCGTGGGTTGCGGTCGCTACCGCTCCCGCTACTGAGATGTGCGGAAGGGACGCCAGGTTGTGCAGTGCGAAGCCCTGGCGCTGTAGCTCGGCCGCGAGGGCGCCATAGCGCGTGCCACCACTTACTGTCACCGTCATCCTCCGGGCGTCGACATGGATGCCAGAATCCAATCGGTCAAGGACGGCCAGCGTGCCGGAGGAATCGGCAATGTCATTGAACGAATGGCGGGAGCCCAGCGCCCGGACGCGGGTGGCGCCGGCAACGATCTCCTGCAGCTCCTCCACGCTGCCCGGATGGACGATCACAGGAGCCCGGTAAGTGTAGTTGCCTGCCCAGTTTCGTTCGGTTACGAGCTGCTCCATCGCGATTTCGTCCTTCGTCAGCGGTTCCCTATGAAATTGGTGTTCTACACAACATAACAACGATTGGGCCCGATTGCTGCTATTTGTAACAATCGCATACTCAAGGTGGTACTGCACGGTTTAGACCTTCGGCCGATGCTGCGCAGTGAGGTGTGTCAAGGATGTGAGACAGTCGCGTAGTTTCTTTTTGGTCAGGCAGCCGCGGGAAGCGGTTGCGCGGTTGGCGTGAAGGCCGCCATTGCGGTGGCCGGCGGCACCCTACGTGTCAGGCTGGAACGGTGCCACTGGGTCATAGCAAGTCCGCTTGATCGCGTGGGGCGAGAACCAGGAATCTAATCATTATGTCTAGTCCAGTTT